>NZ_LNCQ01000022.1:194653-341099 GCF_002831785.1 Allobosea sp. FBZP-16 | reverse complement strand
CCTGGGCGCCCTACCAGCCACCGCCGGTGCCCGAGCCCGAGCCGATCGCCCCGATCCCGACGCCGCGCCGGCCCCCCTCGGCCGCGCCGGTCGGCAATCCGTGGGACGAGGCGCCGGCCGTGCCGCCACCACGTCCGAGTTTCGACGCTCCTTACGACCCGCCGCCCCGGCCCATGGCGCCGCCGCCGCCACCTCCCCCGCCGCCAATGGGCGCTCCAGCGGGCGGCCCGTCGATCTCGGCGGCCGAGTTCATCGCCCGCTTCGCGCGTGGGGCGGGCCTGCCGGTCGAGGAACTGACCTGGCAGGATCCCGGCGCCTTCGCCGAGCAGACCGGCGCGCTGATGCGCCTGATCGCCATCGAGCTGAAGGCGCTGCTGGCGGCGCGGGCCGAGAGCAAGCGCATCGCGCGCAGCTCCAACCAGACGATGATCCAGGCGCAGGACAACAACCCGCTGAAGTTCTCGCCGACGATCGAGGATGCGCTGAAGCTGATCTTCGGCCGGCCGACGAGCGGCTACCTCAATGCGCAGAAGGCGTTCGAGGAAAGCTTCAGGGACCTCAAGGTCCACCAGATCAAGACCTATTCGGCGATGCAGCACGCGCTGCGCATGCTGGTCGAGGACCTCGATCCGCAGGCGGTCGCGGAAGGGCTCGACGTCGGGCGCGGGCTCGACGGCCTGCTCTCCTCGCGCAAGGGCAAGCTCTGGGACGCCTATGTCGCGCGCTGGGAGGCGAAGACCGCTCCTTACGAGGACGGGCTGGTCGACGCCTTCATGCTCTATTTCGCCGAGTGCTACGACCGCGGCGGGGGCTGAGCCAAGATCTCAGCCGAGCGGCACGACCATCCCGTCGCGGATCGTGACCTGGCGGTCCATGCGGGAGGCGAGGTCGAGATTATGCGTCGCGATCAGCGCCGCGAGGCCCGAAGCACGCGCCAGCGCCACCAGCGTGTTGAAGACGTGCAGCGAAGTGTGCGGGTCGAGATTGCCGGTCGGCTCGTCGGCCAGCAGCACGCGCGGCGCATTGGCGACGGCGCGGCCGATCGCGACGCGCTGTTGCTCGCCGCCCGACAATTCGCCCGGCAGGTGATCGAGCCGGTCGCCCAGACCAAGGAAGCTCAGCAGCTCGGTCGCGCGCGATGCAGCCTCGGCCTTGCCGAGGCCGCGAATGCGCTGCGGCAGGACGACATTCTCCAGCGCGGTGAACTCCGGCAGGAGATGGTGAAACTGATAGACGAAGCCGATCTCGGTGCGCCGCAGCCGGGTCAGGCCCTTGTCGTCGAGCTGCGAGGTCGGCACGCCGCCGATGAAGACCTCGCCGCCATCGGGACTCTCCAGCAGGCCGGCGACGTGCAGCAGGGTCGACTTGCCGGTACCGCTCGGGGCGACCAGCGCGACGAGCTCGCCCGGCCAGATCGCGAAATCGGCCTTGCGCAGGATCTCGAGCGGACCGTCGGACTGGGGATAGTAGCGCTCGATCTGGGAGAGGAAGAGCGCCGGCGTCTCGGTTGCCATTGTCGCGTCCTCAACCCATCCGCAGGGCTTTGACGGGGTCGAGCCGCGCCGCCTTCCAGGCCGGATAGAGCGTCGCCAGCAGCGACAGGATGAGCGTCATCACCACGACGGTGGCAACCTCGCGCCAGTCGATCACCGAGGGAATATCGCTCAGGAAGCGCACGGTCGGATCCCAGGGATTGATACCCAGCAGCTTGCTCAAGCCCTTGTTGATGGTCTGGATGTTCCTGGCGAAGAGGATGCCGAGGACGAAGCCGGCGAATGTGCCGACAACGCCGATCGCCGCGCCGGTGATCAGGAAGACCCGCAGCACCGTGCCGCGCGAGGCGCCCATGGTGCGCATGATCGCGATGTCCTCCGTCTTGTCCTTCACCAGCATGATCAGGCCGGAGACGATGTTCAGCGTCGCGACCAGCACGATCAGGGTCAGGATGATGAACATGACATTGCGCTCGACCTCGAGCGCGTTGAAGAAGGTGCGATTGCGCTGGCGCCAGTCGGACAGCACGAGCGGCCGCGGCGGGTCGGCCTCGATCCGGTCGCGCACCGCCTGCGTCTGGTCGGGATTGTCGATGAAGATCTCGACGACGTTCACGTCGCCGTCGCGATTGAAATAGGCCTGGCTCTCGGCGAGCGGCATGAAGACGAAGGAGGCGTCGAACTCCGACATGCCGATCTCGAAGATTGCCGTGACCGGATAGGCCTTGATTCGCGGCGCCGTGCCGAACGGCGTCGAAGCGCCGCGCGGTGTGACGATGGTGAGGGTGTCCCCGACCTGCAGGCCAAGCGAGCCAGCAAGCCGCCGGCCGATCGCGACGCCGTTGGCCGCGGCGAATCCGTCGAGCGTGCCCTGGCGGACATTGCCGGCGATGAAGGGGATCGACTTGATGTCGCTTTCCGAGATGCCGCGCACCAGGACGCCGCCATTGCCGACCTGCGAGGAGGCCAGCGCCTGCCCCTCGACCAGCGGGATCGCGAGCTTGATGCCCTGCACCTGGCGCAGCTTGGCCGCGACCGCCTCGTAATCGTCGAGCGGCCGGTCGATCGGCGTTGCGAAGATGTGCCCGTTGACGCCGACGATCTTCTCCAGCAGCTCCTTTCGGAAGCCGTTCATCACCGACATCACGATGATCAGCGTTGCGACGCCGAGCAGGATGCCGAGAAAGGAGAAGCCGGCGATGACCGAGACGAAGCCCTCGCGCCGGCGCGTGCGCAGATAGCGGCCGGCGAGCAGCCATTCGAAGCCGGCGAAGGCTTTCGTGCCGGTCGGCACGCTCTCCCGAGCCCCGGAGCCGGCGCTCATGACCGCCCTCCTCCGCTCACGCGTTGGTCTCCGCGACCTTGCCGGGGAAGCGCGCCAGCGCCGCCTCGAGCGAGACCAGCTCGCGCTCGCCGCCGGCGCGACGCTTGATCTCGACCTTGCCCTCGGCCAGCCCCTTCGGGCCGACGATGATCTGCCAGGGGATGCCGATCAGGTCGGCGGTGGCGAACTTGCCGCCCGGGCGCTCGTCGCGGTCGTCATAGACCATGTCGTACCCCTTCGCGGCGAGCCCCTTGTAGAGCCGCTCGCTGGCGGCGTCGGTGGCGGCGTCGCCGACCTTGAGGTTGAGCACGGCGATGTCGAAGGGCGCGATCTCGTCGGGCCAGACGATACCGCCCTCGTCATGACCCGCTTCGATCAGCGCGGCGACGAGACGGCTGGGGCCAATGCCGTAGGAGCCGCCATGCAGCAGCACCTGCTGGCCGTCCGGACCGGTGACACTCGCCCCCATCGGCTCGGAGTACTTGGTGCCGAAATAGAAGATATGACCGACTTCGATACCGCGGGCGGAGACGCGCTTGTCCTCCGGTATCGCCTCGAAGGCGGCCTTGTCATGCATCTCCTCGGTGGCCGCATAGAGGCTCGTCCACTTGTCGAAGATTCCCTGCAGGCCGGGCGCGCTGTCGAAATCGGTGTCTGCGGCCGGCGTGTCGAAGGTCAGGTAGTCGCTGTGGCAGAAGACCTCGCTCTCGCCGGTCGATGCGAGCACGATGAATTCGTGGCTGAGGTCGCCGCCGATCGGGCCGGTGTCGGCTTTCATCGGGATCGCCTTCAAGCCGAGCCGGGTGAAGGTGCGCAAGTAGGCGGTGAACATGCGGTTGTAGGCGTGCCGCGCCGCTTCCTTGTCGAGATCGAAGGAATAGGCGTCCTTCATCAGGAACTCGCGGCCGCGCATCACGCCGAAACGCGGGCGGACCTCGTCCCGGAACTTCCACTGGATATGATAGAGGTTGAGCGGCAGATCCTTGTAGGACTTGACGTATGAGCGGACGATCTCGGTGACCATCTCCTCATTGGTCGGGCCGTAGAGCATGTCGCGGTCATGCCGGTCCTTGATCCGCAGCATCTCCTTGCCATAGGCGTCGTAGCGCCCGCTTTCGCGCCAGAGATCGGCCGACTGGATGGTCGGCATCAGGATCTCGATGGCGCCAGCGCGATTCTGCTCCTCGCGCACCACCGCACTGATCTTGTCGAGTACGCGCAGGCCGAGCGGCAGCCACGAATAGATCCCAGCAGACTGCTGGCGGATCATGCCGGCGCGCAGCATCAGCCGGTGCGAGACGATCTCCGCCTCCTTGGGCGTATCGCGCAGGATCGGCAGGAAGTAGCGGGACAGGCGCATGGAACACTCGTCGAAGGGGCGGTGCACCGAGCGCGCACCGATTCAGATCAGTCCAGAGACACCATCGGCGTTTGCAAATTGCAAACGCTAATGCACGTCGCCGCGAGGCAAATGCACATCGATGGCGTTTGCGAAGGCGTCAGCGCCTAGCGAACTTCGCCTTCAACCTGTCGCTGACAACAGGCGGAACGAAGGCGGAGACGTCGCCGCCCATCGCGGCGATCTGGCGCACCAAAGTCGCGGTGATGTGGCGCGCCTGCGGCGTCGAGGGCAGCAGCACGGTCTGCAGCTCGGGCGCCATGGTGTGGTTCATGCCGGCGAGCTGCATTTCCATGTCGAGATCGGTGCCGTCGCGCAGACCACGCACCAGGATGGTGGCGCCGGCGCGCTTGGCCGCGTCGATGGTCAGGTCGGCGAAGGTCGTCACCTCGAGCTCGGTCTTGAACCGCGCGGCGACCGGGCCCGCGATGGCGCGCAGCAGCTCGGCGCGCTCCTCGGCGGTGAAGATCGGCGTCTTGCCGGGGTGGACGCCGATGGCGAGGACCAGCCTGTCGACCAGCCGGCAGGCGGCCTCGATCATGTCGAGATGGCCGTTGGTGACGGGGTCGAACGACCCGGCGTAGAAGGCGGTGTGGCTCATGCCGTGAGCGTTAGCCAACGCAGGCTCCCGCGACAAGGGTTCGTGGGGGCCGCTCAGAGCAGAGCCGGAAGATTCCCTGAGCCCTCATCCTGAGGAGCGGGCTTCAGCCCGCGTCTCGAAGGATGCGTCAGGAGGTTCGGGAGGCGACTGGAGCATCCTTCGAGACGGTCGCTGGCGCGACCTCGTCAGGATGAGGGCTGTGGGTTTTCAAGCTGACGGTCAAGCTACGCGCAGCTCGCCGATCACGTGATCGACGCGGGCATTCAGCGCCTGGGCCAATCCGGTCAGTTCGCTCGCCGCCTTCAGCACCGCATCCGACGCGCCGGTGGTGTTGCGCGAGGCGAGTGCGACCTGGCTCGTGGCCTGGCCGATCAGCACGATCTCCTGGGTCGCGGCGAGGACGTCGGCGGCGATGGCGTGGGCCGCCTCATGCTGGCGCTGCATGGTCTGGCTGGTGCGGCGCGTCGCCTCGTTCAGCTCCTGCACCAGCGCACGGATACCGACGATACCCTCGACCGTCGCCGCGGTCGCCTGGTTCATCGCCTCGATCTGGCGGGCGATATCCTGCGTCGCATTGGCGGTCTGCGTCGCCAGTGACTTCACCTCATTGGCGACGACGGCGAAGCCCTTGCCGGCTTCGCCGGCGCGGGCGGCCTCTATCGTGGCGTTGAGCGCGAGCAGATTGGTCTGGCCGGCGATGGCCGAGATCAGCCCGACCACCTCCGAGACCCGCGCCGCGCCATTGGACAAGCCATCGACGATACGGCTGACCGAATCCGCATGCTCGCGCGCCTGGCCGGCGGTCGCATCCGAGGAGCGTACCTCGGCGGCGAGCGCATCAACCGCGCCGAGCAGATCCTGAGCCGCGCGCTCGATCGACTTGACACTGCGGATGGCATTGCCGGTCGCACCGTCGGTATCGGCGGCGCCGGCCTGGGTCTCGCGCGCGCCTTCCGCAAGCTGACGCGCCGTCTGGTCCAGGGTCTGCGCCGACACGGAGACTGAGGCCGAGACGGTCCTGACCGACTCCTCGAGTTCGCCTGCCAGCTCGTTCAGCAAGACGCGGCGGTGCTGCTCGGCGTCGGCAAGGCGGATGCCCTGCTCTGTCTCCCGCCGCTGTGCCTCGCCGCGCAAGGTCTCGCGGATCATATCGATCGACTTGGCGATGCCGCCGATCTCGTCGCGACGTCCGGCTCCAGGAATGCCCTCCTCGGTCCGCCCCGCGGCGACACCGGCCAGCCTGTCGGACAGCCGCGCGATCGGGCGAGCCACCGACCAGCCGAGCAGGATCGCGATGCCGAACAACGGCAGCAGCACGAGCAAGCCGGCAGAAACGACGGCGCTGCGGATCGTGCCGACCACGGCGAAGGCGTTCTCCTCCGGCTCGGTCAGCCAGAGCAGCCAGCGCTGATCGCCGATGACCACCTCCTGCCCGCTGGCGACAAGCGAGCGGCCATCATGACTGGTCATGCGGATGAGCGCATGCTCCGGCTGCCCGGCCAATCGACTGCGATCGAGCGTTTCGCGCGGTGAGGCGCCATTGCGCCGGGCAGCCGGATTGGAGCGCATGAAGCCGTCGGAGCCGATGACGAAGATCCGCTCGGCCCCGGAACCAGCCGGGTTGAAGGCGAGGACGTCATCGATCAGGCGTGTGTCGACGGCGATGACGATCGTCCCGACCTGTTCGCCCGTCCCGGCTTCGGCATCGTAGAAGGGCGCCGCCAGGAAGGCGCGCGGATCGCCGCCGACCGGGTCATAGGGTGCAAAGTCGAGCACCACCTGTTCGCCCGCCGCCTTGCCGCGCGCCAGCTCCACCGATTTAGCCAGGCCGGTGTCGGCGAGATCCTCGTCGCTCAGGAGGCGGCCGAACTCGGGCCCCTTGGTGACGCTGTAAACCACCCTGCCCTTGCGCGAGACCAGGTAGATATCGGCGTAATTGAATTGCTTGAGTGCCGCCGAATAGGTCTCGTGGACCGGCACATGCCGCCAGGAATAGCCGTGCTGGTGCTCGCGGCCGGTGCGGGCGACGCGCTCGGCCAGCGAGAGCGAACCGTCACCCTGATAGTAGCCGAGAATGCTGCGGTAATCGTGCGGGCCGAGCTCCAGCCATTTGCCGATCTCGTCGAGCGCCGAGACGGTGAAGGCGCTGCGGGCCTGGACGGCAAGTTCGGCGCGCAATTGCAACCAGCGCCGCTCGATGGCGCGGACATGGCTTTCGGCCAGCGCGTGCATGCGCTCGCGCACGGCGCCCTGCGCCCAGTTCGAGACGGCGAGATAGGCGGACGAGCCTACTGCCAATGCGGCGAGCAGGGCCAGGGCGAGCATGGCGACCGGGAGCCTGATCCTGAGACTGAACACGAATCAGGTCTCCGCCCGACATCGACTGCGCAGGAACAGCCAACACGAGCGCGGTTAACGTTGCTTGAAGCGCCAGATGCGCTGCAACGAGCTTACAAGACGCCGGGCAGCGGCGCGAAGGCGGCGAGCGCGGCGGCGCTGCCGAGAACCACTGTGAACAGCGCGACGGCGACGGCTGCCAGCGACACCCGGCGCGGGCGCCGGACCAGAGAGTCGAACTGCATGGATCCTCGATGCGAATCAGTGCGTTACCCAGTCCATGGGTGTCGCGAGCGCCTGGCCATGCCGTGGCGGAAAGGTGGAGAAACCATGGCATGCCTCTGCGGCAGCCGTGCTCTTGCACGTCGCGCCGACAATTTCCTGCCGTCACGCCGGTTCCAGCGGGGGCGAAAGCGCGCTACACCCCGCCCGCCATGCTGACCCTCAACGACATCACCTATCGCCTCGGCGAGCGCCTGCTGCTCGACCATGCCAGCGCCTTCCTGCCCACCGGCTCGCGCGTCGGCCTCGTCGGCCGTAACGGCACCGGCAAGACGACGCTGTTCCGCATCATCACCGGCGATCTTTCTCCGGAAGGCGGCAACGTCGCCCTGCCCAAGGGCATGCGCATCGGCGGGGTGGCGCAGGAGGCCCCCGGTGGGCCCGAAACGCTGATCGAGGTCGTGCTGGCCGCCGACACCGAGCGTGCGGCGCTGATGACGGAGGCGCAGAGTGCAACCGACCCGATGCGGATCGCCGAGATCGAGACGCGGCTCGCCGATATCGGCGCCCATTCCGCGCCCGCTCGGGCCGCGACCGTATTGTACGGGCTCGGTTTCGACGAGGAGGCGCAGCAGCGCCCCTGCTCCGACTTCTCGGGCGGCTGGCGCATGCGCGTCGCGCTCGCAGCCGTGCTGTTCTCCGAGCCCGACCTGCTGCTGCTCGACGAGCCGACCAACTATCTCGATCTCGAAGGCACGCTCTGGCTCTACGACTATCTCGAGCGCTATCCGCATACGGTGCTGGTCGTCAGCCACGATCGCGAATTGCTCGACACCTGCGTCAATCACATCCTGCATCTCGACCAGGGCAAGCTCACCATCTACCGTGGCGGCTATAGCGACTTCGAGAAGCTCAGGGCCGAGAAGCAGGCGCATCTCGCCAAGGCGCGCGAGAAGCAGGAGGCCGAGCGCAAGCACCTGCAATCCTTCGTGGACCGCTTCAAGGCCAAAGCATCCAAGGCCAGCCAGGCCCAGTCGCGCGTCAAGCGCCTGGAGAAGATGCAGGAGATCGCGGTCATCCAGGATCGCGACGTCCAGCCGTTCAATTTCCCCGCCCCCGAGCGGCCGCTCTCGCCGCCGATGATCGTGCTCGAGAGCGCCAGCGCCGGCTATGGCGAGCGCAAGGTGCTGCAGCGGCTCAACCTGAGCCTTGCGCCGGACGACCGCATCGCGCTGCTCGGCTCCAACGGCAACGGCAAATCGACCTTCTGCAAGCTGATCGGCGGGCGGCTTGCGCCGCTTTCGGGCGAGATGCGGCGCTCCTCGAAGCTGCAGACGGCCTATTTCGCCCAGCACCAGCTCGACGAGTTGCGGATGGAGGACACGCCGGTCGGCCATATCCGCGAGCTGATGCCGGATGCGCCGGAAGCGCGCGTGCGGGCGCGCACCGCGCAGATCGGCTTTCCCGCCAACAAGGCCGACACGCCGGT
Organism: Allobosea sp. FBZP-16; assembly: GCF_002831785.1. Taxonomy (NCBI): domain Bacteria; kingdom Pseudomonadati; phylum Pseudomonadota; class Alphaproteobacteria; order Hyphomicrobiales; family Alloboseaceae; genus Allobosea; species Allobosea sp. FBZP-16. Next base: position 332,234 of record NZ_LNCQ01000022.1, on the reverse strand, counting down.
GAAGAACCTCTCCGGCGGCGAGAAGGCCCGATTGATGCTCGGCATCGCCACCTTCGGCGGCCCTCACCTGCTCATCCTCGACGAGCCGACCAACCATCTCGACATCGACAGCCGCACCGCGCTGGTCAACGCGATCAACGACTATCCCGGCGCCGTCATCCTGGTCAGCCACGATCGCTTCCTGATCGAGGCCTGCGCCGACCGGCTCTGGCTGGTCGGGGACGGCACCGTGAAAAGCTTCGATGGCGACATGGACGATTATCGCGACTTCGTGCTCGGTCGCGACAAGCCGGCCCAGCGCGGCAAGCCCGATGCCGAAGCCGCAGGCAAGGCCGAGGAGCGCAAGGGCGCGGCGGCAAAGCGCCAGGCACAAGGACCGCTCAGGCAGAAGCTCAACCTCGCCGAGGCACGCATCGCCAAGCTGACCGGGCTGATCGAGAAGGTCGACGGCGCGCTCGCCAACGGCGCCTTTGCGCGTGAGCCGGACAAGGCGCTGCAGCTCTCGCGCCAGCGCGGCGAACTGACCGAGGCGCTGGCCGCGGCCGAAGAGGAATGGCTGACGCTGAGCGAGGAGCTGGAGAGCGCCTGACGCCTTCTCAGGGCAGCGGCGCGAGCTTGAGGCCGAGCTCCCTAACCTGCGTCGGGGTGAGCTTCTTGATTGCGACGCGGGTGGTGTAGCTGCCGTACATCTGGCCGCCCGACATATAGTTCCAGTCGCTGACCATCGCGCTGCCGGTCCGGTAGCTGTCGCCCTTGTTCAACTTGTCGAGATGGACGGGATCGTTCGCGATCCTGCCGACGAAGACATCGCCTTCGATCGCCGTCAGGTTCATCCAGATGTGCTCGCGCCCGCGGTCATAGGGAATCGCGACCTTGACGGCATGGCGCTCGCCCTTGCCGCTGCGATAGAGCGCGACGAAATCCGGCAGCGTCTTGCGGGCTTCATCGATCGCCCGGTTCATCTCGCGGTCGGAGGAGCGGAAGTCGATCACCTGCGACGCCGCGGGCAAGGCTATGAGCGCGGCACCCAGAAGCCCAAGGCCACTGAGCACCGCCCGCCTCTGCCGTTGAACCTGCATCTCGACACTCCCGCCTCTGCGCCTTCGGCCGCTCCCGATCAACTGCAAACGCGCCGATCGGCCGAACGGTTGCCTTAGTGGCATCAGAGGCGGATTTCCTGGGCGATGAACGCGCGTCAGCCCTGCTGCTCGGGCTGGCCCGGCTTGACGATCCGGCTCAGGCGGTTGTCGGTGAACATATAGATCTCACGATTGCCCGGTTCCGAATAAAGAACCTGAACCTCGCGCTGGCCGCGGCCATTGTCGCCGATCAGGACATCCGTGGGCCGCTTCGCCTTGAGCCTGACGAGCTCGCATTCGGTGATGCCGACCGCGATCTCCTTGGGCAGCGGGCGCGTCGAAGGATCGAGCGAGACGTCTGCGCTGCATTCGCCTTCCGGAGTGAGCAGCGCTTCCTGCGTCGAGACGCGGGCCGAAGCACTGCTGGTACGGGTGCCGCGCTCGTCGGAGACGAAGGAAAACCCACCCATATCGACGGAACAGCCGGCGAGCGCAGCCGCCAGAGCGAGGGCAACAGGAACTTTCACGCTTTCTTCTCCCAGCGGCCGGTCTCGTCCTGCTGCCAATAAGTGGCGGCGATGCCGAGCGTCCGCAGCTTTTTCCAGTCTTCACGCGCCGAGGCGAGCGCATCGGGATCGTCGCCATCGAACATCAGGATGACGCGCTCGTAAGCATCCAATGCGTCGGGAATGCGGACACCGTCAACGCAGAAGCGCACCTGCGCGCCGTTCGGATTGTCGGAGTTCGTGGTGAGTACGATCGGATTGGCGGCGGCGTCCGGCTCGGCGGCCGTCGCATGCGGCAGGAAGGATTCGTCCGCGTAGGTCCAGAGCCGGTCGTCGAGTCCGGCCAGACGCTCGCGGCTCGACAATTCGACCACCGCCTTCCAGCCGCGGGAAAGCGAGCGCTCGAGCAGGGTCGGAAGGACCTGTTCGAGGGGGCGCCCCTGCAGATGGTAGAACAGAACCTCGGCCATAATCCTAAGTCGGTTCAATCCTTTGGGAGAATCGGCTGATGAGCCGAATCAGCTCTCGTAGTGATCCGCCACCAGCCGGTCGAGCAGGCGCACGCCCCAGCCCGAGCCCCAGGAACGGTTGGTCTCGCTGTTCGGCGAGCCCATGCCGGTGCCGGCAATGTCGAGATGCGCCCAGGGCGTGTCGTTGACATGGCGCTGCAGGAACTGCGCCGCCGTGATCGAGCCGCCATGACGGCCAGACGAGTTCTTCATGTCGGCAAACCTGGAATCGATCATCTTGTCGTAAGCCGCCGAGAGCGGCATGCGCCAGACGGTCTCGCCGGTCGCCTTGCCGGCAGCGAAGAGCCGCTCCGACAATTCGTCATTATTGGAGAACAGGCCCGCGTTCTCCTGCGCCAGCGCGACCAGGATCGCTCCTGTCAGCGTCGCCAGGTTGACCATGAAGACCGGCTTGAAGCGCTCCTGCGTGTACCAGAGCACGTCGGCGAGGACGAGCCGACCTTCGGCGTCGGTGTTGATGATCTCGATGGTCTGCCCCGACAGAGAGGTGACGATGTCTCCAGGCCGCTGGGCCTTGCCGTCCGGCATGTTCTCGACCAGCCCGATCACGCCGACGGCGTTGACCTTGGCCTTGCGGGCGGCCAGCGCCTGCATCAGCCCGGTGACGCAAGCGGCGCCGGCCATGTCGCCCTTCATGTCCTCCATCCCGCCGGCCGGCTTGATCGAGATGCCGCCGGTGTCGAAGGTCACGCCCTTGCCGACGAAGGCGACCGGCTTGTCGCCCTTGGCGCCGCCGTTCCAGCGCATCACCACGACGCGACTCTCGCGATGCGAGCCCTGGCCGACGCCGAGCAGCGCGCGCATGCCGATCTTCTTCAATTCCTTCTCGTCGAGAATCTCGACCTCGACGCCAAGCTTGTCGAGCTTGGCTGCGCGTTCGGCGAACTCCTCGGGGAAAAGCACGTTCGGCGGCTCGTTCACGAGGTCGCGAGCGAGCTCGACGCCGCCGGCGATCGCCTCGCGCGCCTTCAGCGCCTTTTTGACCGCGGCGGGATCCGGCGCGCGGAGCGTCACAATCTTCGGCTCGGCCTGGTCCTTGTCGCGGCTCTTGGTCTTGTAGCGGTCGAAGGCGTAGCTTCTGAGCCGAAGTCCGAGCCCGATCTCCGCGATCTCGCCGGCGGACAATTCGCCCTCGGGCAGCGCGGCAATGATGTCGGCGCTGCGGCCATGGCCGAGGCGGCCGGCGATCGCGCCGCCGAGCGCGGCGAAATCGAGCTTGTCGCGCTCCGATTCCGGCCCGGTACCGACCAGGATCAGACGCTCATAACCTGCATCTTCCGGCGCAAGCAGCGTCAGCCCGGCGAGTGCCTTGCCCTTGAAGCGTTCCGCGGCAGCGGCACGCGCGATCAGGGCATGGGCACCCGAGCCGATCCATTCCTCGGCCACCTTCGGCGGCGCCAGCCTGTCCGAGACGAGGATGACCAGATCCCCCCCAGCAATGGCGTTCAGGGCTTTGACCTCAAGCTTCAGGCGCTGCGACATCGACGGCTCACGGGTTGCGGGAGAAAGACTTGCGGGGACGCCAGCCTGGTAAGGCCAGCAAAGGCCACAAACGATTCCCGTTTGCGCCATGATCGAAGCTATACCATAGGGAGTTCGAGGCGAGCCGTCCAAGGGGAGCGCCTTCTTCAAGGATGCAGGCCTCGGGATCTTCACCCTCGTGCGTTTTGGACTTCTCGATCGCTACATCCTGAAAATCGCCGCCGGCGCGGCGGTGATTCTGCTCGTCGGCCTGACCAGCGTCATCTGGGTGACGCAGGCGCTGCGCGAGGTCGACCTGATCACCGGCAAAGGTCAGACGATCCTGATCTTCTTCACGGTCACGCTGCTGTCGCTGCCGGCGCTGATCGCCGGCATCGCCCCGGTCGCGCTGTTCATGGCAACGCTCTACACGCTCAACAAGCTCAACAGCGATTCCGAGCTGATCGTGATGAACGCGGCCGGCGTCGCGCCGCATCGGCTGACGCGCCCCTTCTTCGCGCTGACACTGATCACCGCCGCGCTGGTGGGCTGGATGTCGCTGGTGGTGATGCCCGCCGGCTTCCGGGCGCTGCGCGACCTGATCACGCTGATCCGCGCCGACTTCGTCGCCAACGTGATCAAGGAAGGCCAGTTCGTCTCGCTCGATTCCGGCGTCACCTTCCATTATCGCGAAAAGCAGGGACAGGCGCTGCTGGGAATCTTCATGCAGGACCGGCGCGATCCCAATCAGCCGGCCGTCTACATCGCCGAGCGCGGCCAGTCGGCCGAGGCTGACGGCAACAGCTTCCTGATGCTGGAGAAGGGCACGATCCAGCGCGAGAGCCGCAACCAGAATTCGAGCTCGATCATCTCGTTCGAGCGCTATGCGCTGAATCTGTCGGCGCTGACGGGCGATGCCGACGGAGCCGGTGGCGAGGACGGCGCCAGGGTGATCTACAAGCCGCGCGAACGGACGACCTGGGCGCTGCTCACACAGGACAAGAACGAGCCCTACTACAAGATCCAGGAAGGGCGGTTCCGGGCCGAACTGCACAATCGCCTGTCGGCGCCACTCTACCCGATCGCCTTCATGCTTGTCGCTTTCGCCATCCTCGGCGAGGCCCGCACGACCCGGCAAGGGCGTGCCGCCGCGATCCAGATCGCCATCTTCCTGGTCGGCGCCATCAGGATCGGCGCCTATGCCGCATGGACCGCCAGCGTGCGCTCGCCCATCGCCGCCGCCCTGCTCTACATCCTGCCGCTGGGCACGATCCTGCTGGCGGCCCTGGCGATCGGCTTCGGTTCGCGGACGCGCGTTTTCATCGACAAGCTGACCGAGCCGCTGATCGCGCCCTTCCTCGCCCTTGCAGCCCGTTTCCGGCGCGCCTGATGCTACTGTTCAAGACCTTCGGCCGCTATCTGACGCAGCGCTTCCTGCGCGCGATCCTGAGCGTGTTCGGCACCTTCTTCTTCCTGATCGCGACGCTCGACTTCGTCGAGCTGATGCGCCGCGCAGGCGATTCCCCGACCGCGACGACGCCCAGCATCATCCAGCTCGCGCTCTACCGCGCGCCCTCCGTCGCCGAGCAGATCTTCCCGTTCGCGGTGCTGTTCGGTGGAATGTTCGCCCTGCTCAACCTCAGCCGCAAGCTCGAGCTGGTGGTCGCCCGCTCGGTCGGCATCTCAGCCTGGCAGTTCCTGCAACCGGCGGCGCTGGTCGCCGGCTTGGTCGGACTGGTATCCGTCGGCATCTACAACCCGATCGCCGCCGAGCTGAAACAGCGCGCCACGGCGCTCGAAGTCTCGCTCTTCGCCAAAACCGGACAGGTCGTCGGCAAGGAGATCTGGATTCGCCAGCGCAGCGTCGACGGCCAGGCGATCATCCGGGCGGCGGCAGCGCTAGATGGAGGCGTCGGGCTCGCCCAGGTCGCCTTCTTTGCCTTCTCGCCCGATGGCGGCTTCAGAGAGCGCATCGAGGCGAAGCAGGCCGTGCTCTATCGCGGCTATTGGGAATTGTCGGAGGCACGCGTCACCTCGGCCACGGAAGAGCCACAGACGTACTCGACATACCTCGTCGCGACGACGCTGGAGCCCGACCAGGTGCGACAAAGTTTCACTCCGCCTGACTCGGTCGGGTTCTGGTCGATGCCGGCCGTGCTCGATCGAACCCAGAAGGCTGGGCTGGATACGACGCGCTACGAGTTGCGCTACGAATCGCTCAAGGCGCGGCCGCTGCTGCTGATCGCCATGATCCTGGTCGCGGCATCCGTTTCCTTAAGATTTTTCCGGTTTGGTGGTGTGACCAGATTGGTGGTAGGTGGCGTCGCTGCGGGGTTCGTGCTCTATGTTGCGACACAGTTGTCTGAGGAGCTGGGCTCATCGGGGATCGTCAACGCCTCGGTGGCCGCCTGGCTGCCCGCGACCGTGGGCACGCTGCTTGGCGTGCTTGCGCTCCTCCATCAGGAAGATGGCTGAGAATACGGTGGCTATGGTTAATTTTGGATTGAGTTCATGGCTTCCGGCGTAAGACGCATCAGGCGCCTTGCGGCTGCGACCGCGCTGGTGACGACGCTCGCTCCGGTCCTCGGCTGGACGAGTCTTGCCTATGCCCAAGCTCCGACCGGCAAGCCCGGAGAGCGGATGGTCGTCGACGCGCGTGAGCTCGTCTATGACAAGGACAACAACACCGTCTCCGCAGTCGGCGACGTGCAGATTCTTTACCAGGGCCGTACGATCGAGGCCGATCGCGTCGTCTACGACCGCCAGAGCAAGCGCGTGGTCGCGACCGGCAATGCCCGCATCACCGAATCCAACGGCACGGTGATCACCGGTGACCGCTTCAACCTGACCGACGACTTCCGCGACGGCTTCATCGATTCGCTGCGTGTCGTGAACACCGATAAGACCCGCTTCTCGGCGCCGCGCGCCGAACGCACCGACGGTGAGGTCTTCGTCTTCGACAAGGGCATCTACACGGCCTGCGAGCCTTGCGTGGACCAGCCCGAGCGCCCGCCGTTCTGGCAGGTGCGCGCGGCCCGGATCATCCACAAGAAGTCCGAACAGATGATCTATTACGAGGACGCCCGGATCGAGTTCGCCGGCGTCCCGATCGCCTATATCCCCTATATGTCGGGACCGGATGCGACCGTTAAGCGTAAGACCGGCTTCCTGGCGCCGAAATTCATCAACACTGCGGCGCTCGGCTACGGCGTCGGCCTGCCCTATTTCATCAATCTGGCGCCGAACTACGATCTGACGCTGACGCCGACCTACTTGTCGCGCCAGGGCTTTCTCGGCCAGGCCGAGTGGCGGCATCGCTTCGTCAACGGCTCGTACAACATCCGCGCCGCAGGCATCTTCCAGCAGGACAAGGACGCCTACCTGAAAAGCCCGCTCGGGGCTGGCGACGACACATTCCGCGGCTCGATCGAGACGTCCGGCAAGGTCTTCCTCAACCCGCGCTGGACCTTCAACTGGGACGTCGCCGGCGCGACCGATCGCTACTTCTTTAAGAACTACCGGATCCGCAGCGAGAGCCTCACCACCACGAGCTATCTGCAGGAATCGACCTCGACCGTCGCGCTCAACGGCCAGAGCGCCGATGCATGGTTCGACATGCGCGGCTATTATTTCCAGCCTCTGACCTATTACGATTGGCAGAAGCAGCAGCCGATCGTCGCGCCGGTCGTCGATTACAACAAGCGGATCCACAAGCCGTCGATGATCGGCGGCGAGCTGTCGTTCACCGTCAACATAACCAACCTCACCCGAGAGGCGGCGTCGTTCAAATCGCTGACGCCGGCCAATCAGGACTATCTGGTCAAGAGCGGCGGCGACGCCGCCACCGGCCGGCCTGCTTATAGCCTGTTCGACGGCTGCATTGTCTATGACAAGAGCAAGTGCCTGGTGACGGGCATGGCCGGCACGATCGCGCGCTCCACAGCCGAAGTCGACTGGAGGCGAAACATCGTCGACCCGATCGGGCAGGTCTGGACGCCCTACGCCTCGCTCAGGGCCGACCTGTTCTCGATCAACCCGAACACGACCAAATACGCCAACGCCAACGTCACCACGATCGCGGACGCCTCGGATGAGGTGTTCGGCCGCGCAATGCCGGCGGTCGGCCTGATGTATCGCTTCCCCTTCATCGCCTCGACCTCCTGGGGCACGCATACTCTGGAGCCGGTCGCGCAGGTCGTCGCCCGGCCGAACGAGACCAATAGCCTGCGCGTCGCCAACGAGGATTCGCAGAGCCTGGTCTTCGACGACACCAACCTGTTCGAATGGAACAAGTTCTCGGGCTACGACCGGGTCGAGGGCGGCAGCCGCGCCAATGTCGGCTTGCGCTACAGCGGCACCTTCGGCACCGAGTCATACGCCAACCTGCTGGTCGGGCAGTCCTATCACCTGGGCGGCCGCAACTCCTACACCAGCGGCGACCTCGTCAATGTCGGCCTCAATTCGGGACTGGACACCCGCCGTTCCGACTACGTCGCCAAGGCGCAGTACCAGCCCTTCAAGGGCCTGTTGCTTCAGGCCGGCGGGCGCTTCAACGAGTCGAATTTCGAAGCGCAGCGCATCGATGCATCGGCCGCGTTCAGCTACAAATTCCTGTCGACCTCGGTCGCATACGGCCGCTATGAGCCGCAGCCGGATCTGGGCATCACCCGTCGCCGCGAAGGCCTGAGCATCACGCAGTCCGTCTCGTTCGCCCAGTACTGGAGCGTGCGCGGCAGCGTCCTGTTCGACCTCGACAAGTACAAATACGACCGCGAGCGCTATCGCGACGCACTGGCGCTCTACCAGTCGAATCCTGGTGCGTACGCCAACCCGATTTACCCGAACACCGGGCCGTTCCAGATGGCCTCGACGTCGGTAGGGCTGCGCTATCAGGACGAGTGCACGATCTTCGACATCTCGTACAACCAGTCCTACGCCGATCGCGCGGTCAACGGCGCGCGGACGAACGATACGCGGACCGTCATGTTTCGCTTGGAACTGCGCACGCTCGGCGAGATCAGCTATTCGCAGAACCTCGGCTCGAGCAGCGCGGGTGACGGCGTCTCCTCCAGCAGCCGCTAAGCGCAGTTGCGCCGGTTGCTTGCCGTGACGCTAGGCGAGCCTGCGGGGATCGGACCCGAGCTCGTGCTTGCCGCCTGGTGGCAGCGCGAGCAGAGAGGCATTCCGCCCTTCGCCTATCTCGGCGACAGCGCGATGCTTTCGACCTTGGCGGAACGGCTGGAATTGCCGATTCCACTGCGCAGCGTCGGCTGGGACGAGGCCGAGGCCTGTTTCGACACCGCATTGCCCGTGATCGAGCTCGAGCATCGTGCGCAGGCGCAGTCCGGCCGGCCTGATCCTGCCAACGCGGCGGGCGTCATCGAATCGATCGAGCGCGGGGTCGAAGCCGTCGAGACCGGCAAGGCCGCCGCGCTCGTCACCAATCCGATCGCCAAGAGCGTGCTCTACGCTGCCGGCTTCCAGCATCCGGGCCATACCGAATTCCTGGCCGAGATCGCCGGTCGCGGACGCGAAGCCACACCGCGGCCCGTGATGATGATCTGGTCGGAAGAGCTCGCGGTCATTCCGGTCACCATCCACATCCCGCTGGAGGCGGTGCCGGAGCAGCTGACGACCGAGCTGATCGTGGAGACCGGCCGGATCGCCGCCGCCGATCTCAAGCGCCGCTTCGGTGTCGCACGCCCGCGGCTGGCGCTCTGCGGCCTCAACCCGCATGCCGGCGAAGGCGGCGCGCTCGGCAAGGAGGATGCGGCCGTGGTCGCACCGGCAATCGAGCGGTTGCGGGCGCTCGGCATCGAAGCGAGCGGCCCCTATCCGGCCGACACCCTGTTCCACGCGCGCGCCCGCGCCGGCTACGACGTGGCGCTCGGGATGTATCACGACCAGGCGCTGATCCCGATCAAGACCATCGCCGTCGACGATGGCGTCAACGTCACGCTCGGCCTGCCCTTCATCCGAACCTCGCCCGACCATGGCACCGCCTTCGACATCGCCGGCAAGGGCATCGCGCGGCCGGACAGCCTGTGCGCGGCCTTGCGGCTGGCCGCCCGCATGGCTGCCGCCGAGCACGGAGCGCCGGCATGAGCAACGCCGCCCAGGACGGATTGCCGCCACTGCGCGAGGTCGTCGAGCGCCACGGGCTGATGGCGCAGAAGGCGCTCGGCCAGAACTTCCTGTTCGATCTTAATCTCACCGGCCGGATCGCCCGCGCCGCCGGCCCGCTCGAAGGCCAGACCGTGGTCGAAATCGGCCCCGGTCCCGGCGGGCTGACCCGCGCCTTGCTGGCGAACGGGGCGGGCCGTGTCATCGCAATCGAGCGAGACCGGCGCTGCATGCCGGCGCTGGCCGAGATCGCCGCCCATTATCCGGGCCAGCTGGACGTCGTCGATGGCGATGCGCTCGCGGTCGACCTTACCGGCCTGCTCGGCGGCAGCCCGGCGCGGATCGTCGCCAATCTGCCCTATAACATCGGCACACCGCTGCTGGTCGGCTGGCTCAGCGCCGGTTCCTGGCCGCCCTGGTGGAGCTCGTTGACGCTGATGTTCCAGCGAGAGGTCGCCGAGCGGATCGTCGCGACGCCGGAGCAGCGCGCCGCCTACGGCCGGCTCGCCGTGCTTGCCAACTGGCGCTGCGAGACGAAAATCCTGTTCGACGTGCCGAAGACCGCCTTCGTGCCGCAGCCGAAGATCACCTCCTCGATCGTCCAGCTGGTACCGCGCCAGCAGCCGGAGCCCTGCGACCGGCGCCTTCTCGAGCAGGTGACGCTCGCCGCCTTCGGCCAGCGCCGGAAAATGCTACGCCAGAGCATGAAAGCGGTGTTCCCCGACCCAGTCGCGATGATCGAGGCCGCTGGGTTGTCGCCGACGATGCGGGCCGAAGAAGTCTCGGTCAGCGGTTTCGTCGCACTAGCCAATGCGCTGGCAACAGCGCGGAGCTGATCAGCCGACCTGCTCGCCCAGCAGGGTCTCGACGAAGGCCGGCATGCCGGTGGCGCGGCTGCGCTTCAGCCGCTCGGCCGCCAGGATCGAGCGTACCGACTCGTAGGCGGCACCGAGATCGTCGTTGATGATGACGTAGTCGTAGACGTGCCAGCGCGCGATCTCGTCGCGGGCATTGGCAAGCCGGCGCGCAATCACCTCCGGCGCATCCTCAGCCCGCCGGACCAGCCGCGAGCGCAGCTCCGCCATCGAAGGCGGCAGGATGAAGATCGCGACGACGTCCTCGCGCGCCTTCTCCAGAATCTGCTGCGTGCCCTGGTAGTCGATGTCGAACAGGACGTCGCGACCGGCCTTCAACGCCGCCTCGACAGGCTTGCGCGGCGTGCCGTAGCCATTGCCATGGACCTCGGCCGATTCCAGCAGATCGTCGCGATCGCGCAGCAGGTCGAAGGCCTCGCGATCGATGAAGCGGTAATGGACGCCGTCGATTTCGGATGGGCGCCGTCCGCGCGTCGTCACCGAGATCGACAGGTCGAGATTGGTTTCCTTCTGCGACAAGGTCCGCGTCAGCGTCGACTTCCCGGCGCCGGACGGCGACGACAAGACCAGCATCAGGCCGCGGCGGGCGGGGCGAATGAGATCGGCCATCGCCGTCACTCCACGTTCTGAACCTGCTCGCGCAACTGGTCGACGACCGTGCGCAGCTCCAACCCGATCCGCGACAATCCGGGATCGCCGGCCTTGGCGCAAAGCGTCGAGGCTTCACGACCGAATTCCTGTGCCAGGAAATCGAGCTTGCGGCCGATCGGCCCGCCCTGGGCGAGCAGTTCACGCAGGGCCGCGACATGCGCATGGAGCCGGTCGATCTCCTCGCGGATATCGGCCTTCACCGCCAGCAGCGCCGCTTCCTGATGCAAACGCTGGGGCTCCAGCGCATTGCTGGCGTCGAGCAGTGAGGCGATCTGTCCCGCGAGGCGGGCGCGGATTGCCTCGACGCTGCGACCGGGATGGGCTTCCGCGGCCAGGGTCAGGCGGGCAATGGTGTCGAGATGGCCGGAGATGATGGCTTCGAGCGCCCGCCCCTCGGCCAGCCGCGCCTGTTTCAGCGCCGCGATCGTCTCCGCCAGCGCCGCATGCACGGGCTTCTCGAGCTGGGACAGCGCATCCCCGCTCTCCTCGGAGACCTCGACGACACCGCGGATCGCCAGCAGGCCGTCCAGCGTCGCCGGCGCGATGCCTGCAGGCAGCTTCACCTGGCTCGCGGCCTCGATCAGCGCGGCGAGCGCCTCCTGGTTGATGCGCGGACGCGGGGCCGAGGCTTCGCTGGTGATGGCGAGGCTGACATGCAGGGTGCCGCGGGTGAAGGCAGTGGAGAATTGCTTGCGGGCCGCCTCGGAGAAGCTGTCGAAACCGGTGGGGACGCGAACGCGGACATCGAGGCCACGACCGTTGACGCTACGGACTTCCCAAGCAAAGGCGTGCGCCCCGGTCGTGCCGGCCGCGCGCGCGAACCCCGTCATGCTCTCGATCGCCATAGGCCGCCGTCTTCCTTCTCGCAACGTAGATGCTGGCGCGAATTCTGATCGCTCGATCGGAACGCCGAGCGGAATGCGCGATGCGCGCGGACCCTATTCAGGCCCGGCCTGCTCTACAAGCGCGAGATGTGGAAAGGTCGCTCAGGGCTTCAGCTGCGGGACCTGCTTGGGGCTGTTGAGGTCGAAGGTCTTGTTCAGCAGCGGATCGCGCGTCGTGCCTTCGGAGGCGTCGAAGGCGCGCGCCCGCGTCCCGGCCGCGCCCGCCTGCACAGGCTGGCCGGCCGCCGCACGACGATTGCCGGGAACCGGGTAGGTCTCGGGCTCGGATTGGTCGGGCGTCGTCGCTGCCTGGCTGTCGGGGCGGCTGGCGGCCGGCGCCTCGGTGCGCTGATCCGGCCCCGGAGGCGGCTCGGCGCGGTCGACGCCGGCGTCGGCGGCTGGCCGTCCGGAGTCGCGTCTCGCCGATTCGACCTGGCGCCAGCGCGCGACGTTGCGGTTGTGCTGCTCGAGCGTCTCGGCGAAGGCATGGCCGCCGCTGCCATCGGCGACGAAGTAGAGATCCTTGGTCCGCGAATGGTTGACCACCGCCTCCAGCGCCGCTCGGCCCGGATTGGCGATCGGCCCCGGCGGCAAGCCGTCGATCACATAGGTGTTGTAGGGTGTCGCCTGGGTGATTTCGGGGCGCGTGATGCCACGGCCGAGCGTGCCCTTGCCGCCGACGAGCCCATAGACGATCGTCGGGTCGGATTGCAGCTTCATCTTGCGGTTCAGCCGGTTGATGAAGACGCCGGCGACGCGCGGGCGCTCATCGGCGCGTCCGGTTTCCTTCTCGACGATCGAGGCGAGGATCACGAGTTCCTGCGGCGTCTTGATCGGCAGGTCGGCCGGGCGCTTGGCCCAGACCTCGTTGAGGATGCGGCGCTGGTCGCGCGTCATCCGGTCGACCATGGCCTGGCGTGTCGAACCGCGCTGGAACTTGTAGGTATCCGGGAGTATCTGCCCTTCGCGCGGCACCTGGTTGATGTCGCCGGCGAGCAGGTCATTCTGCTGCAGGCGAGCGATAATCTGCTCGCTCGTCAGCCCCTCAGGGATGGTGATCGAGTGCTCGACCGCCTTGCCCTCGGCGATGACGTCGAGAATGTCCTTCTGGCTGGCGCGCGCCTTGAAGAGGTATTCACCAGCCTTGAGGCTGGCAGCCTTGCCCGAGGTGTAGGCCGCGACCTTGAAGGCCCAGGGATGCTCGATCAGGCCCTCGCGCTGCAACAGATCAGCGATCTCCGTGACCCCGTTCTCCTTCGGGATGATCAGGACGCGATCGGCTGCGAGCGGGCCGGGAGCCTTGCTGCGGCTGTCGAGATAGGCGATGCCGCCGCCAACGGCGCCGGCGAGTACGAGGACAGTGGTGAAGAGCCCGCTGAGTAGGCCAACGAAGGGCGAGCGACGGCGCTTGCGTGCCTTCGGCGGCGGGGCCGGCGGTGCAACGGGCTTCAGCGCTTCGTTGGGGCTCCTCGGCGCAACGCGAGGCGGCTGGCTCATGATGTTTCGCCTAATTCCCTGACATCACGACCGGCAGCGCCGGTGTCGACACCAGCCTGTCGGCCGGACCGCGGCATTCTTGCACGACGGCGGCGACAGGCTAGCGAAAATTGTGGCGAAAGCGCGCTTGTCCTCAGTCGACGAGGCGGCGCATCACCAGCGAGGCATTGGTGCCGCCGAAACCGAACGAGTTCGACAGGGCGATGTCGACCTTCCGCTTCTTGGCTTTGTGCGGCACGAGATCGAGCTCGGTCTCGACGGACGGGTTGTCGAGATTGATCGTCGGCGGCACGATCTGATCGCGGATCGCCAGCACCGAGAAGATCGCTTCGATCGCGCCGGCGGCGCCGAGCAGATGGCCGGTCGCCGATTTGGTCGAGGACATGGCGGGCCGGTTCGGCGCATTGGCGAGCAGGCGTTCGACGGCACGCAATTCGATCTCGTCGCCGACCTGCGTCGAGGTGCCGTGTGCGTTAATGTAGTCGACCTCCGAGGCGCGCAGACCCGCGCGCTTCAACGCCGCCTGCATGCAGCGATAGGCGCCGTCGCCATCCTCGGACGGCGAGGTGATGTGATAGGCGTCGCCCGACATGCCGTAGCCGACGACCTCGGCATAGATGCGCGCGCCACGGGCCCTAGCGTGCTCGAGTTCCTCGAGCACGACGACGCCGGCGCCCTCGCCCATGACGAAGCCGTCGCGATCCTTGTCATAGGGGCGCGAGGCCTTCTCGGGCGTCTCGTTGAAACCGGTCGAAAGCGCGCGGCAGGCGCAGAATCCGGCGATGCCGATGCGGTTGATCGCCGATTCGGCGCCGCCTGCCAGCATGACCTCGGCGTCGCCGAGCGCGACCATGCGGGCAGCGTCGCCGATAGCGTGGGCGCCGGTCGAGCAGGCAGTGACGACGGCGTGGTTCGGGCCCTTCAGCCCGTGCTCGATCGAGACATAGCCGGCGGCGAGATTGCTGAGACGGCCGGGGATGAAGAAGGGAGAGAGCCGGCGCGGGCCGCGCTCCTTCAGCAGCAGCGAGGCTTCATAGATGCCGCCAAGCCCGCCGATGCCGGAACCGATGGCGACGCCGGTCGCGATCTGATCCTCATAGCTTTCGGGCTTCCAGCCGGAGTCACGCAGGGCCTGCGTCGCCGCAGCCATGGCGAAAACGATGAAATCATCGACCTTGCGCTGCTCCTTCGGCTCCATCCAATCGTCGGGATTGAAGGTGCCGTTCGAGCCATCGCCGCGCGGTATACTGCAGGCGATCTGGGCCGGCAGGTCGGAGACATCGAAAGTGGTGATCGGGCCGGCACCGCTTTCGCCAGCCAGAATGCGTGACCAGCTCGGCTCGACCCCGCATCCGAGCGGAGTCACCATGCCCAGTCCGGTGACGACGACACGCCGCATCGGTCTTCCTCAATTCAGCTCCGGCGCGCTGGAGCAGGATGCGAAAAAGTGGAAACCGGCTTTTCGCATGAATCCTGCTCCAACTACAGTTGAGAGACGGATTCAGATTTCAGCTGGAAACGCAAGGCGTTTCCAGCTGAAATCATCCGGCTCCGGCGCGCGCCGGGGCCAAGGCCTTGTCAGGCCGACTTCGACAGGAACTTGACCGCGTCGCCGACGGTCACGATCGTCTCGGCCGCGTCGTCCGGGATCTCGACGCCGAACTCTTCCTCGAAAGCCATGACCAGCTCGACGGTGTCGAGGCTGTCGGCACCGAGGTCCTCGATGAAATTGGCGCCCTCGACAACCTTCTCCGGCTCAACGCCGAGGTGCTCGATCACGATCTTCTTCACGCGCTCGGCGACATCGCTCATGGGTCTTTCCCTCAAACCTCAAAAACACACCGCTGACAGCGACGCGTGGGTGAAACTGATTTCCCGGCCCGGATCCTTCGCCTGGCGGCGGACCACGCCGGGTGTTCATGGCTGCACAAACGCAACAACCGGGCCGGCGTCAAGTCCCAAGAGCACGTGCCGAACAGATTGCCACGCCATCTGATCGGATCACGCATCCCCCAACAAGAGCCCAGAGCCGAATCTGCCCATCAGGTTGCGTCAACCTGATCGGTTCGAGCTCCGAAACAACGGTCGGCGCGTGGCCGGCTGGGTCCTTAACACACTCGCAATAGGCTGGCGAGAGCGCAGATCAAACCTTTAAGTGCATTGAAAGACCGACATAACCGGTTCAGATCATTGCCATTCCGCCGTTGACGTGAAGGGTCTGCCCGGTGACGTAACCGGCTTCCTCGCTGGCGAGATAGGCCACGGCCGCCGCAACGTCCGCTCCCCGCCCGAGCCGGCCCATCGGCACGTCGGTGAGGATGCTCTCGCGCTGCTTGTCGTTCAGCGCGTCGGTCATCGGCGACTCGATGAAGCCGGGAGCGACGACATTGACAGTGATGTTACGGCTCGCAACCTCGGCGGCAAGCGACTTCGACATGCCGATCAGGCCGGCCTTGGATGCCGCATAGTTGCCCTGCCCCGGATTGCCGCTGGTGCCGACTACCGAGCCGATCGAAACGATGCGGCCATAGCGCCGGCGCATCATGCTCTTCACCGCCGCGCGCGAGAGCCGGAAGGCGGCGGTCAGGTTGACGGCGAGAACGAGATCCCAGTCCTCGTCCTTGAGACGCATGAAGAGATTGTCGCGGGTGACGCCGGCATTGTTGACGAGGATGTCGAGCCCGCCGAGCTTGGCCTCGGCAGCCGGCACCAGCGCCTCGACCGAATCGCTATCCGACAGATCGCAGGGCGTGACCTCGGCCCGCTCGCCGAGTTCCTTCGCCAACGCCTCCAGCGCCTCGACACGCGTGCCAGACAAGGCCACGGTCGCGCCCTGGGCATGGAGCTTGCGCGCGATAGCGCCGCCAAGGCCGCCGGTGGCGCCGGTGACAAGCGCCTTCTTACCCGTCAGATCGAGCATTGTGCCTCCCCTATCCCGGCTTGTAGCCGGTCAGCCCTTCTGGGCCTTGTAAGCCGCGATGTCGTCGGGGGTTCCGATCGACGCCGCAGCGGATCCTGCCGCGATACGCTTGACCAGACCGGCGAGCACCTTGCCCGAGCCGACCTCATAGAATTGAGTGGCGCCGGCTGCCGCCATCGCCTCGACGCATTCGCGCCAGCGCACGGTGCCGGTGACCTGCGCCACCAGCGAAGCCCGGATGGCGGCCGGATCGCTCAGAGGCGCGGCGCCGACATTGGCCATGACCGGCACGGCCGGAGCCTGCATCGCGACCTCGGCGAGCGCTGCCTGCATCGCTTCGGCCGCCGGCTGCATCAGGGCGCAATGGAAGGGCGCGGAAACCGGCAGCAGCATGGCGCGGCGCACGCCGCGTTCGCCGGCAAGCGCGATCGCCCGCTCGACCGCGGCCTTGGCACCGGAGAGCACGACCTGGCCGCCGCCATTGTCATTGGCCACCTGGCAGACCTGGCTCTGCGCAGCATCGGCCGCGATCGCGCGGGCCTGGTCGAGCTCGACGCCGAGCAGCGCCGCCATGGCGCCCTCGCCGGCCGGCACCGCCTTCTGCATGGCGTCGCCGCGGATGCGCAGCAAGCGGGCGGCATCACTGATCGAGACGGTGCCGGCCGCAGCCAGCGCCGAATACTCGCCGAGCGAATGGCCGGCGACGAAGGCGGCGTCGTTCTTGAGCGACAGCCCCGCTTCGGCCTCGAGCACGCGGATCGCGGCCAGGCTCACCGCCATCAGCGCCGGCTGGGCATTGGCGGTCAGGGTCAATTCCTCGCCCGGCCCTTCCCACATCAAGGCGGAGAGCTTCTGCGAAAGCGCGGCATCGACCTCGTCGAAGACGGCGCGCGCCACCGGAAAGGCTTCGGCGAGCGCCTTGCCCATGCCGACCGCCTGCGAACCCTGCCCTGGAAAGATGAAAGCCGTCGCCATGTCGCAATGGTCCTGAAAACGATGCCGGAGCCGGATGTTTTCGGTCGAAGCGCCACGCGTTTCCACTGAAAACTAGATCCGTCTCCGACTTAAAGTTGAGAGCAGGATGCGAAAAACCAGTTCCCGCTTTTTCGCATCCTGCTCTTGGTTAACAAGTCGGGGCGCAGTCGCACCGTGCAGCTGGCCAAGTCAAGGCGTTTACGCGACGAAAGTCGACTTGCATCAGCTTTTTGCGATGTTTTCCGCTTGCATGATGGACTGCCTCGCTGTAACGACCGCCTCGGTTTGTTCGGCCGGAGGCTGAACGGACGGCGAAGCCATTCCCGCAAGGAAGCGTTTCGTAGGCTCCGCATCAAGGGGCCGCCGTCCCGTGTCTCCGCCTTCGAAGAAATCCTGTCGGGCCTTTATCCAGGGCTCGGAGGGCTCCGCGTCGAACGAAACCGGTGAACGAAGAAAGGCCAATCATGGCATTGTACGAGCACGTTCTGCTCGCGCGGCAAGATGTCAGCGCGCAGCAGGTCGAGGCCCTTGTCGAGCAGTTCAAGGGCATCGTCGAGGCGAATGGCGGTTCCGTCCCCAAGGTCGAGTACTGGGGCGTGAAGTCGCTGGGCTATCGCATCAAGAAGAACCGTAAGGCGCACTACTCGCTGCTGAACATCAACGCTCCCGCGGCGGCCGTCGCCGAGATGGAGCGCCAGATGCGCATCAACGAAGACGTGCTGCGCTTCATGACCATCCGCGTCGAGGAACTCGAGGAAGGTCAGTCGGTCATGCTGCAGAAGCGCGACCGCGACGAGCGTAGCGATCGCTTTGACCGTGGCCCGGGCGGCGGTGACCGTTTCGACCGCGGCCCGCGCCGCGAGCGTCCGCGTCGTGAAGACGAAGCGACGACCGAAGCTACCGCTGGGGAGGCCTGAGCATGTCGACTGCATCCGCCGGCGCCCGCCGCCCCTTCTTCCGCCGCCGCAAGTCCTGCCCGTTCTCGGGCGAGGGCGCGCCGAAGATCGACTACAAGGATGTGCGCCTGCTCTCGCGCTACATCTCCGAGCGCGGCAAGATCGTGCCGTCGCGCATCACGGCTGTCTCGGCCAAGAAGCAGCGCGAGCTCGCCCAGGCGATCAAGCGCGCCCGCTTCCTCGGCCTGCTGCCTTACGTCATCCGCTGAGCGGGTGAAGATTTCCCCGGCGGCGCCCAGCGCCGCCGGGCTTTCGATCCCACGTAAACTTTAGTCGCCAGGCGGTGAAAACCCGTCTGGTATGTTGAGGCGATCAGCCTCTCACCCTGCCCTTTTCGAGCAGCGGGACAGCAGGACGGATATGCTCCCCATCGTCGGCATCGGCGCCGGGCTGGTTTCAGCCCTTCTGTTCACAGTGGTGATCACCGGATCGCCGCTGGCGTTGCTGCTGTCCTATGTCGCCCCGCTCCCCGTCTTCATCGCAGCGCTCGGCTGGAACCACCGCGCCGGACTGGTCGCCGTCGCTTCCGGCACGCTCGCGGTCACCCTCGTGCTCAAGCTCTCGCTCGGGCTCGCCTTCGCCATCGGCGCGGCCCTGCCGGCCTGGTGGATCGCCTATCTCGCCTTGCTGGCCCGCAATGACGACCAGAACAACAGCGAATGGTATCCGCTCGGACGCCTGCTGGTCTGGATCGCCGCCGTCGCGACGCTGGTGACGGTGGGCGGCGCGCTCGCCATCTCCACCGATTTCGAGACCTACCAGCGTGTCATGACGCATGGTCTGCGGCTCGTGCTCAGCGGCGGCGAGGGCATCGGCCCTGTCGTGCGGCTGCCGGCCGGCGTTGACGCCGGCGAAATCGCGGCCCGGCTCGCGGCCCTTGTGCCCGCCGCGGCCGGCGCCTCCTTCGTGCCGATGATCGTCGCCAATCTCTGGCTGGCGGCGAAGGCGGTGCGGGTCTCCGGCCGGCTGCCGCGCCCCTGGCCTCTCATCTCCGCGACCCGACTGCCGGCGCAGGCCGTGGCCGGGCTCGTCGGCGGGATCCTGCTCAGCTTCGCCGGCGGCTTCATCGGCCTGGCCGGAGCTGCACTGGCAGGCGCGCTGGTCGCCGCCTTCGGCCTCGCCGGGCTCGCCGCCGTCCACGACCTCAGCCGGGGCAAATCCTGGCGGACGCCGACCTTGCTCGCGATCTATCTCGCGCTCGTGGTCATGCTGATCACCGTCTTCCCATTCCTCGCGCTGCTCGGCATCGCCGACGCGCTGATCGACCTTCGCCGGCGCAAGCCGCCGGCGTCGCCTGCTGCCTGAACCCAAACGCCTCTCACGAACTCAAAGGAGAAGACCCATGGAAGTGATCCTGCTCGAACGCGTCGCCAAGCTCGGCCAGATGGGCGAGACCGTCCGTGTGCGCGACGGCTATGCCCGCAATTTCCTGCTCGCCCGCGGCAAGGCCCTGCGCGCCACCGAAGAGAACAAGAAGCGCTTCGAGACCCAGCGCGCCCAGCTCGAGACCCGCAACCTCGAGCTGAAGCGCGAGGCCGACTCGGTCGCTGAGAACCTGGACGGGCAGTCGGTCGTGATCCTGCGCCAGTCGGGCGAGTCCGGCGTGCTCTACGGTTCGGTCTCGACCCGCGACATCGCCGAGGCGCTGGGCGCCGAGGGCTTCACCGTCGACCGCAACCAGGTCACGCTCAACACCCCGATCAAGACGCTCGGCCTGCACACCGTCCCGGTCGTGCTGCACCCGGAAGTCTCGGTCACCGTGACCGTCAACATCGCCCGCTCGGCTGAAGAGGCCCAGCGCCAGGCGGCCGGCGAGAACGTCACCGCCCGCGAGGAGTTCGATCTCGACGATCTCGGCCTCGAAGTCGGCGCGGCGCTGGCCGAGGCCGGCGACGACCGCTGAGCCCTTTCAGAGGCTTGCACGAGTCAATGGGCGCCGTGGCAACACGGCGCCCTTTTCGTATCGCCTGTGAACTGGGGTGGATTGCGTTCCTGACACTCGCCAAGCGCCGGCAAATGCTAGAGTGAACCAGCTCCGACTCATCCCAGCGAGATTGCCTGCAGGCTATGGCCACTGCCACCGCCCTCGTCGCCCGCCTCGAGACCAGTCACGAGGCCAACTTCCGCGTCCAGCCGCACAATATCGAGGCGGAGCAGGCGCTGTTGGGCGCCATCCTGGTCAACAACGACGCCTTCTACCGGGTCTCGGACTTCCTGCAGCCCGAGCACTTCTTCGAGGAGCTGCACCGGCGGATCTTCGAGCTGATGAGCAGCATGATCCGGGCGGGGAAGATCGCGACGCCGATCACGCTCAAGACCTTCGTCGGCGAGATCGATCTCGGCGGCATCACTGCGCCGCAGTATCTCGCCCGGCTCGCGGCCGAGGCGACGACCGTCATCAACGCTGCCGACTATGGCCGGACCATCTACGACCTCGCCGTCCGTCGCCAGTTGATCGGCGTCGGCGAAGAACTGGTGAACGTCGCCTATGACGCGCCGGTCGACATGGCGCCGCGCGAGCAGATCGAGGATGCCGAGCGCAAGCTCTATGCGCTCGCCGAGAAGGGCCGGTACGAGGGCGGTTTCCAGAAATTCGACGGGGCGCTGCGGCTCGCCATCGACATGGCGGCGAGCGCCTTCCAGCGCGCCGGCGGCCTCTCCGGCATCTCGTCGGGGCTGCGCGATCTCGACGCGCGGATGGGCGGCCTGCAGCGCTCCGACCTGATCGTGCTCGCCGGCCGCCCGGCCATGGGCAAGACCTCGCTCGCGACCAATATCGCGTTCAACATGGCCAAGGCCTGGCGCGGCGAGCGCCAGGAGGACGGCACGATCAAGTCGGTCGACGGCGCTATCGTCGGCTTCTTCTCGCTCGAAATGTCGGCCGACCAGCTCGCCACCCGTATCGTCGCCGAGCAGTCGGGCATCTCCTCCTACAAGATCAGGCAGGGCCGCATCACCGAGGGCGATTTCGCCCGGCTGACCGACGTTGCCGCCCAGATCGAGAAACTGCCGCTCTATATCGACCAGACCGGCGGCATCTCGATCGCCCAGCTTGTCGCCCGCGCCCGCCGCCTGCAGCGCCAGAAGGGGCTCGACATCCTGTTCATCGACTACCTGCAGCTGCTCTCCGGCTCTTCGAAGGCCGGCCAGAACCGCGTGCAGGAGCTGACCGAAATCACTACCAGCCTGAAGGCGCTGGCCAAGGAGCTCAACGTCCCGATCGTCGCGCTCTCGCAGCTCTCGCGCCAGGTCGAGAACCGTGACGACAAGCGCCCCCAGCTCTCGGATCTGCGTGAATCCGGCTCGATCGAGCAGGACGCCGACGTGGTGATGTTCGTCTATCGCGAAGAGTATTATCTCAAGGGCAAGGAGCCACGGCCGGGCACCGACGAGCACAACAAGTGGGTGATGGAGATGGAGGCGGCCCATGGGCTCGCCGAGCTCATCATCGGCAAGCAGCGCCACGGCCCGACCGGAACCGTCGCGCTGCAGTTCGACGCCGACGTGACGCGCTTCTCCGACAGGGCCGATCAGAGCCATCTACCGGAACGTCTCGAATGAACGCCTTCGACACGCCCGAGAATGCCGGCCACGGCGCCATCCTGACGATCGATCTCGGCGCGTTCGTCGCGAATTGGCGTATGCTGAAGCAGCGCGCCGGCACGGAAGCCGCCGCCGTGGTCAAGGCCAATGCCTATGGCATCGGCATCGAGCCGGCCGTCACGGCCCTTGCCAAGGCCGGCTGCAGGACCTTCTTCGTTGCGCATCTGTCCGAGGCGGTGCGCGCCCGTACCGTCGCACCTGAGGCCGCGATCTATGTGCTCAACGGCCTCGCGCCGGAAACCGGCGGGACTTACGC
This sequence comes from Allobosea sp. FBZP-16, assembly GCF_002831785.1. NCBI lineage: Bacteria > Pseudomonadati > Pseudomonadota > Alphaproteobacteria > Hyphomicrobiales > Alloboseaceae > Allobosea > Allobosea sp. FBZP-16. The sequence continues at coordinate 309,918 of NZ_LNCQ01000022.1, read as the reverse complement.
CGAGCACGACCTTTCGCCAGTGCTGGGCTCGCACGAGGAGTTGCTCGAATGGGCCGGCTTCCGGCAGAGCGGCGCCAAGGTCAGGCCGGCGGCTCTGCATGTCGACACCGCCATGAACCGGCTCGGGCTCTGGCCCGGCGAAGGGCTCGACCTGGCACGCGAAAAAAGCGGGGTGGTCGCCGCCGCAGGGATCGGGTTGGTGATGAGCCACTTTGCTGCGTCGGAAGTGATCGACGACCCAGCCAACGCCCGGCAGGTATCGGCCTTCGCCGAAGTCGCCGCGGCCTTTCCCGGCGTGCCCGCCTCGCTGCTGAACTCCTCCGGCCATTTCCTGCCGGGTTGTCCCTCCTACCAAATCACTCGGCCTGGCTATGCGCTCTATGGCGGTAATCCGACACCCGGCAAGCCGAATCCGATGCGGCCGGTGGTCGGGCTCGAGGCGCAGATCATCCAGCTGCGCGAGGTCGAGACCGGCACGCAGGTCGGCTATAACGGCACCTGGACGGCGAAGGGTCGGCGCAAGCTCGCCACCATCTGCCTGGGCTATGCCGACGGCTACCCGCGCAATGCCAGCTGGACCGATCGTTCGCAGGGCGGCTCGGCGCTGGTCGGCGGGGTGCGCTGCCCCTTCGTCGGCACGGTCTCGATGGATTTGATCATCGTCGACGTCTCGGACGCACCGGCCGAGGCGGCCAAACGGGGCTCAGCCGTTACGCTGATCGGGGGCGAGCTCGACCTGGAGGCGGTCGGCGCCGGGGCCAAGACGATCGGCTACGAAATCCTGACCAGCCTCGGCCGCCGCCACGCGCGGCGCTATGTCGGGCTTTGACGCGATGGCTGCCACCTCCATTGTCATTCCGGGGCTTCGCGCCAGCGAAGAACCCGGAAGCCACGACCGGGTGAACGCTTCCTGCAGCGCCAGGCAAAGGCCGCACCCCGTCATGGGTTCCGGGTTCGCGGCTTTGCCGCGCCCCGGAATGACAATGTAGCGATGGCCAAGCGCGGCCCGACTTACGTCTGCCAGGCCTGCGGCGCGGTCTACCACCGCTGGCAGGGCAAGTGCGATTCCTGCGGCACCTGGTCGTCGCTCTCCGAAGAGGCTCAGGCCGCGCCGGTCCCCGGTGGGGGCCGAGTGCCCTCCGGCGGTCGAGCCCGCGGCCGCATCTTCGCGCTGGAGAGCCTGAAGGGCGAGACGCAGGACGCACCGCGCATCGTCTCCGGGATCGGCGAGCTCGACCGCGTTACCGGCGGCGGCTTCGTGCCGGGATCGGTCCTGCTGATCGGCGGCGATCCCGGCATCGGCAAGTCGACCCTGCTGATGCAGGCCTGCGCCGCCATGGCGATGACCGGTCGGCGCGTGGTCTATGTCTCGGGTGAGGAATCGACCAGCCAGGTTCGCCTGCGAGCCCAGCGCATGGGGCTCGCAGAAGCGCCGGTCGACCTCGCCGCCGAGACGAACATCGAAGACATTATCGCCACGCTCGGGCAAGGCGAGCGCCCTGCCCTCGTGGTGATCGATTCGATCCAGACCATGTGGTCGTCCGAGGTCGAGAGCGCGCCTGGCACGGTGACTCAGGTGCGCGGCTCGGCCCAGGCGCTGATCCGCTACGCCAAGACCTCCGGCGCCTGCCTGATCCTGGTCGGTCACGTCACCAAGGATGGCCAGATCGCCGGTCCGCGTGTCGTCGAACACATGGTCGACGCGGTGCTGTCCTTCGAAGGCGAAGGCACCCATTCCTTCCGCATCCTGCGCGGCCAGAAGAACCGCTTCGGCGCCACCGACGAGATCGGCGTCTTCGAGATGACGGGCGCCGGCCTCTCCGAAGTCGGCAACCCCTCCGCCCTCTTCCTCGCCGGGCGCGACCAGGATGCGCCGGGCGCCGCCGTGCTCGCCAGCATCGAGGGCACGCGGCCGGTGCTGGTCGAGATCCAGGCGCTGGTGGCGCCGAGTGCGCTCGGCACGCCCCGCCGCGCCGTGGTCGGCTGGGAAAACAGCCGCCTGGCCATGGTGCTGGCCGTGCTGGAGACGCATGGGGGCTTAAAGCTCGGCCAGCACGACGTCTATCTCAACGTCGCCGGCGGCCTGCGCGTCGGCGAGCCGGCGGCCGACCTTGCCGTCGCCGCCGCGCTGGTTTCCTCGCTGACCGGGGCGATCCTGCCGTCCGGCGCGGTCCATTTCGGCGAAATCGCCCTGTCGGGCGCGATCCGGCCGGTCTCGGTCGCAGCTGCGAGACTGCGCGAGGCCGCCAAGCTGGGTTTCGAGAGTGCCGTCCTGCCCGCAGCGGGAGCCGATATCGGCGACGGCAACGGCCTGAGATTGCGCCGTCTCAGTCATGTCGGCGAGCTCGTTGCAGAAATCGCAGCAAGCGCTCCCCGGGCTCGTTCCAGTCAGCGCGCTCAGCAAGCAGACCGATGAAGCGGACTCGATATCAGAGTGGAGAGGCGGATTCTCCGATCAGCTTGGATAACCTGATCGAATCCGGCTCCCGCAGTGCAAAATGAGCCGACTGGATGGGTGACGCGCGGCACGCGAGCAGGTATAGCAAAATCCGTCCGGCCCACCCATTTGACGCGTGCCGGCCCCGATTTTGCAGCGAAGCGGCCCTGACATGCCTGTGACAATTCTCGATCTCGTCGTCATCGGCGTGGTGTTGATCTCGGCTTTGCTGGCAGCCGTGCGCGGCCTGACGCGCGAAGTGCTGGCGATCGCCTCCTGGGCCGCCGCCGCCGTCGTCGCCTGGATATTCCATCCACAGCTGCTGCCGCTGGTGCAGCAGCACATCCCGAACAAGACCGTGGCGCTCGTCGCGGTGATCGCGGCCCTGTTCCTGGGGACGCTGATCGTCGTCTCGCTGATCACGGCGCGGATTTCGGACTTCGTGCTCGATTCGCGCATCGGTGCGCTGGACCGCACTCTCGGCTTCGTCTTCGGCGCCGCCCGCGGCCTGCTGCTGGCCGTCGTCGGCTATCTCTTCTTCACCGCGCTGGTGCCGGAAAAGATGCAGCCGGCCTGGGCACGCGATTCGCGCTCCAAGCCGCTTCTGGAAGAAACCGGCCGCAGCCTGCTGACAATGCTGCCTCAGGATATCGATTCGGAATTCGTGAAGAAGCTGCTGCAGCCGAAGACGCCTGAATCGACCGACGCACCGGCCGAGGAGCCGCGCACGCCGGGCACCAACCCGCCGGCCGGCGGCACCGCTCCGGCCGATCCGCAGCGCCGCACCCAGGCGCCCGCCACCGACCGGCAAGCGCTGCAGCGCGTGATCGATACAACTGCCCCGGCCGCCACCGGCACGACGCCCGCCCCGGCGCAACGCCGGCCCTGATTGGAACCAGAGCCTGGCCTCATCACAAAAACGGCACCCGTTCTTGCGATGACGCCCCGCTCTAACAAGTAGTTGGCAGATTCTCTCCGTTCGGCGGCCTGCCGAACGGAAGCCGTATTGAAGCCGCGATGGAGCCTTGCGATGAGCCTGATCCACGATGCCGACGCCGTGTTCGATCCGAACGCCGACCGTTTGCGTGAGGAGTGCGGCGTCTTCGGCATCTTTGGCCATGAGGACGCCGCCGCGCTGACCGCGCTCGGCCTGCACGCACTCCAGCACCGCGGCCAGGAGGCGACCGGCATCGTCTCCTTCGACGGCAAGCGCTTTCACACCGAGCGCCAACTTGGCCTGGTCGGCGACGCCTTCTCCGATGCGAGCGTGATCGAGAAGCTCAAGGGCAAGCAGGCGATCGGCCATGTCCGCTATTCGACCACCGGCGAGACCATCCTGCGCAACGTCCAGCCGCTGTTCTCCGAATTGCATGGCGGTGGCTTCGCGGTAGCACATAACGGCAACCTGACCAACGGGCTGACGCTGCGGCGCAATCTCGTCCGTGACGGCGCGATCTACCAGTCGACCTCGGACACCGAGGTGCTGCTCCATCTCGTCGCACGCAGCCGCAAGCCGAAATTCATCGAGCGCTTCATCGACGCGCTGCGGCAGATCGAGGGCGCCTATGCCTTCGTCGGCATCACCAACAAGAAGCTTGTCGGCGCGCGCGACCCGCTTGGCATCCGCCCGCTGGTGCTCGGCGACCTCAATGGCTGCCCGATCCTGACCTCCGAGACCTGCGCGCTCGACATCATCGGCGCCAAGTTTGTCCGCGAGATCGAGAATGGCGAGGTTATCGTCATCTCCGAGCAGGGTATCGAGAGCCACAAGCCCTTCCCGCCGGTACCGGAACGGCCCTGCATCTTCGAGTACATCTATTTCGCCCGGCCGGATTCGATCGTGAAGGGCCGCAGCATCTATGAGCGCCGCAAGGCAATGGGCGCGCAGCTCGCCGCTGAAGCCCCGGCCGACGCCGACGTGATCGTGCCGGTCCCCGATTCCGGCGTGCCGGCGGCGCTCGGCTATGCCCAGGCGAGCGGCATCCCGTTCGAGCTCGGCATCATCCGCAACCACTATGTCGGCCGCACCTTCATCGAGCCGACGCAGAAGGTGCGCGAGCTCGGCGTGCGCCTGAAGCACTCGGCCAATCGCAGCGTGGTCGAGGGCAAGCGTATCGTGCTGGTCGACGATTCGATCGTGCGCGGCACGACCTCGCTGAAGATCGTCAAGATGATGCGCGAGGCTGGCGCCCGCGAGGTGCATTTCCGCATCTCCTCGCCGCCGATCACCCATCCCGACTATTACGGCATCGATACGCCCGACCAGCAGAAGCTGCTCGCCGCGACCCATACGCTCGAGGAGATGCGCCAGTTCGTCGGCGCCGATTCGCTCGCCTTCATCTCGGTCGACGGCCTCTACAAGGCGATGGGGCATGAACAGCGTGATCCGACCCGGCCGCAGTTCACCGACCATTACTTCACCGGCGACTATCCGACCTCGCTGACCGATGTCGTCGGCGAGAGTGCCAAGCAGCAGATGTCGCTTCTGGCCGCCGGCTGAGCCTTTCGACGGGATTTCGATGACCAAGCCTCTGGAAGGGCGCATCGCGCTCGTCACCGGCGCGTCGCGCGGGATCGGCCGCGCCGCAGCGTTCGCCTTTGCCGAGGCAGGTGCCCATGTGATCGCACTGGCGCGAACCACCGGCGGGCTGGAAGAGCTCGACGACGAGATCAGGGCGATCGGCGGCAGCGCGACTTTGGTCCCGGCCGACCTCGCCGATGCCGCCGCGATCGAGAAGCTGGGCCCTGCCCTGCTCGAGCGCTGGGGCCGGCTCGACATCCTGCTCGCCAATGCCGGCATCCTCGGACCGCTGGCGCCGCTGACCCATGTCAGCGCCAAGGAATGGGCCGAGGTCTTCGACATCAATGTCAGCGCCAACTGGCGGCTGCTGAAATCGGTCGAGCCGGCGCTGAAGGCGTCCGAATCCGGCCGGGCGATCTTCCTGTCCTCCGGCGCGGCGCATAAGGGCCTCGCCTATTGGGCGCCGTATGCCGTTTCCAAGGCAGCGCTTGAGGCGATGGCGCGCAGCTATGCCGACGAGACCCGCTCGACCAATCTGCGGGTCATGCTGGTCAATCCGGGCCCCTTGCGCACGCGCATGCGCGCCCAGGCGATGCCGGGCGAAGACCCGATGACGTTGAAGACGCCCGAGGATCTGGCGCCGCACCTCGTCGAGATCGCTTCGCCGGAGTGGAGCGAGACCGGCAAGATCTTCGACTTCCCGCAGGGCAAGGTGCTGACGCCGCAGATGCCGGCTTAACAACCGGCGTCATTCTCGACCGAAGCGAAGCGCAGAGCCGACAATCTCAGGCCGATAGAGGCGCCGTCCGTCATGAGATGCTCGTGTCGAGCCCGAGCATGACGCGCCTCTTCACGTCGCCGCATACTCCCGCACCACCGCGATCAGGTCTGGCACCGTAAGGTTCGGCAACGCCGCCATCTCGTCGAGAGAACCAACCGATGCGGACATGCTCGTCGGAGAGGTTCTCGGCCTCGTCGCCGTCCCAGCCGGAAACGACATAGATGTGGTGCAGCGCTGCGCCGTTGCGCTCCGGAAAGCGCTCTTCGGCGGAGAGCATCAGCCGGTAGGTCTGCGGGACCAGCCCGACCTCCTCCCGGCATTCGCGGATGAGCGCGGCATCCAGCGCTTCGCCCGCCTCGACCCTGCCGCCGATCGCGTCCCAGTGATCGGCCCAGGCGCGTTTCCAAGAGGCGCGCAGCCCGAGCAGCACCCGCCCGTCGGCGCGCAGGAACAGCGCGCTGACGGTCTCCAGCATCAGCCCTTGCTCTTGTCGTAGGGGTTGGCGCCGCCGCGGGTGTGGAGCCTGATCGGCGTGCCGGGCAGTTCGAAGGCCTCACGCAGGTTGTTGACCAGGTAGCGCGTATAGGACACCGGCAGGTGATCGAGCTGGTTCCCGAACAGCGCGAAGGTCGGCGGCCGCGCCTTGGCTTGCGTCATGTAGCGGATCTTGATGCGCCGGCCGGCCACGGCCGGGGGCGGATGGGCCGAGAGCACGCCTTCGAGCCAGCGATTGATCTTCGCGGTGGACACGCGACGGTTCCAGACCTCATAGGAGCGGAACACCGCCTGCATCAGCCGGTCGATGCCCTCGCCGGCGATGCCGGAGAGCGGCACGATCTCGACGCCGCGGATCTGCGCCAGCAAATGATGCGCCTTCTCCTTCAGCTCGGCGAGCAGGCCCTGCTTATCGGCGACGAGGTCCCATTTGTTCAGGCCGATGACGACGGCGCGGCCTTCGCGCTCGCTCAGGTCGGCCAGGGTCAGGTCCTGCTTCTCGAAGGGGATGGTGGCATCGAGCAGGACTACCACGACCTCGGCGAAGCGGATGGCCCGCAGCGAATCCGCCACGGCGAGCTTTTCGAGCTTCTCGTCGATGCGGGCGCGCTTGCGCATTCCGGCGGTGTCGAACAGCTTGACCGGCCGTCCGCGCCATTCCCATTCGACCGAGATGGTGTCGCGGGTGATGCCGGCCTCGGGGCCGGTCAACAGGCGCTCCTCGCCGATCATCCGGTTGACCAGCGTCGACTTGCCGGCATTGGGCCGGCCGATGATGGTGACGCGCAGCGGCCGGTTCGGATCGATGTCCTCATCAGACGGGGCATCGGCGGGCACGTCGGCCCAGGCCTCCTCCTCGTCCTCCTCCGGCTCGTCGTCGACGTAAGGCGCCAGGGCCTCCAGCAGGTCGGAGGTGCCCTCGCCATGTTCGGCCGAGAACGGCACGGGATCACCGAGCCCGAGCGCAAAGGCCTCCATCACGCCGTCCTTGCCCTTGTTCCCCTCGGCCTTGTTGGCGAGCAGGATGACGGGCTTGCCGGAGCGGCGCACCAGCTCGGCGAAAGGCTGGTCCATCGGCGTCAGGCCGAGGCGGGCATCGATCATGAACAGGATGACGTCGGCCTGGTCGATCGCGGTTTCGGTCTGGGCGCGCATGCGGCCAGCGAGCGAATCCTTGTCGGCCTCTTCGAGGCCGGCGGTATCGATCACCGTGAAGCGCAGATGGCCGAGGCTGGCGTCGCCCTCGCGGCGATCGCGCGTGACGCCAGGCTGATCGTCGACGAGCGCGAGCTTCTTGCCGACGAGCCGGTTGAACAGGGTCGACTTGCCGACATTGGGTCGGCCGACGATGGCGATGATGGCGCTCATGATCCGTCTTTAATGCAGCATCGGGCCTCGTCCGGAAAGTGGCTCCACTGTCCGGAAGGGGCCCAAGCCTGGAGGGCGGCCACCTGTGACGGCGGCGCCCGATGTCAGTTCTTGATGGTGACGGGGCCGCCGCGCACCAGCGTGAGATAGAGCTCGACGCGCTGGCGCAGCACCTGCGGTGATTGCGGATCGGCAACCACGGCGTCGAACCAGCGTCCGGCATCCTCGAACAGGTTGGCCTTCAGCGCGGCAATGCCGAGGAATTCGCGGGCCGAATGGCGCCACAGCCCGGTGGGCGTCGCCAGCGGCTCGAGCTCCTTGCGCAGCTCGGCGAAAGGCACGAGGTCGACGCGCAGCATGCCGGCACGCAGGCGGGCGAGATCGCGATAATACTGGTCGAGCGTGGTGTCGTTGGCGAGGGCGTCGAAAGCGGTCGCGCCGGCAGCCGCATCACGCTTGCCGACCTCGGAAGCGAGGCGGAAGCGCGAGAGCAGCCGGTAGCCGGCCGGCGCATTGGCGGCGAGCTCGGTCAGCGTCGCTTCGGCCGCGCTGACGTTGTTGTCGCGCGAGGCGCGTACCGCCTCCTCGAACCTGGCGCCAACGGCCTCGGCCTTCTTGCGCTCCTGCTGCTGCCAGAACTGCCAGCCGGCAACGCCCGCCACCGCCAGCACGGCGATGGCGATGAAGACATTGCCATATTTCTTGAGGATGGCGCTCGCCTTGTCGCGGCGAACCTCCTCGTCGATCTCGCGGAAAATGTCGGACATGACGCCTCGAATTGATCTTCACGCGCCATCCGCTCGACCAAAATCGGCCAAACCGACAGAATTCGCGCAAAGCTGAAAAGCTGCGGCATGCCGGGTAGCATCTTTGCCGGCGGAATGCGAGCCGGAACGGCCACACGGAGCCGTCAGGGCAAGCCTATCGTGACGGCGCGCCCGGCACAGCCAGGCCAGCCACCACAGCATCGATGAGCTTGTGCCATTCGCTCGGCTCAGCTCCGGCCGCGATCGCAAGAGCAGCGCGGTCATAGGCCGCGCCGAGCAACTGGGCTGTTGCCGCCAGCGGCAACTTTGGCAATGCACCAGCTTGTATCGCCGCTGCTAGCCCTTCGCGAAGCGTCCGCCCGCCATGGCGCGCATCGATCGCGTCGAGTTCCTCGCGGCCGAGCACCGCCGCGGCATCGATCAGCAGAAGCTGGGTTCGGCCCGGTTCCCGCATCGCCTCCAGGAAGGCCGCGCCGCCCCTGCTGAGTGCTTTCAGCGGCGCCAGGCCGGGCCGGGCCGCGCTCTCGATCTCCCGCGCGACCGCCGCCGATTCCACCTCGACCACGGCCCGGAACAGCGCCCGCTTGTCGGCGAAGTGATGGTAGAGCGCGCCGCGCGTCACCCCCGCCTCGGCGACAAGATCCGGCGTGCCGGTCTCGGCATAGCCACGGCTGACGAAGAGCTTGCGCCCCGCCGCAATCAGCGCGGCGCGCGTGGTGTCGGAGCGATCCTTGTTGGACCGTCGTCCAGCTTCTTGCATACGTGCAGCCTGTATGTTAATTCACATAAACATGCAGATTGTATGTTTTTGATGAAAGGCAGGCAAGCCCATGAAAGTCAGCAGCTATTACCCGGTGATCATGACCGACAAGGTCGCCGAGACCGCCGCCTTCTACATTGCTCATTTCGGCTTCGAGGCCCAGTTCGAGGCGGACTGGTATGTCCATCTGCAGTCGACCGTCGACGAGCGGGTGACGCTGGCGGTGCTGGACGGGAGCCACGACACCATCCCCCTCCCCGGCCGCGGCCGCGTCAGCGGTTTGATCCTGAACTTCGAGGTCGAGGACGTCGACGCCGAATATGCCAGGCTGACGGCAGCCGGTCTGCCGATCCTGCAGGAGCTGCGCGATGAATGGTTCGGCCAGCGCCACTTCATCACAGCCGATCCGAGCGGCGTGCTGATCGACGTGATCAAGCCGATCCCGATGAGCGCGCCGCCCGAAGCCCACGCTTGATCGCACCGTTCGTGGCAGGCACCTTGCTTCAGCGTCCACCATCACGCTGCGGCAAGGAGAGCGCCATGAACCGGATCGCCAGCAGGCTCGGAGCAGCCCTTCTCAGCCTCGCCCCGCTCGGCAATGGCGGTGCGGCAGAAGCGGCACCGATCAAGGTCAAGGTCTTCGTCGCCTCGATGTTCGAGATCGGCGCCAATACCGGCGACCGGGCTGGCGAGTTCCAGCACTGGTATGAGCGCTACTGGCAGAAGAGCCAGCCGCACGAGGTGCGCGGCGCGCTGAAGCCGGCCTATTGCAATGACGACGGTGTCTGCGGCGCGGTGCTCGGCATGGGCAAGGTCAACTCATCCTCCTCGATGCAGGCGATCCTGCTCGATCCCGAATACGACTTCTCGCAAGCCTATTTCCTCATCACCGGCGTTGCCGGCACGCCGCCTTCGCGCGGCACGATCGGCGACGTCTCCTGGGGCACCTGGCTGGTCGACTACGATCTCGGCCATCGCTGGGCGCCGGAGGAAGGCAAGCCGGGCGAGCCGGTATTCATCCCGCGCAAGGGCTATGAGGAGTACCGGGTCTTCAAGCTCAACCCGACGCTGGTCGGCTGGGCGACGCAGCTGAGCGCCGGGGTCAACCTGCAGGATTCGGAGTCGGCGAAGCAGTATCGCCAGCGCTATCCGGACGAGAAGGCGCGGGCGGCGCCCTCCGTCCAGACCGGCACGCACATGACCGGCGACACCTTCTTCCACGGCCCGGGCCTGTCGAAGGAGGCGCAGTACATGGCGAAGCTCTATGGCGCCGACGACTATGTCATCACCGAGATGGAGGCCGCGGCAATCACGCTGGTGATCAAGCGCCAGTTCGGCACCGACCGGATCCTGAGCCTGCGCGGCGCGGTCAACTTCGACCAGGGCAATCCGAACGAGACGACGCAGCAGCATCTCGACCCGGCACCCGGCCAGACCGCGGGCGGCTTTGCCGAGACCGTCGCCAATGTCGAGGCGGTCGGCTCGCGTGTCGTCGATCACATCGTCGGCAATTGGGGCGAGTGGCAAAAGGGCGTGCCGCCGCTACCGGCCAAGTAAGGCTCAGGCAGAAGCGTCGGCCCGGAACAGCAGGCTGCCATCGCCATAGGAATAGAAGCGATAGCCCTCGGCGATGGCGTGGGCATAGGCGCGCTTCATCACATCGAGCCCGCTGAAGGCGCTGACGAGCATGAACAGCGTCGAGCGCGGCAGGTGAAAATTGGTCATCAGCAGGTCGACGGCGCGGAAGCGATAGCCCGGCGTAATGAAGATCGCCGTATCGCCCGAAAACGGCTTGACGACGCCATCCTCGCCGGTCGCACTTTCGAGCAGGCGCAGCGAGGTCGTGCCGACCGCGACGATGCGGCCGCCGGCGGCGTGAACCGCATTGAGCGCGTCGGCCGTCGCGGCGCCGACTGTGCCCCATTCGGCGTGCATGCGATGCTCGTCGGTGTCCTCGGCCTTGACCGGCAGGAAGGTGCCGGCGCCGACATGCAGGGTGACAAAATGGCTGGAGACGCCGCGCGTCCTCAGCGCATCGAACAGCTCCGGCGTGAAGTGCAGGCCGGCGGTCGGCGCGGCGACGGCGCCTTCCTCGCGCGCATAGGTGGTCTGGTAGTCCTGGGCATCGGCCTGGTCGGTCGCGCGCTTGCCGGCAATGTAAGGCGGCAGTGGCAACTCGCCGAGCCGCGCGATCGCCTCGTCGAGATAGGGACCCGTCAGCGAAAAGCGCAGGCCGATGTCGCCGCCCTCCCCCTTGTCCTCGACTTCGGCCTGAAGCCGGGCGAGCTCGCAGGCATTGCCGGCGCCGTCGCTGTCGAAAACGATCGTCTCGCCGACATTGAGCTTCTTGGCCGGACGGGCGAAGGCGCGCCAGCGATCATCCGCCTCGCGCTTGTGCAGCATGATCTCGATGCGGGCCGAAGCCTCGCCGCGAGTGCGCCTCCCCCAGAGGCGGGATGGGATGACGCGGGTGTCGTTCAACACCAGCGCATCGCCCGGCTGCAGCAGCTCGACGAGATCACGAACGCCGCGATCCGCAAGAGGCTCAGGCGAGCCGGGGCGTACGACGAGCAGCCTGGCCGCATCCCGCGGAGTTACCGGCCGCAGCGCGATGCGTTCTTCGGGCAGATCGAAATCGAAGAGACCGACGTCCATGGACCGATCCTGAAAAATCATCCCGGGCCGACGAAGTCGACCCGGGATGACGTTGTTCGCAACGTATGGGAACGCCTCAGGCGTCCGCCATCACCTTCATCGAGACGATGGAGTCGGGATCGCGCACCGGCTCGCCGCGCTTGATCCTGTCGACGTTCTCCATGCCCTCCACGACCTGGCCCCAGGCGGTGTACTGCTTGTCGAGGAAGCGGGCATCGTCGAAGACGATGAAGAACTGGCTGTTGGCCGAGTTCGGGTTCTGGGCGCGCGCCATCGAGCAGACGCCGCGGACATGCGGCTCGGCGTTGAACTCCTGGGCGAGGTCCGGATAGCTCGAGCCGCCGGTGCCGGTGCCGTGCGGGCAGCCGACCTGCGCCATGAAGCCGTCGATGACGCGGTGGAAGACGATGCCGTCATAGAAGCCCTCGCGCGCGAGCAGCTTGATGCGCTCGACATGGTTGGGGGCGAGGTCCGGCCGCAGCTTGATCACCACGCGGCCCTTGGTGGTCTCCATGACGAGGGTGTTCTCGGGATCGAGCGACATCAGACTGATCTTTCGTTGGTCGGCACACGGCCGAAGAAGCGGATTGTAATCGGGCGGCCTGCGATACTCCCTCCGAGCCCCGGCGACAACCTCATCGGCGTGCAATCGCGCACGGCCCTCATCAGGGAGTCGCTGAAACGCTCGCGCAGGCCAGTCGGCGCCCGCCGCATCTCCCAGCTGACGCGCGGCTGGCCGAAGAGCGTGCCGTCGCGGCGCAGGCTGAAACGGACAGTGGCGCTGGCGCCGCCGCTCTGGGCATCGAGCGCCGGCGGCTTCCAGCAGCGTCGCAGCGCCGGGCCGATCTGATCGAGCCGGTCGACAGTCTCTTCGCCAATTCCGATCGTCTCGGGATTGACGGTGCCGATGACGCCGCGATCGACGCCGGGCGTCGGCGACGGTGCCACCGGGCGGCGCGCGCCCTCGCCGAAGGGGCCGCCGATACCCGGCATGTAGCGCTGGCCCGATTGCGGAGGCAGCACCGGGTTCTGCGAGCCGGACGGCGGCGGCATGACGGGGTTCTGGAAGCCCGATGCAGGCGGCAGGCCAAGATCGCGCGTGTCCTGCGCCTGTACCGGGCCGCTGGCCCAGGCCAGCAGCACAAGCGAGAGCACAAGCACGCGCGAGCCGCGCATCGGACTACTTGGCGTCCGCCAGCAGGCGCATACGGATGATCTTGTCGGGGCCGCTCACCGCGCCGTTATTGGCGCTGCTGCCCTTCTTGATCTTGCGCACGGCGTCCATGCCGGAGACGACCTCGCCGAACAGGGTGTACTGGCCGGTCAGCGAGCCGCAACCCTCGAAGCAGATGAAGAACTGCGAATTGGCCGAGTTCGGGCTCTGCGAACGGGCCATGCCGACCGAGCCGACCTTATAGGGGGTCGGGGTGAACTCGGCCGGGATGTTCGGCAGGTCGGAACCGCCGGTGCCGTCTCCCTTCGGATCGCCGGTCTGGGCCATGAAGCCATCGATGACGCGATGGAAGACGATGCCGTCATAGAAGCCACGCTTGGTCAGGGCCTTGATCTGCTCGACATGCTTGGGCGCCAGGTCCGGCCGCAGGCGGATGGTGACGCGCCCATCCTTGGTGTCGAGCGCCAGGGTGTTCTGCGGATCGAGATTAGCCGGTGCCGGCGCCTGGGCATTGGCTTGAGACTGGGCCAGGCCGAGCGAAGCGGAAAGTGCCAGGGCGGCGAGCGTGGTGCGAAGCATCGAAAAACCTCTCCTGACCGCCGGAACGGCCCGGCGCATCTGACGTTGCGAGGTAGCGACATCCTATGACTGGAACAAGGCGAGGAATCGCGCCAAGCGAACAATGTTGCACTGCACAAGAGCAATTTGGAATAATTTTGCAAAAAAATCGATCTCGGCCTGCCTAAACAGGTGACAACATTATTGCGATGGGCTAATCACTCTTGCGCTGGGCACGCCCGACCGTTTTCAGGGCGCCGCGGACCAGGTCTCGGGAGGAACAAACAGCCGTTCAGTATATGAGTGCGCGGGAATAATGGTGCGCCGATACTGCGGTAAAAAACAGACTTCCAAAGGCAGGGCGCAAGCCTTGCCTTTTGTTTTGGTCTATACACTAAACACTACTGAACACTGTTCAGGCATCGAGCTGCGTCCAGATATACCAGACGATGCAGAAGACAATGCCAGCTATGATCGAGGTCGCGACCGCCTTCTTGGCCAAGCCCGGCAGGACAGGTGCACCAGGATCGGTGCCCTTCTCGACAGTCCCACTCTCCGCCTGGCTGCGCACGCCGAAAGGCAGCGTCACGAACAGCACCGTCCACCAGATCACGAAATAGACCGCGAGCCCGCCACCGATCGTCATGACGGCCTTTCCTCGTCAGCCAGGGCAATGCACGCGAACGCGACCTTGGCGTCGGTCGGCACGCCGAAGCGCGCCGTGTGCCGAGCCGGCAAGCCATTCCGGAAATGCTTCACATATTCAGCATTGCAGGCGGCATAGTCGCCGGGATCGGTGATCAGCATCGTCATCTGCACGACGCGCTCAAGGCTGCTGCCGGCCTCGGCCAGGATGGCGGCGACATGCGCCAGCGCCTGCCGCACCTGCTCGGCCGGCGTCTCTCCCCGCACGATACCCTTCGCAGGCTCATGGGGCGCCGACTGGCCGGAGACGAAGACGAGGCCGCCGGCCCGCGTCGCCAGGCTGAAGGGGCGCGGTGAGCCGTGTTCCGGCTCGCCGAAAAAGGCGATCTCGGAGATCATGGCTCAGGCCTGCTCCAGCTCGACGAGCGTGCCGCAGAAATCCTTGGGGTGCAGGAAGAGCACAGGCTTGCCATGGGCGCCGATGCGCGGCTCGCCCGAACCGAGCACGCGCGCACCCTGCGCCTTCAGCCGGTCGCGCGCCGCGAGGATGTCGTCGACCTCGTAGCAGATGTGGTGGATGCCGCCGTCGGGATTGCGCTCGAGGAACTTGGCGATCGGCGAATCCGCGCCCATCGGCTCCAGCAGCTCGACCTTGGTGTTCGGCAGTTCCACGAACACGACGGTGACGCCATGCTCCGGCTGCGGCAGCGGCTGCGAGACGCGGGCGCCGAGCGTGTCGCGATAGAGCGCGGTCGAGGCGGCGAGGTCCTTCACGGCGATGGCGACGTGGTTGAGGCGTCCGATCATGCAAAGACTCCGTTCAGGCGCAGCGTTCAGCGGGCGATATGCCCGATCCTACACCGTGATCACCAGCGCGTTCACCAGCGGCTTCTTGCCCCACTCCTCGTTGACCGCGGCGCGCACGCCGCGCTCCAGCGCGCTGCGCACGGCTTCGGGATCGCGGCGCTTGCCCTTGGGCAGGCCCTCGATCAGGTCCTCGACCGCATCGGCGACGATATCGTCGAAGGGCGTGCCATCCTTGGCGGCAAGCGGCAGGCCGATCAGTGCGACCTCCGGATCGCCGGCAAGTTCGCCTTTCTCATCCAGGGCCACCGCGATCGAGATGACGCCGGCGAAGGACAGCTTGCGGCGCTCGGGAATCGTGCGGTCGAGCGCGCCGATCAGGAGCTCGCCATCCTGATAGAGCCGGCCATGCTGGACCTCGGTGAGCTTGCGGGCTCCGTCCTCGGCGATCACAACGACATCGCCATTGCCTGCGCGCAGCACATGCTTGACGCCGAGGCTGCGGGCGAAGGTGGCGTGTTCGGTCAGGTGCTGGTCCTCGCCATGGGCTGGAATCGCGATCTTCGGCTTGAGCCAGCCATAGAGCCGCGCCAGCTCCTCGCGCCGCGGATGGCCGGAGACGTGCACGAGATGGGTGCGGTCGGTGATGATCTCGATATTGTCGCGCGCCAGCCGATTGAGGATGGCGCCGACGGCCTTCTCATTGCCGGGGATGGTGCGCGAGGAGAAGATCACCCGGTCGCCCGGCGAGAGCGCGATCTCGGGATGGTCGTCGGCAGCAATCCGCGAAAGCGCGGCGCGCGGCTCGCCCTGGCTGCCGGTCACGAGTGCCACGACCCGGTCGCGCGGCAGATAGCCATAGGTCTCGACCCCGCGGAAAGCGGGAATGCCGTCGAGGAAGCCGCATTCGCGGGCGACGTCGATGACGCGGTCCATGGCGCGGCCGACAACGACGACCTCGCGCTGATTGGCCATCGCAGCCTCGGCGACGGCGCGCAGACGCGCCACATTCGAGGCGAAGGTGGTGACGGCGACGCGGTTCGGGGCAGAGGCGACCAGCTCCTTCAGCTTGGCGGCGACATCCGCCTCGCTTGGGCTGATGCCGTCGCGCAGGACATTGGTGGAGTCGCAGATCAGTGCCAGCACGCCTTCCTCGCCGAGCTCGCGCAGGCGGGCCTCGTCGGTCGGCAGGCCGACGCGCGGCGTCGGGTCGATCTTCCAGTCGCCGGTATGGACGACGAGGCCGGCCGGGGTGCGGATCGCGAGCGCGTTCGATTCCGGGATCGAGTGCGCCACCGGAACGAACTCGATGTCGAACGGGCCGAGCGTAAAGCGTCCCCCTTGGGCGACGATGTTCATCTCGACCTTGGGCGCGCCCGGCTCGGAGAGGCGCCGGGTCGCCAGCAGCCCGGCAGCGAAGCGCGTGCACCAGACCGGAACGCGCAGTGACGGCCAGAGCGCCGCGAGCGCGCCGATATGGTCCTCATGGGCGTGGGTGATGATGATGCCGAGCAGGTTGGCCCGGTCCTGGACGATGTAGCTGAGGTCGGGCAGGACGATGTCGACGCCGGGCGCCTCCGGCCCGGCGAACGAGAGCCCGCAATCGACCAGGATCCATTTGCGCTTCTTCTCAGGCCCGAAGCCGTAGAGCGCGGCGTTCATGCCGATCTCGCCGAGCCCACCGAGCGGAACGAAGACGAGCTGGTCGCTGGAAGGGGTCACTGGCAATCCTGACATTCATGGTGAGGCGGGCGGAACGGCCGACGGCAGGCCTAGCATGCTCTCCGACGCGCCTCCATAGCGGCAGGAGCCGGCGGACGGCCGGTATCAACCGCTCGATGCATCTGGAATTGTGGCGGAGCCGAAGTAGAGATCGCCGGCATCGATCAGGCGCCGGCCGGCCTCGGTTTCGAGTTCCAGCCGCCCGGACGGGTCGAGGCCAAGGAAGCGACCGGAGACCGGGCCCTCGGGCAGCCGCATGGTGATGGTCTCACCGAGATAGGCAGCACGCTCCAGCCAGGCGGCGCGGGTCGGGCCGAAGCCGCCCGGAAGCTCCCACGCCGAGACGCGCCGGTGCCAGGCATCCGACAGGGCTGCCAGCAGGCGCTCGACGGTCGCCTCGGCCGCATGCGCGGAAAGGTGGGCGGCGGGGTAAGGCGTCCCCTCCGGCGCGGAGGCCACGTTGACCCCGATACCGATGACGACATTGAAGCGCCCTGCCCGGCTCTCGCCCTCCAGCAGCAAGCCCGAGGTCTTGGCCCCGCCGATCAGCAGGTCGTTCGGCCATTTCAGGGCAAGCGCCGGATGGGACAGGCCGGTCACGGCTGCAGCCGCATCGTGCAAGGCAAGGCCCGCAACGAAGCCGAGCTGCGGCGCCAGCGCCGGCTCGCAGGGAGTGACCAGCAGCAGGCTGGCATAGAGATTGCCGGGCGGCGAACCCCAATGCCGGCCATGCCGGCCGCGCCCGGCATTCTGGCTTTTCGCGACAATCCAGAGTCGTCCGGGATCGCCCTCGCGCAGCGCATGGCGCGCCTCCTCCATGGTGGAGGAGACCTCGTCGCGGACGATCAGGCGATAGCCGGCGGCGCGAGCGCCTTCGCCGAGCACCTAGGCGCTCAGAACAGCGACTTCGCCGCCGCGGCAGCGGAGTCGAACAGCGGCGCCGGCAGGAAGGACAGCACCAGCACGAACAGCGCCGAGATCAGCAAGACGCCGCGCACGCCGGCGTCGCCCTTGTCGAAGGCCGGCTTGGCGTCGTCGAAATAGATCACCTTGACGATGCGCAGATAGTAATAGGCGCCGACGACGCTGGTGATCACGCCGACGACGGCGAGCACATAGAGCTTGGCCTCGATCGCGGCGAGGAAGACGTACCACTTCGCCCAGAAGCCGGCGAGCGGCGGGATGCCGGCGAGCGAGAACATCATCATCGACATCGCGAAGGCCATCCAGCCATTGGTGCGGGACAGACCGGCGAGCTCGCCGATATCCTCGACCGGCTTGCCATTGCGGTTCATCATCAGGACGCAGGCGAAGGCGGCGAGCGTGGTGGCGAGATAGATCGCCATATAGGTCATCACGCCCTGGACGCCGGCCGGCGTGCCGGCGGCGAGGCCGACGAGCGCGTAACCCATGTTCGCGATCGAGGAATAGGCGAGCAGTCGCTTGATGTTGGTCTGGCCGATCGCGGCGAAGGCGCCGAGCGCCATCGAGGCGATCGCCATGAAGACGATGATCTGCTGCCAGTCGTGCAGCGCGCCCGGGAAAGCGCCGACGAAGATGCGCACGGTCATCGCCATCGCTGCCATCTTCGGCGCCGAAGCGAAGAAGGCGGCGACCGGGGTCGGGGCGCCCTCATAGACGTCCGGCGTCCACATATGGAACGGCACGGCCGAGATCTTGAAAGCGACGCCGGCGGCGACGAAGACGAGGCCGATGATCAGGCCGATGCCGGGATGGCCGCCCTTCACCGCTTCGGCGATGCCGGCATAGCTCACCGTGCCGGTGAAGCCGTAGACCATCGACGAGCCATAGAGCAGCATGCCCGAGGAGAGCGCGCCGAGGACGAAATACTTCAGGCCAGCCTCGGTCGAGCGCGGATTGTCGCGATCGAAGGCGGCGACGACATAAAGCGCGAGCGACTGCAGCTCCAGGCCAACGTAAAGCCCGATCAGGTCGCTGGCCGAGATCATCATCATCATGCCGATGGTGGCGAGGACGACGAGGATCGGGAATTCGAAGCGCATGGCGCCGTCGCGACGCAGGAAATCGGCCGAGAGCACGATCGCGGCCGCGGCGCCGATCAGCGTCAGCACCTTCATGAAGCGGCCGAAGCCGTCGGCGATGAAGGCGCCGTTGAAGGTGACGACCTTGCCCTCGCCGCGCAGGACGAGCACCAGCGCCAGCGCGAAAAGCGCGAGCGCCGCGATCTCGAGCGTGCGCGTCGAGCGCTCGCCCTGGATCGCGCCGTAGAGCACCATGGCGATGGCGCCCAGTGCCATGACGATTTCCGGGAGCGCCGGACCGAAAGCGGGCAAGGTGGTCATCGGAGCAGCCTTACTGGACTGCCAGCATCGCCGTCTTCGCGGCGGTGATGGCGGCCTGATAGTTCTTGATGAGGGCTTCGGTCGGCGCCGCGAAGGCGTCGAGGATCGTGCCGGGCGCGATGCCGTACCAGATCGTCAGCAGGACGAGCGGCACGAAGATCGCAATCTCGCGGGCGTTGAGGTCGGTGATGTCCTTGAGCTCGGGCTTCACCAGTTCGCCGAAGACGACGCGCCGATAGAGCCAGAGCGCATAGCCCGCCGACAGGATCACGCCGGTGGTCGCCAGGAACGCCACCCAGGGATTGGCCTTGAAGGCGCCCATCAGGGTCAGGAACTCGCCGACGAAGCCCGCCGTACCGGGCAGGCCGACATTGGCCATGGTGAAGATCATGAACACCACCGCATAGAGCGGCATCCGGTTCACCAGGCCGCCATAGGCGGCGATCTCGCGGGTGTGCATGCGGTCGTAGATCACGCCGACGCAAAGGAAGAGCGCGCCCGAGACCAGGCCGTGGCTGACCATCTGGAACATCGCGCCCTGGATGCCCTGCGGCGTCAGGGTGAACAGGCCCATGGTGACGAAGCCCATATGCGCCACCGAGGAGTAGGCGATCAGCTTCTTGATGTCCTCCTGCATCAGCGCCACCAGCGAGGTGTAGATGATGGCGATGACGGAGAGCGCGAAGACCAGCGGTGCGAACATCGCCGAGGCGTCCGGGAACATCGGGATCGAGAAGCGGATGAAGCCGTAGCCACCCATCTTCAGCAGGATCGCCGCCAGGATGACGGAGCCGGCCGTCGGCGCCTCGACGTGCGCGTCGGGCAGCCAGGTGTGGACCGGCCACATCGGCATCTTCACCGCGAAGGAGGCGAAGAAGGCGAGCCAGAGCCAGGGCTGCATCTGGACCGGGAACTTGTGCGCCAGCAGCGTCGGGATGTCGGTGGTGCCGGCGTTCCAGTACATCGCCATGATGGCGAGCAGCATCAGCACCGAGCCGAGCAGCGTGTAGAGGAAGAACTTGTAGCTGGCGTAGACCCGGCGCTTGCCGCCCCAGATGCCGATGATCAGGAACATCGGGATCAGGCCCGCCTCGAACAGCAGGTAGAACAGCACGAGGTCGAGTGCGACGAAGACGCCGATCATCAGCGTCTCGAGGATCAGGAACGCGACCATGTATTCGCGCACCCGCTTCTCGACCGAGGTCCAGGACGCCAGGATGCAGAATGGCATCAGGAAGGCGGTCAGGACCACGAAGGGGAAGGAGAAGCCGTCGACGCCGAGCTTGAACTTGATGATGTCGGAGACCCAGGCATGGCTCTCGACCATCTGGAAGCCGGGATTTGCCGAGTCGAAGCGGCCCCAGGCGACCAGCGCCAGGATGAACGTTCCCGTCGTGAAGAACAGCGCCGCCCAACGGGCGTTCGAATTGACCGAAGCCTCGTCACCGCGCAGCGCCAGGATGAAGGCGGCGCCGACCAGCGGCAGGACAAGAAGACCGGTGAGGATACCGAAGCCGAACATCATCTCACCCGCGGGCCATGAGGTACCAGGTCACCAGCCCGGCGACGCCGATCAGCATGGCGAAGGCATAGTGGTAGACATAGCCGGTCTGCAGCCGCACGACCCGGTTGGTCACGTCGACGACACGGGCCGAGACCCCGTCCGGGCCGAGGCCGTCGATGACGGCGCCGTCGCCCTTCTTCCAGAGGAAACGGCCGAGCCACATCGCCGGACGCACGAACAGGAAATCGTAGATCTCGTCGAAATACCACTTGTTGAGCAGGAACTTGTAGAGAACCGGATTGGCGGCGGCGAGCTTGCCGGGGACGTCCGGGCGCAGCACGTACATGTAGAGCGCGAGCAGGAAGCCGATCAGCATCGCGACGAAGGGCGACCAGACCACCCATTTCGGCACTTCGTGCATGGCATGGAGGATGTGGTTGTCCTTGCCGGTGAACAGCGCCGTCTTCCAGAAGTGCTCGTAGTCGTGGCCGATGAACGCCTCCTTGAAGGCGTAGCCGGCCAGGAGAGCACCGAGCGAGAGCACGGCGAGCGGGATCAGCATGACGAGCGGGCTCTCATGCGGCGTGTGGTCGTGACCATGGCCATGGCCGTGATCGTCGTGAGCATGCGCGGCGTGGGCATGGTCGTCATGCCCATGGCCATGCGCGTGATCGTCGTGGCCGTGAGCGGCATGGCCGTGGCCGCCCCAGCGCGGGGCGCCCTCGAAGGTCATGAAATAGAGCCGCCAGGAGTAGAACGAGGTCATCAGCGCGGCGACGACCAGCAGCACGAAGGCATAGGAGCTGGCGAAGCCGCCATGCGCCACCGAGGCGTAAGCGCTCTCGATGATCGCATCCTTGGAGAAGTAACCGGCGAAGAGCGGGAAGCCGGTCAGCGCCAGCGTGCCGATCGTCATGGCCGCAGCAGTCAGCGGGATGTGCTTCCTGAGGCCGCCCATGTTCCGCATGTCCTGCTCATGGTGCATCGCATGGATGACCGAGCCGGCGCCCAGGAACAGCAGCGCCTTGAAGAAGGCGTGGGTGAACAAATGGAAGATGCCGGCAGAGTAGGCGCCGACGCCCATCGCCACGAACATGTAGCCGAGCTGCGAGCAGGTCGAATAGGCGATGACGCGCTTGATGTCGTTCTGCACCAGGCCGACGGTGGCGGCGAAGAAGGCGGTAGTGGCGCCGATGACGACGACGACGGTGAGCGCGACCGGGGCGTATTCGAAGATCGGCGACAGGCGCGCCACCATGAAGACGCCGGCGGTGACCATGGTCGCGGCATGGATCAGCGCCGAGACCGGGGTCGGGCCTTCCATCGCGTCCGGCAGCCAGGTGTGCAGCAGGAACTGCGCCGATTTGCCCATGGCGCCCATGAACAGCAGCAGGCAGGTCAGCGTCAGAGCGTTCCAGTCATAGCCGAGGAAGCGGAAGCTGCGCTCGGTGAGACCGGCGATCTGCGGGAAGATGCTGTCGAAGGCGACCGAGCCGGTCAGCACGAAAACCAGGAAGATGCCGAGCAGGAAGCCGAAATCGCCGACGCGGTTGACGACGAAGGCCTTGATCGCCGCGGCGTTGGCCGAGGGCTTCTGGTACCAGAAGCCGATCAGCAGATAGGAGGCGAGACCGACGCCTTCCCAGCCGAAGAACATCTGCACGAGGTTGTCGGCCGTCACCAGCATCAGCATGGCGAAGGTGAACAGCGACAGATAGCCGAAGAAGCGCGGCCGCGACGGGTCCTCATGCATGTACCCGATCGAATAGAGGTGCACGAGCGAGGAGACGGTGTTGACGACGACCAGCATGACCGCGGTCAGCGTGTCGATGCGGAAGGCCCAGTCGACGCGCAGGTCGGCCGAGGCCAGCCAGGTCGCGACCTGGACGCGTGTGGTGCCGGAGCCGAAGCCGACCTGAACGAAGGCGACCCAGGACAGCGCCGCTGAGATCAGCAGCAGCGTGGTGGTGACGATCTCCGAGGCTCGCGCGCCGATCAGCCGGCCGAAGAGGCCGGCGATCAGGAAGCCGATCAGGGGAAGGAAGACGATCGCTTGATACATGGCAGGTTACGGGCGCGTCGCCGCGCTCAGCCTTTCATCATGTTGATGTCTTCCACCGCGATCGTGCCGCGGTTGCGGAAGTAGACGACGAGAATGGCGAGCCCGATCGCGGCCTCGGCAGCGGCGACGGTCAAAACCAGCATCGCGAAGACCTGGCCGACAATGTCGTTCAGGAAGCTCGAGAAGGCGACGAAGTTGAGGTTGACCGAGAGCAGGATCAGCTCGATCGACATCAGGATGACGATGACGTTCTTGCGGTTGATGAAGATGCCGAGCACGCCGAGCGTGAACAGGATCGCAGCGACCGCGAGGTAAGATCCAAGCCCGACCATCACGCCATCTCCTCGGGAACGCCGGCGCGCGAGGGCACCTGCTTCACATCCATCGCCGCAGCCTTGGTGCGGGCGTTCTGGGTCGGGATATCCTGGCGCTTGATGCCCTTGCGGTCGCGCAGCGTCAGCACGATCGCGCCGATCATCGCGACCAGGAGCACGAGGCCGGCCGCCTGGAAATAGTAGATGTACTTCGTGTAGAGCACCTGGCCGAGCGCCGCGGTGTTGGTGACATTGGCCGGGATCGCCGCGACGGGCGCACGCACGATCTGCGGATCGATCACCCAGGCGCCGACGACCAGCAGCAATTCGACCGCGAAGATCAGTCCGATCAGGCCGCCGATCGGCAGGTATTGCAGGAAGCCCTGGCGCAACTCGGCGAAATCGACGTCGAGCATCATCACCACGAAGAGGAAGAGCACCGCGACCGCGCCGACATAGACGACGACCAGCAGCATCGCCAGGAACTCGGCCCCGAGCAGCAGGAACAGGCCCGCCGCGTTGACGAAGGCGAGGATCAGGAACAACACCGAATGCACCGGGTTGCGCGCCGAAATCACCATCAGCGCCGAGGCGATGGTGACGCCTGAGAAGAGATAGAAGAAAGCCGCTGCGGCATTCATCTTCGCCAGCCTTTCCGCCCTTGCGGGCGGCCCTCGTTTCATCAAGCGGCGGGCTCGAGTCCCGCCGCAGTTTGGAGCGTCTATAGTCAGGCCCGCCCAGCGCGACAACCGCGCGACGGGCCGCAGTCCTCAGCGATACGGTGCATCCATCGCGATGTTGCGCGCGATCTCGCGTTCCCAGCGGGCGCCGTTATCGAGCAGCTTGTCCTTGTCGTAGAACAGCTCCTCGCGCGTCTCGGTGGCGAACTCGAAATTCGGCCCCTCGACGATGGCGTCGACCGGGCAGGCCTCCTGGCAGAAGCCGCAATAGATGCACTTGGTCATGTCGATGTCGTAGCGCGTCGTGCGGCGGGTGCCGTCATTGCGGCGCGGGCCGGCCTCGATCGTGATCGCCTGCGCCGGGCAGATCGCCTCGCAGAGCTTGCAGGCGATGCAGCGTTCCTCGCCGTTGGGATAGCGGCGCAGCGCGTGCTCGCCCCGGAAGCGCGGCGAGAGCACGCCCTTCTCGAAGGGGTAGTTCAGCGTCGCCTTCGGCTTGAAGAAATAGCGCATCGACAAGGCGAACGCGCCGACGAACTCCTTGAGGAGCAGTCCCTTGGCGGCTTGCGCGAGTGACATCCGTCTCGTCCTTCTCTCGTCTCAGCCAAACAGAGTCCGGCCGATCAGGTAACCGACGATGGGCAGACCGCCCACCGAAACCACCAGCACCGCCGCCTTCAACAGGCGGATGCGCCGTTCGTAGTCGTCCTTCTCGGCCTCAGTCTTCGAGCTGTCGGTGCGGCGCAAGGCGCCGACCACCAGTCCAGTGACGAGCCGATACTCGATCAGGCCGACGACGAAGCCGATCAGGGCTCCGATCAGGCCGGCCTGACCCGCCATCAGGGAGCGGGCCCCCAACCGGTGATCTGCAGCACCGCCGCCACGATCACGACGCAAGCCAGCGACAGAGGCAGGAAGACCTTCCAGCCCAGCCGCATCAGCTGGTCATAGCGGTAGCGCGGCACGAAGGCCTTCACCATCGCGAACATGAAGAAGACCAGCATCACCTTCAGCACGAACCAGACCACGCCCGGCAGCCAGGTGAAGGGCGCGATCGGGAACGGCGGCAGCCAGCCCCCGAGGAAGAGGATCGTGGTCAGCGAGCACATGGTCATGATCGCCACGTATTCGCCGAGCATGAACAGCAGATAAGGGGTCGAGGAGTATTCGACCATGAAGCCCGCGACGAGCTCCGACTCCGCTTCGGCCAGATCGAAGGGCGGCCGGTTCGTCTCGGCCAGCGCCGAGATGAAGAAGACGATGAACATCGGGAAGAGCGGCAGCCAGTACCAGCCGAACAGGCCGGCCCTGGTGTTCTGCGCCTCGACGATCGCCGAGAGGTTGAGCGAGCCGACGCAGAGCAGCACGGTGACGATCACGAAGCCGATCGAGACCTCGTAGGAGACCATCTGCGCCGCCGAGCGCAGCGCGCTGAGGAACGGGTACTTCGAGTTCGAAGCCCAGCCGCCCATAATGATGCCGTAGACGCCGAGCGAGGAGATCGCGAAGATGTAGAGCACGCCGACATTGATGTCGGCGATCGCCCAGCCTTCCGCCACGGGGATCACCGCCCAGGCCGCCAGCGCCAGCAGGCAGGTGACCAGCGGCGCCAGCAGGAACACGCCCTTGTTGGAGCCCGAGGGTATGATCGGCTCCTTGAAGACGAATTTCAGCAGGTCGGCGAAGCTCTGCAGCAGGCCGAAGGGGCCGACGACGTTGGGGCCGCGGCGCAGCTGCACCGCCGCCCAGACCTTGCGGTCGGCGAGCAGCATGAAGGCGATGAAGACCAGCAGCGCCACCAAGAGCAGCAGGCTCTTGCCGGCGATGATCGCGAGATCGAGGACGAGGTCCCAGTTCATCGAGGCTTACTCCGCCGCCTGGCGCATGCGGCCGGAGGCCAGCGCCGAGCATTCCGCCATCACCGCCGAAGCGCGGGCGATCGGGTTCGTGGTGTAGAAGTCGGCGATGGCCGGGGTAAAGCCGGCCTTGTCGGTCGCGCCGCCCTGCCCAGCCAGCTTCGCCAGTCCGGAGCGATCGCTTTCGGCGACCGTATCGACTGCCGCGAAATGCGGATGGGCGGCATAGAGCTCGCGGCGCAGCGCCGACAGAGAATCGAAGGGCAGCGGCTTGCCGAGCGACGCGGAGAGCGCCCGCAGGATCGCCCAGTCCTCCTTGGCATCGCCCGGCGGGAAGGTGGCGCGCGCCGCCATCTGAACCCGCCCTTCCGTGTTGACGAAGGTGCCGGACTTCTCGGTGTAGGCCGCGCCCGGCAGGATCACGTCGGCGCGGTGCGCGCCCTTGTCGCCATGGCTGCCCTGGTAGACCACAAAGGCGCCGGCCGGCACCTCGATCTCGTCGGCGCCGAGCAGGAAGAGCACGTCGAGCGCGCCCTCCCTGGTCATGCCGGCGACGTCGAGACCGCCCTCGCCCGGCACGAAGCCGAGATCGAGACCGCCGACGCGGGCCGCCGCGGTGTGCAGCACGCCAAAACCGTTCCAGCCGTCCTTGACCGCGCCGAGGACCTCGGCCGCCTTGGCCGCGAGCGAGAGCACGGCGGCGCCGTCGCCGCGGGCGAGAGCGCCCTGCCCGACCAGCACCATCGGCCGCTCGCCGGCCGCACCGGCGCGCTTGACCAGATCGGCCAGTGTCTCGGCGCCGGCGCCGAGATAGTCGTAGGCATAGGTCAGGTCGACCTTCTCGCCGATCAGCGAGACCTTGAAGTCGCCACGCAGCCAGCGCTTGCGGATGCGGGCATTGACGATCGGCGCCTCGCGACGCGGGTTCGAGCCGATGATCAGCAGCGAGGTCGCGTCCTCGATGCCGGCGATGCCGGTGTTGAGGATGTAGCTGGCCCGGCCGAAGGCCGGGTCGAGCTTCGCCCCATCCTGGCGGCAGTCGAGATTGGCCGAGCCGAGGCCAGAGATCAGCGCCTTCAGCGCATACATCTCCTCGACCGCGGCGAGATCGCCGGCGATGGCGCCTATCCGCTCCGCCTTGGCGGCCTTGAGCTTGGACGCGACCAGCGCGAGCGCCTCGGTCCAGCTCGCCGGACGCAGGGCGCCGTTCTCGCGGATATAGGGCCGGTCGAGCCGCTGGGTCCGCAGGCCGTCGGCGATGTGGCGGGTCTTGTCGGAGATCCACTCCTCGTTCACCGCCTCGTTGACGCGCGGCAGAACGCGCATCACCTCACGGCCACGCGAGTCGACGCGGATCGCCGAGCCGACCGCGTCCATCACGTCGATGGATTCGGTCTTGGTCAGCTCCCACGGCCGGGCCTTGTTCTGGTAGGGCTTGGAGGTCAGGGCACCGACCGGGCAAAGGTCGACGACATTGCCCTGCAGCTCCGAGCTCATCGCGTGCTCGAGATAGGTGGTGATCTCCATGTCCTCGCCGCGGCCGATCGCGCCGAGGTCGGAGGCGCCGGCGACCTCGGTGGTGAAGCGGACGCAGCGCGTGCACTGGATGCAGCGCGTCATCGAGGTCTTGACCAGCGGGCCGATATACTTGTCCTCGACAGCGCGCTTGTTCTCGGCATAGCGCGAGGTGTCGACGCCGTAGGCCATGGCCTGGTCCTGCAGGTCGCACTCGCCGCCCTGGTCGCAGATCGGGCAGTCGAGCGGGTGGTTGATGAGCAGGAACTCCATCACCCCTTCGCGCGCCTTCTTGACCATGGGCGACTTGGTCGAGACGACCGGCGGCTCGCCGTTCGGGCCGGGGCGCAGATCGCGCACGCCGATGGCGCAGGAGGCCTGCGGCTTCGGCGGGCCACCCTTCACCTCGACCAGGCACATGCGGCAATTGCCAGCGATCGAGAGCCGCTCATGGAAGCAGAAGCGCGGCACTTCGGCGCCAGCCGCCTCGCAGGCCTGGAGCACGGTGTACTCCGGCGGGACGTCGACCTCGATGCCGTCGATGAGGAGTTTGGTCATGGTCTCACTCCGCCGCCATGAGCCTGACCGGCTCGCCATGCGGGTTGGCGGCATAGTCGTCGATGCGCTGCTCGATCTCGTGACGGAAATGGTTGATCAGGCCCTGGATCGGCCAGGCGGCAGCATCGCCCAGCGCGCATATGGTGTGGCCTTCGATCTGCTTGGAAACGTCAAGCAGCATATCGATCTCGCGCTTCTGGGCGCGGCCTTCCGCCATGCGGTTGACGACGCGCCACATCCAGCCGGTGCCCTCGCGGCAAGGCGTGCACTGGCCGCAGCTCTCATGCTTGTAGAAATAGCTGATGCGGGCGATGGCGCGGATGATGTCGGTCGACTTGTCCATGACGATTACCGCCGCCGTGCCGAGGCCCGACTTCAGCTTGGAGAGCGAGTCGAAATCCATCGGCGTGTCGATGATCTGCTCGGCCGGCACCATGCGCACCGACGAGCCGCCGGGAATGACCGCCTTGAGGTTGTCCCAGCCGCCGCGGATGCCGCCGCAATGGCGGTCGATCAGCTCGCGGAAGGTCAGGCCCATCGCCTCTTCGACGTTGCAGGGCTTGTTCACATGGCCGGAGACGCAGAACAGCTTGGTGCCGACATTGTTCGGCGTGCCGATCGATGAGAACCAGCTCGCTCCACGGCGCAGGATGGTCGGCGCGACCGCGATCGACTCGACGTTGTTGACGGTGGTCGGGCAGCCATAGAGGCCGACATTGGCCGGGAAAGGCGGCTTCAGCCGAGGCATGCCCTTCTTGCCTTCGAGGCTCTCCAGCAGCGCCGTCTCTTCACCGCAGATATAGGCGCCGGCGCCGTGATGCACATAGAGGTCAAAGGGATAGCCGTGCTTGTTGTTCTTGCCGATGAGGTTCGCCTCATAGGCCTCGTCAACGGCACGCTGCAGCGCCTCGCGCTCGCGGACATATTCGCCGCGGATGTAGATGTAGGCAGCGTGTGCGCCCATGGCGAAGGAGGCGATCAGGCAGCCCTCGACCAGCGTATGCGGGTCGTTGCGCATGATCTCGCGGTCCTTGCAGGTGCCGGGCTCCGACTCGTCGGCGTTGACGACGAGGTAGTGCGGGCGCCCGTCGCTCTGCTTGGGCATGAACGACCATTTCAGGCCGGTCGGGAAGCCGGCGCCGCCCCGCCCGCGCAGGCCCGACTTCTTCATCTCGTCGATGATCCAGTCGCGCCCCTGCTCGAGCAGGAACTTGGTGCCGTCCCAGGCGCCACGCTGCATGGCGCCCTTCAGCGACAGGTCATGGAGGCCGTAGAGATTGGTGAAGATGCGGTCGCGATCAGCAAGCATCGTTATCGCCTCAGTTCGCCGGCTTGTCGCCGAGCTTGCTCTCCGGCCGCCAGCCGGTAGCGAGCTTCTTCGCCTGCGAGATCCAGTCGTCGCGGACCGCCCTGCCCTTGAAACCGGTCAGTCTTGCATCGACCCAGGCGAGTTCAGCCGGGGTCCAGGCAGAAATCTGGTCATAGTGCCAGACGCCCATCTCGTTGAGCATCTTGCCGAGCTTGGGACCGACGCCCCAGATCAGTTCGAGATCGTCGCCCTTGCCGTCGCGGGCCGCGGTCAGCAGAGCGGGCTTGGATTCGGGTACGGCGGGAACCGGGTCCGTGGCGGGTGCAGCCTTGGCCGCCGGTGCCTTCGGAGCCTCGGTCTTGGCGGTGTCCTTGATCGCCTTGCTCGTCGCGGACGGGGTGTCCTGCGCGGCGCTCGCCGGCTGCTTCGGATCGGAGGGCTGCGGGCGGCCGGGCGCGGCTGCCTCGGGAGCCGGCGCGGTCTTGACGTCGGTCGGGCCGGCCTTGGCCGCCGCGGCTGCAGTCTCCGCCTCCGCCTTGGCCTTGGCCTCGGCCGCAGCGTTCTCGCTGGCGATCCTGATCGCAGCCTCTTCGCGCTGCCTGGTGATGCGGGCCTGCCAGTCGCCGGCACCAATCACCGAACCGTCGAACAGGGCCGGGTCCTTCAGCGTGTCGCCGCCGCCGAGCGGCTCCGAGCAGGAGCGGTCGACCTGCGGGCCGGGCTTGGTCGGGCGGCCGTGGCGCAGATCGTCCAGCAGCTTGCGGAAATTCTCAGGGTCGAGGTCTTCGTAGTAATCGAAATTGATCTGCGCCATCGGGGCGTTGCAGCAGGCGCCGAGGCACTCGACCTCGAGCCAGGACAGCTTGCCGTCGGCCGTGACGGTCGATTGCGGGCCGATTACGTCCTCGCAGACCTTCTTCAGCGCTTCGGCGCCGCGCAGGGCGCAGGGCGTCGTGCCACAGAGCTGGATGAAATGCGTGCCGACCGGCTGCAGGTTGAACATGGTGTAGAAGGTCGCGACCTCCAGCACCCGCATCGGCGCCATGCCAAGCTTTTGGGCAACCGCCTCGATCGCGGCGCGCGGCAGCCAGCCATGATGCTGCTCCTGCGCCTTCCACAACAGCGGGATCACGGCCGAGGCCTGCCGGCCTTCGGGGTACTTGGCGATCTGCTGGTCGGCCCAGTTCTCGTTCGCCGCATTGAATGCGAAGGAGGCCGGCTGAACGTGATCGGGCGCGAGACGACGGACGGACATCAGCGGTCCACCTCACCAAAGACGATATCGAGGGAGCCGAGGATCGCGGAGACGTCGGCGAGCATGTGCTTGCGGCACATGAAATCCATGGCCTGGAGATGGGCGAAGCCCGGCGCCTTGATCTTGCAGCGATAGGGCTTGTTGGTGCCGTCGGAGACGAGATAGACACCGAATTCGCCCTTCGGGGCCTCGACGGCGGCATAAACCTCGCCCTCGGGCACCTTGTAGCCCTCGGTGTAGAGCTTGAAGTGGTGGATCAGCGCTTCCATCGAGCGCTTCATCTCGCCGCGCTTGGGCGGCACCATCTTGCCGTCGAGCGAGGAGACCGGGCCGCCGCCATCGGCAGCCAGCAGCTTCTCGCAGCACTGCTTCATGATGCGCACCGACTGGCGCATCTCTTCCATGCGGATGCAGTAGCGGTCGTAGCAGTCGCCGTTCTTGCCGACGGGGATGTCGAATTCCATCTCCTCGTAGCACTCGTAGGGCTGCGACTTGCGCAGGTCCCAGGGCGCACCGGAGCCGCGCACCATCACGCCCGAGAAGCCCCATTTCCAGCAGGTTTCGAGATCGACGACGCCGATGTCGACATTGCGCTGCTTGAAGATGCGGTTGTCGGTGAGCAGGCCTTCGAGGTCGTCGCAGACCTTGAGGAACGGGTCGCACCACTCGGCGATGTCGTGGATGAGCGAGGTCGGCAGGTCCTGGTGGACGCCGCCCGGCCGGACATAGGCCGCGTGCATGCGCGCGCCGCAGGCCCGCTCGTAGAAGATCATCAGCTTTTCGCGCTCCTCGAAGCCCCACAGCGGTGGGGTGAGCGCGCCGACGTCCATCGCCTGCGTGGTGACGTTGAGGATGTGCGAGAGGATGCGGCCGATCTCGGAATAGAGGACCCGGATGAGCTGGCCGCGGCGCGGCACGGTCACGCCCATCAGCTTCTCGACCGCGAGCGCGTACGCATGCTCCTGGTTCATCGGCGCGACATAGTCGAGCCGGTCGAAATAGGGCACGGCCTGGAGATAGGTCTTGTGCTCGATCAGCTTCTCGGTGCCGCGATGCAGCAGGCCGATATGCGGATCGACGCGCTCGACGATCTCGCCGTCGAGCTCCAGCACCAGACGCAGCACGCCGTGCGCCGCCGGATGCTGCGGGCCGAAGTTGATCGAGAAATTGCGGATGTTGTGCTCTGACATCGCCCAGTCCGATCAGGCCGTCTTGGCTTTTTCATCGCCCGGGAGGACGTATTCCGTCCCTTCCCAGGGCGAGAGGAAGTCGAAGTTGCGGAATTCCTGGTTCAGCTTCACCGGCTCGTAGACGACGCGCTTCTGCTCATCGTCGTAGCGGACCTCGACGAAGCCGGTCAGCGGGAAGTCCTTGCGCAGCGGATAACCCTCGAAGCCGTAGTCGGTGAGGATGCGGCGCAGATCCGGATGGTTCGAGAACAGGATGCCGTAGAAATCGTAGGCCTCGCGCTCGTACCAGTTCGCTGCCGGGAAGACCTCGATCACGGAAGGGACCGGGGTCGCCTCGTCGGCCTGGACCTTGACGCGGATGCGCCGGTTATGGCGCGGCGAGAGCAGGTGATAGACGACCTCGAAGCGCTTCTCGCGCTGCGGATAGTCGGCGCCGGCGATGTCGGTGAAATTGACGAAGCGGAAGCGCTGATCGTCATAGAGGGTCTTGAGGACCCGCACGATCTCGGCCGCCTCGGCCAGCACCGTGATCTCGTCGAAGGCGACGACGATGTCGGTCACCGCGCCGGGCAGCGCCGCCTGGATCTCTTCGCCCAATGTCACGAGCGCTTCGCTCATCGCATCACCTTCGCAAGCCGCCGGTCGCCAAGCGCCTCAGCGCTCGATCGTCCCGGTCCGGCGGATCTTCTTCTGCAGCAGCAGCACGCCATAGAGCAGCGCTTCCGCGGTCGGCGGGCAGCCCGGCACATAGACGTCGATCGGCACAATGCGGTCACAGCCGCGCACCACCGAATAGCTGTAGTGGTAGTAGCCGCCGCCATTGGCGCAGGAGCCCATCGAGATGACGTAGCGCGGCTCCGGCATCTGGTCGTAGACCTTCCGCAGGGCCGGGGCCATCTTGTTGGTCAGCGTGCCGGCGACGATCATGACGTCCGACTGCCGCGGTGAGGCGCGCGGGGCGAAGCCGAAGCGCTCGACGTCGTAGCGCGGCATGGACAGCTGCATCATCTCGACCGCGCAGCAGGCGAGGCCGAAGGTCATCCACATCAGCGAACCGGTGCGGGCCCAGTTGATCAGGTCGTCGCTCGCCGTGACGAGGAAGCCCTTGTCGGCCAGCTCGTTGTTGATCTCGACGAAATAGGGATCGCGCGCGCCGAGCGGCTTGCCGTCGGGGCCGAGCAGACCCCTGGGAGCCTGCGCGACGAGCGGATCACCGCGATCGATCGCTGTCATGGCCATCAGTTCGAACCTTTGGGTTTCGTCGAATGTAAATTGATATCAGCCCGACGCGACAAAACGATCAATCCCACTCGAGCGCGCCCTTGCGCCACTCGTAGACGAAGCCGACCGTCAGCACGCCGAGAAAAACCATCATAGACCAGAAGCCGACCCAGCCGAGCCCGCCGAAGGCGACCGCCCAGGGGAAAAGGAAAGCGACTTCGAGATCGAAGATGATGAAGAGGATGGCGACGAGATAGAAGCGCACGTCGAACTTCATGCGCGCGTCGTCGAAGGCGTTGAAGCCGCATTCATAGGCCGAGAGCTTCTCGGCGTCCGGCTTGGAATAGGCCACGGCGAAGGGCGCGATCAGCAAGGCGAGGCCGATCACCAGCGACAGGCCGATGAAGATCACCAGAGGCAGGTAGTCCGACAGCAGGGACTGCACAGGAAGAGCTTGCATCTGTCACCCCGCTTCAACCCGGCGCCGCGACTGGCGCCCTCAATCTCGCCAGTCGATTAGACCCTGCTTTAGAATCACGCAAGGGTTCGCCGCGCCGCACAACGCGCCTGTCGCCATGTCTTTGCCGCATACGCGCGAGCCGCCCGCGGAAGCGTCGCGATTCCCGGCTGTTTCGGGGCCGATTTTCGTGATCGGCCGCGCCTAGCCCAAGACGGTTGTCGCAGCGCGCAGAAGCATGGCAAACGGGGACGCAATGCGAAGTCTTCGGCGCCGACACGATTCGTCGGCAGGCACTGCCGATGCGTCAGGAGCACCGTTGCGGGAATGCCGTGGCCAACAACGCATCGTGATCGCGCGCTCTTGGCCGCAGCCTTGTCATCGGCATCCCGGATCGCATGAGCGCAGTGCGGAGGACAGCGCTGGCCTGCGCCATTGCGACAGCGTTCGGCGCCGAGGCGACGGCGCAGATGATGCTCGCGCCGCTGCCGCCCGAACGCCCCTTCGATCTCGACCTGCAGGTCAAGCCGGGCGCGCCACCGGTCGTCGTGCTCCCCCAGGCTCCGATCGCGGCCAGCGTCGTGACCACGCCGGGTCCTGCGCCCACCCTCGCCCAGCCGGAGCACGATGACGATGAGGGACCCGAATGGCCTCAGCGGACGCCGGGGCAGACCGCCGAGGAACCCGCCTTCGATCCCAACGAGAAGCCCGACAGGCCGGGAATCTCGACCGATCCGGGCACCTCGATCGTCTGCCTGCCGCCGGTGCTGAAGAGCATTCTCGGCAAGATCTCGGACAAGTACGGAGCGGTGAAGGTGACCTCGACCTGGCGGCCGCCCTGGCGGGCACGACGCGGCTCCTTCCACAAGCGCTGCGAGGCGATGGATTTCCGTGTGCCGGGCGTCAGGCCGCGCGCCGTGCTGGAATGGGTACGTACCCTGCCCGAGGTCGGCGGCAACAAAGTCTACTGGAACGGGCTGATCCACATCGACACAGGGCCGCGCCGGCCCTGGTGAGCTCATGCCGGCTCCTGCCCGGAGCGTGTCGGAGCGCGTGATCCGGGCGCTCCCTCACCGCCTCGGCGCAGCATAGGCGACAGCCAAGCAAGACGTCGCATCGGACAGTGCGGGCAATTTGCGGAGGACGGGAACCCGTGTCGGAACAGCTTCAGCACGACATGAAGCAACCGCTTCAACAGACTGGGATTATGTGCTGAAAATGGCGCGGGCGACGGGGCTCGAACCCGCGACCTCCGGCGTGACAGGCCGGCACTCTAACCAACTGAGCTACGCCCGCGCGGGCGGCGGAGGAACTCGTCCCCGGCGGCGTTGGGATTATGGCCCCCGGCCCTGACTGTCAAGCACAGAAGCCGTCAAAATATCGATCACCGCCAAAGTCGGTGGAAAGAGGCTGAAACCGGCAGTTCTCCAGCTCTGCGATCGAGGCGACCTGCGTTGATCGATCGGCGTGCCCGACCAGCGACGGCGAATCTCGGCTGCGGACTGCGCAATTGCGTCTTTCTGGCATGGCGCCTGGAGCTGTTCAGATCGCCCCGCGCGATTTGCCGCGAAACTCGCCGCTGGGCAAAGGCTGCGGACTCCGCGCCCTGTGGCTTGCGCAGCCGGCGCCATAGCCTTAAACGGCGGGCAAGGGCGGTTAGCTCAGTCGGTAGAGCGCTTCGTTTACACCGAAGATGTCGGCGGTTCGAGCCCGTCACCGCCCACCAGTCTTTCCTTTGAGCCACTCAGGCCGGCAGCATCCAGAGCGTGTGGACGCGGCCGTCCTGGCCGAAGCCAATGCCGCATTGCAGAGTGCCCTGGGCGAACTGCGCCTCGTAGATGTCGACGCCATCGTCGGCGACCCGGCGGAAGCCGAGCTTGCGCAGATCGCCCTTCGATTCGAGTTCGGCGCTGACGATAGGCTGCTGCTCGCGCACGATCTCCGCCAGCTCTTCACTCAAAAGCTCGGACGGTATGGTGCCGCACCGCTGCTGTTCGAGGAAGTGGCGCAAGGTCTCTTCGCTGCGCGGATGCGGGACACGGTTGCGCACCCGCTTGCCAAGCTCCTCGCTCTGGCGCTTCGCCTCGGCCTCGTCGATGCGCTTGGCGACAGCCTCGTACCCGCCCTGATGCAGTGTCAGCGTCTCGGCGCGGTCGCTCCCAGCCGACGCGAAGGTGAGCTGGGCCGGAACGACCTTCAGGAAGAAATTGCTTTCATTCTCGGCGAAGAGCTCGACCTTGGGCTGGCCGGTGAGCTGCAGGAAGAAGCGATCGCCTTCCAGGGTGACGGCCATGATCAGCCCGACAGGATGCTTGTAGAAGCCCGTACAGCGCGCGAAGCGGCGTGGGTCGATCTTGACCTCGGTGCGCGGCCGCGCCTGGTCGTAGCGCCGCCAGGCAACGGTATCGGTGTTGCTCTCGGTCATGTTGGCCTCCTTCGCGAGCCTGATCAGTTCGTCGGCAGTGAGGGAGGCGCCTGTGGCCAGCTTGGCCTGCGCGGCGCGGACCAGGGCAAGCCCCTGCTCGGCCCGCTCGCGTTGCTCGGCGAGCAGATCGTGCTGGATGCTGAGAACCCCGGCGAGATCGGTGGCCTTGCCCTGCAGCAAGGCCGTGATCCGCTGCAGGCTCAGGCCCAGCCGCTTCAGCGCGAGGATCTCGTGCAAGCGCGCGATCTCGTTAGCGCCGTAGAGGCGCCAACCCTTCTGCGTCCGCCGCGGCCGGATCAGGCCGTGCTCCTCGTAGAGCCGCAAAGCCCGCTTCGACAGCCCGATCCGGGCCGAACACTCATTGGCCTCGAGCCAGATCTCGCTATCGTTCCGCGCGCTCATCGGCACCTCCTGACCCAGCGCTAAGCTATGACGCAGGGTGCGGCTCAAGGGCCCAGCCAATAAAAAAGGCCGCCGGCGATGCCGGCGGCCTCTCAATTCGCGAGCGCTGGGCTCAGTGGGCGACGCCAGCCGTAGCTGCGTCGTCCTCGGGGCCCTTGGGCACAGGTGCCTTCAGGTCCTCTTCCCAGACGATCGGCGTCGGCTGACGCACCAGCGCGTGCTGGAGCACCTGGTCCATCCGCGAGACCGGGACGATCTCGAGCCCGTTCTTCACGGACTTCGGCAGATCGACCAGATCCTTGGCGTTGTCCTCAGGGATCAGCACCTTCTTGATGCCGCCGCGCAGAGCAGCGAGCAGCTTCTCCTTGAGACCGCCGATCGGCAGCGCCCTGCCCCGCAGCGTGACCTCGCCGGTCATGGCGACATCGCGGCGGACCGGGATGCCGGTCATGACCGAGACAATCGCCGTCGCCATGCCAATGCCCGCCGACGGACCATCCTTCGGGGTCGCCCCTTCGGGAAGATGGACGTGGATGTCGCGCCGGTCGAACAGCGGCGGCTCGATGCCGAAATCGATGGCACGGGAGCGGACATAGGACGCCGCTGCCGAGATCGATTCCTTCATCACGTCGCGCAGATTGCCGGTGACGGTCATCTTGCCCTTGCCGGGCATCATCACGCCTTCGATCGTCAGCATCTCGCCGCCGACTTCGGTCCAGGCCAGGCCGGTGACGACACCGACCTGATCCTCGGTCTCTGCCATGCCGAAGCGATAACGCGGCGGGCCGAGATAATCCTCCAGCACCGCAGGCGTGACCGCGACCTTCTTCTTCTTGGTCAGCACGATCTCCTTCACCGCCTTGCGGACGGTGTTGGCGATCTCGCGCTCGAGGTTGCGGACACCGGCTTCACGCGTATAGCGCCGGACCAGCGTCGTCAGGGCCTCGTCGTCGATCGACCATTCCTTGGACTGCAGGCCGTGCTTGGCGATCGCCCCCGGAATCAGGTGGCGGCGCGCGATCTCGGCCTTCTCGTCCTCGGTGTAGCCGGCGATGCGGATCACCTCCATGCGGTCCAAAAGGGCCGGCGGGATGTTCAGCGTGTTCGCCGTGGTCACGAACATCACATTCGACAGGTCGTAGTCGACCTCGAGGTAATGGTCGTTGAAGGTCGAGTTCTGCTCGGGGTCGAGCACCTCGAGCAGGGCCGCCGACGGATCGCCGCGGAAGTCCTGCCCCATCTTGTCGATCTCGTCGAGCAGGATGAGCGGGTTCGAGGTCTTGGCCTTCTTCATCGACTGGATGATCTTGCCGGGCATCGAGCCGATATAGGTGCGGCGGTGACCGCGGATCTCGGCCTCGTCACGCACGCCGCCGAGCGACATGCGCACGAACTCGCGGCCGGTCGCCTTGGCGATCGACTTGCCGAGCGAGGTCTTGCCGACGCCCGGAGGGCCGACGAGGCACAAGATCGGGCCGGCGAGCCGGTTGGCGCGCTGCTGCACCGCCAGGTATTCGACGATGCGGTCCTTGACCTTGTCGAGGCCGAAATGGTCGTCGTCGAGCACCTTTTGCGCCGCGGCGAGGTCCTTCTTGATCTTGGACTTCTTGCCCCACGGGATACCAAGCAGCCAGTCGAGATAGTTGCGCACGACTGTGGCTTCCGCCGACATCGGCGACATCTGCCTGAGCTTCTTGACCTCGGCGAGCGCCTTGTCGCGCGCCTCCTTGGTCAGCTTGGTCTTGGCGATACGCTCTTCCAGCTCGGCCAGCTCGTCACGACCTTCCTCGCCGTCGCCCAGCTCCTTCTGGATCGCCTTCATCTGCTCGTTGAGATAGTACTCGCGCTGGGTCTTCTCCATCTGGCGCTTGACGCGCGAGCGGATGCGCTTCTCGACCTGCAGCACCGACATCTCGCTCTCCATCAATGAGAGCACCTTTTCGAGCCGGTGGGCGACGTTCATCACCTCCAGCACGGCCTGCCGGTCGGCGATCTTGACCGCCAGATGCGAGGCGACCGTATCGGCGAGCTTGGCCGGCTCGTCGATCTGGGAGACCGCCGCGACGATCTCGGGCGAGATCTTTTTGTTGAGCTTCACATAGTTCTCGAACTCGCTGACGACCGAGCGGGCGAGCGCCTCGACCTCGACCTTCTTGCCCTCTTCCTCGGCGAGAGCCTCGGCCTTCGCCTCGTAGAAGTTGTCGGTCGCGGTATAGGTCGTCGTCTTGGCCCGGCCGATGCCCTCGACGAGCACCTTCACGGTCGAGTCGGGCAGCTTGAGCAGCTGCAGCACGCGGGCGAGCGTGCCGATTTCGTAGATGTCGCTGGTCTCCGGATCATCGTCGCCGGCATTCTTCTGCGTGGCGAGCAGGATCAGGCCATCGTTCTTGACCACCTCCTCGAGCGCACGAATGGACTTCTCGCGGCCGACGAAGAGCGGCACGATCATATGCGGGAAGACGACGATGTCGCGCAGCGGCAGGACCGGATAGGTATCGGTCGTGCCGGGGACGAGCGGAGCGCGGGGCGTCGAGCCAGTCATGTCTAGTCCTTCAAGTTTTCGCCCGGCCGATCCCTTCGAAAGGCAATCGATCGGACGTACTGCGCGGCGCGACCATTCGCGCCAGGCGCCCCTGCCGGCCGCGCCCTCGACAGGCACGCGACTCCAACAGGTGAGCATAAGGTGGATGCTTCGACGCCGGCTTTCAAGCGACGCCTAACGCAGTCCACCGCCGCTTCTACCGCAACAGGCACACGAGGCCGTGAGGGATCCGGCGACGCAAGGGCGGTTTCGAGGCAGCTTTGACCACACTGGCCCACAAAGCAAAACGCGCGCCGAAAGGCGCGCGTTCCGAAGTGAGCCAGAATCTGCTTCAGCTCAGGCAGAGGCCGACTTGGTCTCCTCTTCGCGATCCGCATAGATGAACAGCGGACGCGACTTCGACTCGACCGCCTCGGGGCCGATGACGACCTGCTCGACGCCTTCCAGCCCCGGCAGCTCATACATGGTCTCGAGCAGGATGCCCTCCATGATCGAGCGCAGGCCACGCGCGCCGGTCTTGCGCTCGATCGCCTTGCGGGCGATCAGGCTGACGGCCTCGTCGGTGAAGGTGAGCTCAGTGTCCTCCATCTCGAACAGACGCTGATACTGCTTGACCAGCGCGTTCTTCGGCTCGGTGAGGATGGTCTTGAGCGCGGCTTCGTCGAGGTCCTCCAGCGTCGCCAGCACAGGCAGGCGGCCGACGAATTCCGGGATCAGGCCGAACTTCAGCAGGTCCTCCGGCTCGACCTCGCGGAAGATCGCGCCGGTACGGCGGTCGTCAGGAGACTTCACGGTCGCGCCGAAGCCGATCGAGGTGCCCTTGCCGCGGCCGGAGATGATCTTGTCCAGCCCGGCGAAGGCACCGCCGCAGATGAACAGGATATTGGTGGTGTCGACCTGCAGGAACTCCTGCTGCGGATGCTTGCGCCCACCCTGCGGCGGCACGGAGGCGACGGTGCCCTCCATGATCTTGAGGAGCGCCTGCTGCACGCCCTCGCCCGAGACGTCGCGGGTGATCGAGGGATTGTCCGATTTGCGGCTGATCTTGTCGATCTCGTCGATGTAGACGATGCCGCGCTGCGCCCGCTCGACATTGTAGTCGGAAGCCTGGAGCAGCTTCAGGATGATGTTCTCGACATCCTCGCCGACATAACCGGCCTCGGTCAGCGTCGTCGCATCGGCCATGGTGAACGGCACATCGAGGATGCGGGCGAGCGTCTGCGCGAGCAGCGTCTTGCCCGAGCCGGTCGGCCCGATCAGCAGGATGTTCGACTTCGCCAGCTCGACGTCGTTGTGCTTCGTCGCGTGGCTGAGCCGCTTGTAATGGTTGTGGACCGCGACCGAGAGAACCTTCTTGGCGTGGTCCTGGCCGATGACGTAGTCGTCGAGAACCTTGCGGATCTCCTTCGGGGTCGGCACGCCGTCCTTCGACTTCACCAGCGCGGACTTCGATTCCTCGCGGATGATGTCCATGCAGAGCTCGACGCATTCATCGCAGATGAACACGGTCGGGCCCGCGATCAGCTTGCGGACCTCGTGCTGGCTCTTGCCGCAGAAGGAGCAGTAGAGCGTGCTCTTGGAATCGCCGCCGCTGGCCTTAGTCATCGTGATTCTCCATCTCGGAGGACAAAATCCGCCACCGAAAAACGGCGGGCTGATGTCGTCTCCCCGTCATAATAGGCGCCCAGATCACGATTTTTGGGTTAACGCGTCGCTCTGGCGCAGGTGGCGACGAAACTGAC
Source organism: Allobosea sp. FBZP-16 (assembly GCF_002831785.1). Taxonomy (NCBI): domain Bacteria; kingdom Pseudomonadati; phylum Pseudomonadota; class Alphaproteobacteria; order Hyphomicrobiales; family Alloboseaceae; genus Allobosea; species Allobosea sp. FBZP-16. The sequence continues at coordinate 269,875 of NZ_LNCQ01000022.1, read as the reverse complement.
CCAAAATCGGACCGCTCGAGCGCCTTGCTGCGCCCTTCAGATGCCCCATGCAAACATGGGGCCTAGTCTCAAGGCAATATGGCCCTTCGGGAGCCGCTCGCCAACCCACAGGCGCGTGTACCTCCAACGACCTCAGGCCGCCTCGTCCGCGCGCTTGTCGATGACCTTGTCGATCAGGCCGAATTCCTTGGCCTGGTCTGCGGTCATGAAATTGTCGCGCTCCAGCGCCGCCTCGATGTCCTCGTAGGAGCGGCCGGTGTGCCTGACGTAGATCTCGTTCAGGCGCCGCTTCAGGCTCTCGACCTCGCGGGCATGGATCAGGATGTCGGTGACCTGGCCCTGGAAGCCGCCGGACGGCTGGTGGACCATGATGCGGGCGTTCGGCAGCGCGAAGCGCATGTCCTTGGCGCCGGCGGTCAGCAGGAGCGAGCCCATCGAGGCGGCCTGGCCGACGCAGAGCGTCGTCACCGGGCAGCGGATGAACTGCATGGTGTCGTAGATCGACAGGCCCGAGGTCACCACGCCGCCGGGCGAGTTGATGTAGAAGGAGATTTCCTTCTTCGGGTTCTCCGCCTCGAGGAACAGCAGCTGCGCCACGATGAGCGAGGCGGAGTAATCCTCGACCGGGCCGGTCAGGAAGATGATGCGCTCGCGCAGCAGCCGCGAATAGATGTCGAAGGCACGCTCGCCGCGGCTCGACTGCTCGACCACCATCGGGACGAGATTGTTATAGGTCTCGATCGGGTCACGCATCATCGTCGGTCCTTGGGGTCAAAGCGGGCGGGAATCAGCCGATAGCGGCGAAGACCCCACATAAGCATGCCTGCGGCGGCTGAAAAGGGAAGCGCCGCCCGCAGAGTGCGGACGGCGCCGATATCGTCGATCAGCTGGGAAGGATCAGGCCGAGGCCTCGTCCGCCGCATCGGTCGCAGACTTCTTGGTCTTCTTCGCCTTGGCGGCCTTCGGCTTGGCCTCGGCAGCGCCTTCGTCCTCATCGTCGGCGAAGAGCGCCTCGCGCGAGACCGACTTGTCGGAGACCTTCACCTGACCGAGCAGATGGTCGACGACCTTCTCCTCGAAGATCGGGGCGCGGATCTCGGCGAGCGCCTGCGGGTTCTTGCGATAGAACTCCCAGACTTCCTTCTCCTGGCCCGGGAACTGGCGGGCGCGCGCGATCAGCGCCTGCGTCACCTCGTCATCGGAGATCTGGACCTTGGCCTGCTCGCCGATCTCGGCCAGGACCAGGCCGAGGCGAACGCGACGCTCGGCGATCTTGCGGTACTCCGCGCGAGCCTCGTCCTCGGTGGTGTTCTCGTCGGCGAAGGTCTTGTTGGCGTTCTTCATGTCCGCCTCGACCTGGCTCCAGACCGCGGCGAACTCCTGCTCGACCAGGGTCGGCGGCAGCTCGAAGCTGTACTTGCCGTCGAGCGCGTCGAGCAGGGCCTTCTTGATCTTGCGGCGCGACTGCTCGCCGAACTCGCGGCCGATCTGCTCGCGAATCGCGGTCTTGAGCGCGTCGAGCGACTCCATGCCGAAGCCCTTGGCGAGCTCGTCGTCGATCTTCAGCTCGCCCGGAGCCTGGACGTCGTCGACGGTGACGGCGAACTCGGCCGGCTTACCGGCAAGATGGGTCGCGGTGTAGTTCTCGGGGAAGGTCACCGAAACGGTGCGCTGCTCACCCTTCTTGACGCCCTCGAGCTGCTCCTCGAAGCCCGGGATGAACTGGCCGGCGCCGAGTTCGAGCGGGATTTCCGAGCCGGTGCCGCCATCGAAGGGCTTGCCTTCGAGCGTGCCGACGAAGGAGATCAGCAGGCGATCGCCCTTGGCGGCCTTGGCGCCGTCCTTCTTCGTCTCGAAGGCGCGATTCTGCGAGGCCATGCGCTCCAGCGCCGCATCGACATCGGCCTCAGGGACGTCCGCGACAGGCTTCTCGAGCGACACGTCGGAGACGTCGGCAACCTCGATCTTCGGCAGAACTTCGAGCGCGACGGTGAAGGCGAGATCGCCCTTGGCCTCCATCGCGGCCTCGATCTCGTCCTTGTTCTCGGGGAACTTGATCTGCGGCTCGAAGGCGAGCTTCAGGCCATTGTCGGTGACGATCTTCTGGTTCGCCTCGTTGACGGCGTTCTGGACGACATCAGCCATGACCGAGCGGCCATAGAGACGGCGCAGATGGCCAACCGGGACCTTGCCGGGGCGGAAGCCGTTGATCTTGGCTTTGCCCTGCAGGTTCTGCAGCTCGCCATCGAGCCTCGACTTGAGGTCCGTGGCGTTCAGCACCACCTGGAATTCGCGCTTGAGGCCCTGGGACAGGGTTTCCGTCACGTTCATTGTTCGATCCGCCAACAGCTCGTTACTTCAATGTCCAAAGCGCGACGCCGGATGACCGCCGCCGCGCTCGCGAAATCCGAATCATGGTGCGGGCGGAGGGACTCGAACCCCCACGACTTTCGCCGCTGGTACCTAAAACCAGTGCGTCTACCAGTTCCGCCACGCCCGCCGACCCGGTGCGCCATATCGCAGTCTTCGCGACAGCAGCACCGTAGGCCGCGCCGCTATACCATTTCGGGCGCGTCATGCAGCAAAAAAATGCGACAGTTCTGCGAACGCGGCTTCCAGGCGGCTTTACGCTCGCCAGAATGACCCGGTGAGGCTATGTCGCGAGCATGAGCAAAGACGCTTCGCCGCCGGCCGCGCGCCCTCATCCCAGTCGACGCCTCGTCATCGCACAGGGTGCGGGCATGGCGACCCTGTTCTCGCCATCTTTAGCACTGGCCCAGCAGGCACCGGCCGCTCCGCAGGCGGCTTCGGCAGGCGCCGCACGGAATCTCGTCGCAGCCCCCGCCAAGCTGCGCCTGCGACCGGCGCCGGCGCCCGAGACCGAGGTCTGGGCCTTCGACGGCGCGACCCCGGGCCCGGTCCTCAAGGTGAAGCAGGGCGAGACCTTGCGTCTCAACCTGCAAAATCGGACCGACAAGCCACTTTCGCTGCATTGGCACGGCCTGCGGGCCGATCACGTCATGGATGGCGTCGGCGGCTTCAGCCAGGAGCCGGTGCCTCCGGGCGGGCAGTTCGAGTACCGGCTGACGCCGCCTGATTCCGGCACCTTCCTCTATCGGCCGATGCTGGTTGGCGGCTCATCCGAGCCGGCCGGACGCGGGCTCTCCGGCCTGCTCATCGTCGAGGAGAAGGAGCCGCCTTCGGTCGATCTCGATCTGCCCGCCTTGATCGGCGACTGGCTGCTCGGCGACGACCAGAAGCTGCTGCCGTTCGCTGCCGACGGGCAGGACGGCGCGGCGGCCGGCCGGCTCGGCAGCTGGCTCACCGTCAACGGCAAGCCGCCGCCGCTGCCGGTCAAGCTGCCGCCCGGCGCCCGCGTTCGGCTTCGTCTCGCCAATGCCTGCAATGCCCGGATCATGCGGCTGCGCTTCGACGAGATGAAAGCCTTCGTCGCTGCGGTCGACGGCCAGCCGACCGAGACCTTCGAGCCGGTCCGGGGCCAGCTGCCTTTCGCGCCGGGCACGCGCTACGACGTGATCTTCGACATGCCGGAGACGGTTGGCGCCGCCGCCAGCGTCACCGCGTTGATCGGCCCGGGCGTGCCGCTGGTGCGCTTCGTCAGCGAGGGCACGGCGAAAGCGGCGCGCCCGGCGATCGCCGCGATGCCGCTCAACCCCGCCCTGCCGGCGGCGGTGCGACTCCAGGATGCCAGACGCTCGGAGATGATCATCGAGGGCGGAGCCAAGGTCACGCCGGAGAACAAGCTCGACCTGACGGGTCTCGACCTTGCGAAGCCCTGGACCGTCAATGGTGGCCAGGGCGATCCGAAGGGCAAGCCGCTGTTCAGCGTCAGGCGCGGCTCGCCGGTGGTGATCGGCATCACCAACAAGACCGCCTTCCTGCAGCCCTTCCATGTCCACGGCCACTGCTTCCGCTTGCTGCACCCGCTCGACGACGGCTGGGAGCCCTATTTCCTCGATACGGTGCAGATTCCCGAGGGCAAGCGCCTGCACATCGCCTTCATCGCCGACAATCCCGGGCGCTGGCTGATCTCCTCCACCGTGCTGGAGCGCTTCGACCGGGGGCTATGGAGTTGGTTCGAGGTGACGTGACGCCGCGTTGGCTTGTCAGCTTCGCGGGTGGCTTCTAAACCCGCGCCCTTAGCCAAGGAGCCCACCATGACCGCCAACGCCATCGTCACCGTGGGCGCTGATCTTTCCAGCCCCGTCCGCTTCGGCAATGGCCTGCCGCTCGCCTTGATCGCCGGCCCCTGCCAGATGGAGAGCCGCGATCACGCGCTCGAGATCGCGCTGCAGTTGAAGGAGACGGCTGAAAAGCTCGGTATCGGGCTGGTCTTCAAGGCTTCCTTCGACAAGGCCAACCGCACCAGCGTGAAGGGCCAGCGTGGCATGGGCCTGGACGCCGCCCTGCCCGTCTACGCCGAGATCCGCGAGCGTACCGGGCTGCCGGTGCTGACCGATATCCACGATGTGAGCCAGTGCGCGCCGGTCGCCGAGGTGGTCGACATCCTGCAGATTCCGGCCTTCCTCTGCCGGCAGACCGATCTGCTCGTCGCCGCCGCCAGGACCGGCCGCGTCGTCAACGTCAAGAAGGGCCAGTTCCTGGCGCCCTGGGACATGGTCAACGTCGCCGCGAAGGTGACCGAGAGCGGCAATCCGAACGTGATGTTGACCGAGCGCGGGGCTTCCTTCGGCTACAACACGCTGGTCACCGACATGCGTAGCCTGCCGATCATGGCGGAGATCGGCGCGCCCGTGATCTTCGACGCCACCCATTCGGTGCAGCAGCCCGGCGGCAAGGGCGCCTCGACCGGCGGCCAGCGCGAATTCGTGCCGGTGCTGGCGCGTGCCGCGGTCGCGGTCGGCGTCGCCGGCGTCTTCATCGAGACCCATCCCGACCCCGACAACGCCCCGTCGGACGGGCCGAACATGGTGCCACTGCGTGACTTCCATGCACTAATCGCAGAGCTGCAAGAGTTCGACCGGCTTGCCAAGCGCTCGGCGCATTCTACGCTGGCGTATGTCTGAGACGTCAGCCAGCACCGCTCCGCCCGCGCCCCCGCAAGGTTCGCTGAATTCACTCATCCTCGTGCTCGGGGCGTGCGGATTCGCCTCGACCTTCACCATGCGGCTGCTCGACCCGCTGGTGCCGACGCTGGCGGCCGAGTTCGGCCGCAGCATCGCCCAGGTCGCTACCGTCGCGACCGCATTCTCCTTCGCCTACGCCGTCGGCCAGCCTTTCCTCGGACCGATCGCGGATTCTCTGGGCAAGCTCCGGACGATCGCGACCTGCCTCGGCGCACTCGCGCTGCTGTCGCTCGCCGTGACTTTCGCCGGCTCGTTCGAAGTGCTGACGGTCGTGCGCATGGTCGCCGGCATCGCCGCCGGGGGCATCATTCCGGTCGCGATGGCGGCGATCGGCGACCGGGCTCCCATGGCCGAGCGGCAGGTCATGCTCGGCCGCTTCCTGGTGCTGATGATCGTCGGGCAGATGGTCGGGGCGGCTTGCTCCGGCCTGGTCGCCGAGCATCTGGGCTGGCGCTACGTCTTCCTGATGGCCGGCGCAATCGCCGCAATCGCCGGGCTGCTCGTCGTGCTGGTGCTGAAGCCGCGGCCGGATGCGCGACGCGCGCCACTCAGCTTCGCCGGCGCGCTCGCGAACTATGCCGCCGTCTTCGCCAATCCGCGTTCGAAGCTGCTTTACGGGCTCGTCATCGTCGAGGGCAGCCTGATCTTCGGCATGCCGCCCTATATCGCCGCGATCCTGCAGGAGCGCGCCGGCGTCGGGCCGTCGCAGGCGGGCCTCGTCATCGCCGGCACCGGGCTCGGCGGCATCGTCTATGGCGTGCTGACCCGCATCCTGGTCGAGCGGCTCGGCCCGACCCGGATGACGACGCTGGGCGGCATCGTGATGGGCCTCGCCTTCGCTCTGTTCTCGCTCCCCTTCCTGCCCTGGTGGAGCGCGGTCGCGATCTTCACGTTGAACGGCTTCGGCTTCTTCCTGATGCACGGCACCTTCCAGGCACAGGCGACCGAGCTTGCACCGACCGCGCGCGGCTCGGCGGTGGCGCTCTTCGCCTGCGCGCTGTTCTGCGGCCATGCGCTCGGGCCGGTGCTGATGGGCGCCGCCCTGCATCTGTTCGGCACCAGCGGCGCAATCCTGCTTTTCGCCGCCGGGATCACCCTGCTCGGCTTCGCAACGCCGCGCGTCCTGCCGCTGGCCGGCAGCCGGACTTAGAGGTTCAGCGCTGCGCGTCAGCGCCCGCGATAAGGCGCGACGCCCTGATCGGGCAGCCAGAGGCCTTTCGGAGGCTCGCCGGTCTGGAAGAAGACGTCGATCGGGATGCCGCCGCGCGGATACCAGTAGCCGCCGATGCGGAACCATTTCGGCTCGAGCAGCTCGACCAGCGTCTTGCCGATGCCGACGGTGCAGTCCTCGTGGAAGGCGCCGTGATTGCGAAAGGCGCCGAGATAGAGCTTGAGCGACTTCGATTCGACCAGCCAGTCGCCCGGCAGATAGTCGATCACCAGGATACCGAAATCGGGCTGGCCGGTGACCGGGCAGATCGAGGTGAATTCCGGGCAGGTGAAGCGGGCGAGATAGTCGGTGCCGGCATGCGGGTTCGGCACGCGGTCGAGGCGGGCCTCCTCCGGAGAGCGCGGCAGGTCGCTCGCCTTGCCGAGCTGGAGGGTCGAGGCGTCGATGGTCATGGCGTGGTCCTGATCGATGTACATCCGCCGTAGGCAGACGCTGGAGTTGCTGGGGCTTTTAATGCCGGGCCCGGATAAACGCCACCGCCCCTTCCCGTCGCCGCCTGTCTTGTCTAGAAGCGCGGCATCCCTTGCCCACCTCAGCTCCGGAGCCTGACATGACCGCGATCATCGACATCATCGGCCGCCAGATCCTCGATTCCCGCGGCAACCCGACGGTCGAGGTCGATGTCGTGCTCGAGGACGGCTCGATGGGCCGCGCCGCCGTGCCGTCGGGCGCCTCGACCGGCGCGCACGAGGCGGTCGAGCTCCGCGACGGCGACAAGAGCCGCTATCTCGGCAAGGGCGTGCTCAAGGCGGTCGAGGCCGTCAACGTCGCGATCGCCGAGGCGATCGTCGCGATGGACGCCGAGGACCAGGCCGCGATCGACCAGGCGATGATCGAGCTCGACGGCACGCCGAACAAGAGCAAGCTCGGCGCCAACGCCATTCTAGGCGTCTCGCTCGCCGTCGCAAAGGCGGCGGCCGACGCCTCCGGCCTGCCGCTCTATCGCTATGTCGGCGGCACCTCGGCCCGCGTCCTCCCCGTTCCGATGATGAACATCGTCAACGGCGGCGCCCATGCCGACAACCCGATCGACTTCCAGGAATTCATGGTGATGCCGATCGGCGCGCCCTCCTTCGCCGAGGGGCTGCGGATGGGTGCCGAGATCTTCCACACGCTGAAGAAGGCGCTGCACGACGCCGGCCACAACACCAATGTCGGCGACGAGGGCGGCTTTGCCCCCAACATCAAGTCGGCGGAAGCGGCGCTCGACTTCGTCATGCAGGCGGTCGAAAAGGCCGGCTACAAGCCCGGCGAAGACGTCGCGCTGGCGCTCGACTGCGCCGCGACCGAGTTCTTCAAGGACGGCTCCTATGTCTATGAAGGCGAACGCAAAACCCGCGACCCGAAGGCGCAGGCGAAGTACCTCGCCAAGCTGGTCGCCGGCTATCCGATCGTCTCGATCGAGGACGGCATGGCCGAGGACGACTGGGAGGGCTGGAAGGCGCTGACCGATCTCGTCGGCAACAAGTGCCAGCTCGTCGGCGACGACCTCTTCGTCACCAACGTCACCCGCCTGTCGCAGGGCATCAAGGCGAAGACGGCCAACTCGATCCTGGTCAAGGTCAACCAGATCGGCACGCTGACCGAGACGCTGGCGGCCGTCGAGATGGCCCAGCGCGCCGGCTACACCGCGGTGATGTCGCATCGCTCGGGCGAGACCGAGGACGCGACCATCGCCGACCTCGCCGTTGCGACCAATTGCGGGCAGATCAAGACCGGCTCGCTGGCCCGCTCCGACCGGACTGCGAAGTACAACCAGCTGCTGCGCATCGAGGAGGAACTCGGCGCGCAGGCGGTCTATGCCGGCCGCTCGGCGCTGAAGGCGCTGGCCTGAGCCTGTGGCACCGGAATAGCCAGCGGCGCGGCCGCGCCATGCGCTGGCACCACTAACCGCATGCTCCAGCTTTGAACTAGGTTGGGGCATGCATCAAACCGTGCCCCTTTCGGACGAGCGGCTGCGCCGGCGCCGGCGGCTCGCCTTTGCCGGCATGACGTTCGCCATGCTGATCTTCGGGGCCAACTTCGTCGTCAGCCGTCACGCCGTGCTGAACGGGCTTTCATCGCACGACATGCTGGCGCTGCGCTTCGTCACGGCCGGCTTCCTGCTGCTGCCGAGCTTCATGATGGCTGGCGGCCTGCGCGATTGCGCCGGTCTCGGCTGGAAGCGCGGTCTGGTCCTGGCGGTGATGAGCGGTTTCCCGATGAGCTTCCTGCTCATGACCGGGCTGACCTTCGCCCCGGCAGCGCACGGCGCAGTGATCGGACCGGGCACCGTCACGGTGATCGGCATCGTCGGCAGCGTCGTCCTGTTCGGCGCGCTGTTGACGCGGCAGCTCGTGCTCGGCGTGATCGCGGTGCTCGTCGGCCTCGCATGTCTCGGCATTGCCGGCACGACGCATTCCAATCCGAGCATCGTTTTCGGCGATCTCTGTTTCCTCGGCGTCGGGCTGGTCTGGGGCGGCTATCCGCTGCTGATCCAGCTCTGGCGGGTCAATGCACTCAAGGCCACGGCCGTCGTTTCGGTGCTGTCGATGGCCTATCTGCCAATCTACTTCGCCTTCTATTTCCGCGGCTTCGACGTCGCGCCCTGGTGGGTTCTGCTGCTGCACGCGATCAATCAGGGCGTCCTCAACGTCATCGTCGGCCTGTGGATCTGGAGCTGGTCGACGCCGGTACTGGGCCCCTCCGTCGCTGGGCGCTTTCCGCCGATGATCCCGGTCGCCGGCACGCTGCTGGCGATCCCCGTGCTCGGCGAGATTCCGAGCGGGCTGCAGGTCGGCGGCATCGCGCTGATCATCGCCGGACTGTTCGTCGCCTCATGGCGGCGCGCGCCGGCGCGCTAGCGCCATCAGCCCAAGATTCCAGACGATACAGACCAGCAGGCCGAGACCGAGCGCCGGCCACGAGCCGAGCCGCACGGCCGCGACATGGACCAGCGCCATCGCGAAGCCAAAACCGAGCAGCCCCAGCAGGCTGTTTGCAATGACCGCGGCACTGGCCGGCCCGCCGATACGCGGCTGCAGGATCGCGATCAGGCTCGACAGGACGATCGGAAAGGTCGCCAGCACGCCCGACCAGGCCGGGCCGACGCGCGCGCTGATGGTGGTGACCGTGCCGGCCAGGGCCGCGACCGCCGCGGCCCGCAGCGGGATCGCATACCAGGGCCGCCGCGGTGTGATCGCGGGGCGCGCGGCGAGGTAAGGCCGCACGATACGGTGCAGAATCAGGAAGACGACCGGCGTCGCCACCAGCATGGCACTGAACGGCAAGGCCAGCGCCTGCAGGCCGGAGACCAGCACGAAGAAGGTCAGCAGCGCCGCAACAAGGCAGGTCACGGTGCCGAAGCGCTGCGCCAGCAGGACATAAACCAGCGACAGGCCGGCATTGGAGAGATTGGAGCTCATGCTGGCGAGCGCACTCGCCGAGATGAAGGCGGCGTCATGGTCGAGCGCCAGAAAGACATAGACCGGCCCGGCCGAGATCGGCAGCGTCGCGATCATCGCCGCGAGCAATGGCCCGCTCCGTTCGGCCAGCAGCGAACAACTGACGACGATGGCGGCCGCGACCGCCATCTTCAGCAGCAGCAGGCCGAGCCATGGTTCGATCACGCCGGCTCGCCCTTGGCCCAGCCTTCCTTGGTCTCAGCGATAAAGTCTTCCAGGCGCCCTGCTGCGATAGCGGCGCGCAGGCCCGCCGTCAGCTCCTGGTAATAGGCGAGGTTGACCCAGGTCAGCAGCATCTTGCCGAGCATCTCCTCGGCCTTGACCAGATGGTGCAGATAGGCGCGCGAATAGCTGTTCGCCGCCGGGCAGGAGGATTGCGGATCGATCGGCCTGCCATCCTCGGCGTGCTTGGCGTTCTTCAGGTTCATGCGGCCGAAGCGGGTGAAGATCTGGCCGTGGCGTCCGGCCCGCGTCGGCATCACGCAGTCGAACATGTCGACGCCGCGCCTGACCGCCTCGACGATGTCGTCGGGCGTGCCGACGCCCATCAGATAGCGCGGCTTCTCACTGGGCAGATGCGGCTCGACCGTCTCGATCATCGCCAGCATCACATCCTGCGGCTCGCCGACGGCGAGCCCGCCGATGGCGTAGCCTGTGAGATCCATGGCGGCGAGCTCGCGGGCGCTCTCGACGCGCAGGGCCGGCACGGCGCCACCTTGCACAATACCGAACAGCGCCCTCCCCGCCGGATCGCCGAAGGCTTTCCTGCAGCGCTCGGCCCAGCGCAGCGACAGATGCATCGCCTTCTCGGCAACCTTGTCCTCGCAAGGCAGCGAGACGCATTCGTCGAGCTGCATGACGATGTCGGAGCCGAGCAGGTTCTGAATCTCGACCGAGCGCTCCGGCGACAGCACATGCTTCGAGCCGTCGATGTGGGACTGGAAGGTAACGCCTTCTTCGGTCAGCTTGCGCAGATTGGCGAGCGACATCACCTGGAAGCCGCCGGAATCGGTCAGGATCGGGTGCGGCCAGTTCATGAACTTGTGCAGGCCGCCGAGCCTGGCGACGCGCTCGGCGCCGGGCCGCAGCATCAGGTGATAGGTGTTGCCGAGCACGACATCGGCGCCGAGCGCCTTGACCTGCTCGGGATACATACCCTTGACCGTCGCGGCGGTGCCGACCGGCATGAAGGCCGGCGTGCGGATCACACCGCGCGGCATGCGGACCTCGCCGGTGCGGGCAGCGCCGTCCCGGCCGAGAAGATGGAAGCTGAAATCCGTCGTCATGGGCGCGGGCCTAGCCCAGCGCGGCACTCTACGGAAGAGCCTTGCGCGCTGTGCGGGCCTGTGTCGGCAGCTCAGCGCTTGGCGAAAGCCGCATCGTAGGCGTCGGGCTTGAAGGCGAGGATACGGCGGTCGCCGAGATCGAGCACCGGGCGCTTAATCATGGTCGGCTGTGCCAGCATCAACGCGATCGCCTTCTGCTCGTCGAGACCCTGCCTGTCGGCCTCGGGCAGCTCGCGGAAGGTCGTGCTTCCCTTGTTGAGCACCTTCTCCCAGCCGAGCTCGCGGCACCAGGCTTCGAGATGGGCCTTGTCGATGCCTGAGACGCGGTAATCGTGGAAGACGTAGGGGACCTTGTGCGCGTCGAGCCAGCTCCAGGCCTTCTTCATCGTGTCGCAGTTCTTGATGCCGTAGAGCGTGACCATCGTCCGGGCCGTCCCTGATTGCCGTCGGCGCGGGTTGGCATGATGGCCGTTGGAGATCAAGCGACGTCTCCGCGGAGCCTCAACGCATGAGGCCCAAACCCATTCGGCTCCCCTCGCGCTCCGTCATGCTATCGGTAACGATGGCGCGTATCGGGCGAGCAGAGAATCGAATGGACGTGTCATGATCGATGGACTTGATCCACTCGCGACGGGCGACGACGATTTCGACATTCCGTTCCGCCCCTGGAAAAATCATCCTGCCGCCGGCGTCGATTTTCCCGATATCTCGATCACAACCGTCGACGCGACCCTGACGCGACGCATGGTGGACGAGTTGGCGCAACGAGTTCCGGCGAAGGTCGAGATCCTCGCCGGCATCGACATTGGCGGGCTCGGCCTCGCCGGCGCGCTGGCCTCTCGCAACGGCCTCGGCTTCTTCGACATCCGCAAGGTCGATTCGCTGCGCAACGGCGTGATGCGCAGCATCATGGCGAACTACGAGCTCGGCGAAGGCGTCGTGATCTCGAAAGGCGCGCGGCTGGCGGGGCGCCATGTCGCGATCGTCGACGATTGCCTGATCTCCGGCGGCACGGCGCTGGCGGCGGCGCGCCTGATCCGCCGGCTCGGCGGCCATTGCAACACGGCGCTCTTCGTCTTCGACATCGAGGGCATGGGCGGGCGTGAGCGGCTTGCGGGTGGCGGCATTACGGCAGAGGTGTTGCGCACTGTCCCGCGGATAGCACCTGAAGGAGAAGGCGCCTAAGCGGACGCTGCGTGGTCATCAACTGCCGAGTGACCAGCGGGCGAGATGGTCGTGGCGGCTCGCGCCATGGACGCTGCGGATCAGGACGAACTCGGGAACGGTGAAGCTCAGACGCGGTATCTCGATCCGGGGAACGGGCCGCTTGTCGTAGAGCAGAGTGATGTGCGGATCGAACCGCTCGTCGACAGGTATGCTCGCCGCCTGCATGGCATCATGAAGGCGTCTTTGGAGTGCGAGCAAGGCGGGCAGCGTGTCACTAGCCGTAAGAACGAGCGACCGCTGTCCGTACGAGCTACCAAACGCTTCCGCCTGGTCAAAAAAGATATCGAAGCGTGGCTCGTGAATTGACGCGCCAATCTGCTTCAGACGATCGACAATTCCAGACGGGGCTTCGCCGAACGCGCCGATACCGCACAGGCTGACATGATAGCGTTCGGGCCCGACCAGATTGCCCCGCAGCTTCATTGATTGCCGAAGCTGACGCCCGAGCGCGTCGATCGACCGAGCGATGTTGGATGGCGGCACGACAGCAAAAAAGTAGCTGCACCAAGCCGCGTCAGATTGGCCCTCGGCCTGCAACGAGGGCTTCGCGGGTCCAGTGTCTCCACCTCCGCCGAATAGGTCGAACTGGTCGGGAGATGATCTCCTCATCTTCTGATAGTAGAACAAAAAGAGAACATGAATAACCGCTGAGCCCGGTCCCTGAACGCCCTCACCCCGCCGCCCGGTACTCCGACGGCGACATGCCAGCCCGCGCCGCAAAGAAGCGGGAGAAATAGGCGGGGTCGGAGAAGCCGAGCCGGAAAGCGATCTGCGAGACCGGCGAGCGGGTGTAGACGAGATCCCGCCGCGCCTCGATCATCAGCCGCCCCTGGATCACCCGCATGGCGGAATGGCCGAGCAGCTCGCGGCAGACACGGGTCAGGTGCGGGCCGGTGACGCCGAGGTCACGCGCATAGGCGGCGAGCGGCTCATGCGTGTGGAAATAGCTCTCGACCCGCTCGATGAAGCGGCGGACGAGCACGGCGCGGGCATCGTTGGCGCCGCTGGCCGCGACCGCATGCGAGCGCGCAATTCGGGCAAACCAGATCGCGATCAGCCGTGCATGGGCGGCGAGCGCGAGCTCGCGGCTGCCGCGGTTGCGGGCGAATTCGGCCAGCGCGGTCTCCATCACCACTATGAGCTCGATGATGCTGGCGTCGTCCACCCCTCGCCGACCTACGAAGGCCTCCCCTAGCACGGCGCCGAGCGCCGGCTCGGCCTCGATCAGCGGCGTCAGCGTCGAGGTCGCGACACTGGCGACGAAACCTTCGGTATCCGGATCGAAACGGAACTCATGGATCGCCAGCGGCGGCAGCAGCAGAACCGTGCCGGGGATGAGACGATGGTCGGTGCCGTCGATCCGCACCAGCCCGCCACCGGAGGCGATCAGGAAGAACTGCGCCATGTCCTGGTGGCGGTGCGGTTCGATCCGCCAGTCGCGCGGGGCGCTGCGGGCGCTGATCCGCTCGATATGCAGCGCATCTGGAAACCGCTGCTCTCGCGGCTCGTCATAGAGCCAGTAGGCGGGCACCGAGGCGAGCGGCATTCGAACCATCCGATGTTCGATTTGTCCAAGAGGTTGGGTGAAAGCTCCATTCACGTCAAGCAATCGCAATGGCAGATTCACTTGAAAGTACCGAGGCTCGGCGAGCCGGGGATTCCAGGGAGAACGCCATGCGCACGCAAGTCGTGATCGTCGGCGCCGGACCGTCCGGCCTGCTGCTTGGGCAGTTGCTCAGCCGGCAGGGCATCGACAACGTCATCCTGGAACGCAAGAGCGCCGACTATGTGCTCTCGCGCATTCGCGCCGGCGTGCTCGAACAGGGCACGGTCGACCTGCTGCATGAAGCCGGCGTCGGCGCGCGCCTGGCGGCGGAGGGTCTGCCGCATGACGGCTTCTCGCTTGCCTTCGAAGGCCGCCTGCAGCGCGTCGATCTCAAGGGGCTGACCGGCAAGCAGGTCACGGTCTACGGCCAGACCGAGGTGACGCAGGACCTGATGGAGGTACGGCAGGGCGCCGGCACGACGAGCTTCTACGAGGCAGAGGACGTCCAGCTGCATGATTTCGACGGCACCTTGCCGCGCGTCAGCTTCATCGTCGCGGGCAAGCGCCGCGAGATCGCCTGCGATTTCATCGCCGGCTGCGATGGCTTCCACGGCATCTGCCGCGCCTCGGTCCCGATCGAGGCGATCAAGACGTTCGAGCGCGTCTATCCTTTCGGCTGGCTCGGCCTGCTGGTCGACCGGCCGCCGGCTGCACATGAACTGGTCTATGCCAGCTCGCCCCTTGGCTTCGCGCTCTGCTCGATGCGCTCGCAGACCCGCAGCCGCTATTATGTCCAGGTGGCACTCGACGAGACGGTCGAGGCCTGGTCGGATCAGCGCTTCTTCGACGAGTTGCGTCGGCGCGTGCCGGAAGAGGTCGCAGCGGCGGTGACGCCAGGACCGTCGCTGGAAAAGAGCATCGCGCCGCTGCGCAGCTTCGTCGCCGAGCCGCTGCGCTTCGGCCGGCTCTTCCTCGCCGGCGATGCCGGCCACATCGTGCCGCCGACCGGCGCCAAGGGGCTGAACCTCGCCGCCAGCGACGTGCACTACCTGTTCGAGGCGCTGCGCGAGCACTATGCCGAGCGTTCCGATGCCGGGCTCGATGCCTATTCGGCGAAGGCGCTGGCGCGGGTCTGGAAGGCGGTGCGCTTCTCCTGGTCGATGACCAACCTGCTGCATCTGTTTCCGGAGGCGAGCGCCTTCGACCAGCGCATCAGGCGCGCCGAATTCGACTACCTCGCGCAATCGCAGGCCGCGCTCACAAGCGTCGCGGAGAACTATGTCGGCCTGCCCTATTGAGGCCGGCAAGATTGCTCCGCCAAAGTTGGTGTCGCCGGAGCGAAGCGGAGATCCGGGACCGATTCCGGAGCCTTTCCGAGTGAGGTTCCGGAATGGGTCCCGGGTCAAGCCCGGGATGACGGCGTGATTCCGAAGATGCTCAACCTCCCCGAGGCGGCAGCTTCTCGAACTTCGTGGCCTCTGGAGGCACATGGTCCCACGGTTGGGCGACAGAATGCCAGAACACCATCTCCGGCTTGTAGCGGGCGGGCTCGTCGAGGCTGCCGGCGCGGATGATGAACAGGTCGGGAATGTCCGGGAAGGTCAGGTAGACCGGTGAGCCGCAGGTTGGGCAGAAGGCGCAGCGCTTGACCGTGCCGCCCTCGCCGGCCACGTCCCAGGTGCTCGCCTTGCCCTCGACCGTGACGGGCGCGCCGGCGAAGCTGAGATAAGAGCTGTGGCCGGTGCCGCTCTGGCGCTGGCACTGGCGGCACTGGCAGTCATTACTCGCGACCGGTTCGGCAGTGATCTCGTAGCGGATCGCGCGGCAGGCGCAGCCGCCCGTATAGGCATGGCTCATCGTCATTCTCCAGGAAGGGATGGGAAACAGCCGAGACTGTGGAAGGCGTCGGCGGTGGTCAGTCGTCCTCGCCAGCGAAATCGCCGAGGCGCGGCAGGATACTCTTCCAGCCGCGGCCCATATTGGTGAGGGCGATCTCGTTGCGCGGCAGCTCGAAGCCGGAATGGACGAGGCGCACGCGCGTGCCGTCCCCTTGCCTGGACAGCGTCCAGGTGACGACCGTGTCGAGCCGGGAGCCGTAGCCGACATTGCCGTCGTCACCGCCCTTCCAGGAATAGGACAGTCGCTCGTTCGGGATCACCTCGAGCACCTGGCAATGGATCGTGCCGTCCCAGGCGCCGGCCGGCGTCGTCTTGAAGGTGAAGCGCGTGCCCTGGACGGGCGCGAAGCCCGTGGGTTCCATGATCCAGCGGGCGATCAGCCTGCTCGAGGTCAGCGCCTTCCAGATCGTTTCGGGCGCGTGCGGCAGGATCTCGTCGACGATGATCGCCTGTGTGGCGGGCTTCAGGTCGATCACGGGTCGATCTCCTTGAGAAGGCTGCGAAGGTTGGCGAAGCGCTCGCGCCAGAACACGCCGTAATGGCCGATCCAGTCGACGAGCGGCGCCAGGCCTTCCGGCTCGGCGCGATAGAAGACGTTGCGACCCTCCGGCCGCTCGGCGACGAGGCCGGCCTGCTTCAGTGATTTGAGATGCTGCGAGATGGCGCCCTGCGTCACGCCGCTACCGCGGGTGAGCTCCGCGACGGTGATCTCGTCGCAAGCGGAAATGCGCTCGAACACGGCACGCCGGGTCGGATCGGCGAGCGCACGCATGACGGTGGAGACGGGAGCGATCTCGAGCATACAAATCAATTAGCAATCGCTAATTCATTAGTCAATACTAATTCGACTGAGCCAAGAAGGCCGGCCGGCGAAAGGCCGGCCCTCCCTCTCTCTCAGTCCATGCGGTTGGTGAGCAGCCCGCCCGGCGTCGCGGTCAGTCTCCGGCAGCCTTCGGCCCCTCGCGCGGCAGGAAGGCGACGCGATAAATCGTCTCCGAGACGGTATAGCTGGTCAGTCAGGACAGTAATTCGGCATGGTCGACCGGCAGCGGCTCGGCGCCCGCTTGCGCCATGGCGGTCCGGGCCCTGGCGACCCGGCGGGTGAAGTCCTCGCGCGGGAAGACCGGACTCACGCCACTTCGCAGATGTCAAGGATGGTCAGCATGTAGATGCGGACCATGTCGAGGAAGTCGCGGATCTCGACGCGCTCGTCGGGCATGGTGTTGTAGCGCCCGCCGGGACCGCAGACGATGCCTTCCATGCCTGCCTCGGCATAGAGATGGCCGGCATCGGTGCCGAAGAAGCCGGGTGGCTTGATCGCCCCGGTCGGCTGCGCCTCGCCGCGCACCACCTGGTAGGCGGCGTTGATGCTCTTGACGATGCGGGCGTCCTTCGCGACCTCGAAGGCCGGCATCGACTGGTGCCCCTCCTTTTTCTCGATGCGGATCGCGGTCTTGAGGCCGGGGAAGCGCTGCTCCAGCGCGGTGAGCTCGCGCCGCATGTCGGCGAGCGCGCCTTCCTGCGTCTGGCCGGGCGCATAGCGGCCGGAGCCCTTGAGCTTGCAATAGTCCGAGACCTGCGGGGCGCGCCATTCGTGCAGTTCCTTGCCGAGCGCGCCGTGGACGACGCCGACATGGACGCGGTTGATCGATTCATGCTCGGGCGACGGCGCGCCGGAGAAGGTCATGGCGTTCAGCTTCGGGATCAGGTCGCAGGCGGCCATGATCGCATCGACCGCGTGCTCGCGCTTGGAGAGGTGGCGCGTGTTGCCGGTGAGCTCGATCACGAAGGAGAAGGCACAGGCGTGCATGGTCACGGCCTGCAGGTCGGTCGGCTCGCTGTTGACGAAATAGTCGGCGCGAATGCCGTTGCGGATCGCCGCGACTGTGCCGACGCCGCCCTGCAACTCGCCGACGACGAAAGTCAGGATCACGTCGCCCTTCAGCTTCACGCCGGCGTCGATCAGCGTCTTGACCGCGCAATAATAGGCCGCGTCGCCGGCCTTCATGTTCGAGACGCCGATGCCGTAGATGAACTCGTCGTCGACCACCCCGCCCCAGGGATCGACCGTCCAGCCCTCGGTAGCCGGATTGGTGTCGAGATGGCCGTTGAACAGCAGGCTCTTGCCGCCGCCGACGCCCTTCCAGCGGCCGATGGCGTTGGCGCGGCGGCCGTCGTCGAAGGGCTGCGCCTCCGCCTCGAGGCCCATCGCCTGCATCTGTCCGACGACATGGTGGACGAGCGCCTTCTCACCTTCGGTTTCGCTGTAGCTCTTGTGCTTCACCCAGTCGGAGAGGAGCGCGAGGCAGGCCTTCTCGTCGAGCGCATGGATCAGGTCGCGGGGGGTCATCGTCGGCCTCGCAAGGTCAGGCGGCGGCCGTGGCCGAGGCGGGCACGGCGGCGAGCAGGGAGCGGGTGTAGGGGTGGAGATCGCCACCGGAGAGCGCGGCGACATCGACGAGATCGACCAGGTCGCCGCGATACATCACCGCAATCCGGTGGGCGATCTGGCGGACCAGATTGAGGTCGTGAGTAATGAAGAGATAGGCCGTGCCGAAGCGCTTCTGCAGGTCGACCAAGAGCTCGATCACCGAAGCTTGCACGGAAACGTCGAGGGCCGAGGTGATCTCGTCGCAGATCACCAGCTTGGGCCTGGAGGCGAAGGCGCGCGCGATCGCGACGCGCTGCTTCTCGCCGCCGGAGAGCTGGTGCGGATAACGCTCGGCATAGGATGCCGGCAGCCTGACCTGCTCCAACAGTTCGCCGATCGCGGCTGCATCCTTGCGCGCACTCGGCTCGCCGTAGAGCGCGAGCGGGCGCGACAGGATCTCGCGGATGCGCTGGCGTGGATTGAGCGAGGAATCGGGGTGCTGGAAGATGATCTGGACGTCGCGGCGATAGGCCCGGTCCATGTCGGAGAGGCCGGTGATCCTGCGGCCGGCGAAGCGGATCTCGCCCTCGAAGCGGTTCAGGCCCGTCATCGCCTTGGCCAGCGTCGACTTCCCCGAGCCGGATTCGCCGACGATGCCGAGGATCTCGCCCGGCTTGATCGACAGGCTGACCTCGCGATTGCCGGTGAATTGCGTGTTCGCCCGGCCGAGCAGGCGGCCGAGGAAGGGTTTTCGGCCATAATGGACGCTGACCTTCTCGACCTCGACCAGCGGCCTGTCCCCCGTCTCAGGCGCGGCTTCGACCAGGCGATGATCGGGCCGCGGCACGGCGGCGAGCAGCCTTTGGGTATAGGCGTCGCGCGGCCGGGCAAAGACCTCGCCCACCCCACCCTGCTCGACGATCTTGCCGCGATGGATCACGGCGACTCTGCTCGCGATCTGCGAGACCAGCGCGAGATCATGCGAGATATAGAGCGAGGCGACGCCGGTCTCCTCCTGCAAGGCCTTGAACAAGTCGAGGATCTGCCGGGCGGTGATGACGTCGAGCGCCGTCGTCGGCTCGTCGAAGATGATGCATTCGGGCTGGCAGGCGAAGGCGGTGGCGATGACGACACGCTGCTTCTCGCCGCCGGAGGCCTCGTGCGGATAGCGCCGCATCATCTGCTTGGGAATCTTGAGGCCGACATGGGCGAGGCGCTCCTCGCCTTCCGCCCAGGCCTGCCGGCGCGTCAGGCCGCGATGGCGCACCAGCACCTCGGAGAGCTGTTCGCCGAGCGGCAGGGTCGGGTTGAGCGAGGTGCTGGGGTCCTGGAAGACCATGCCGATGCGCCGGCCGCGGATCGCCTCGATCTCGGCCTCGCTAGTCTTGAGCAGGTCCTGACCCGTCAGGCTGATGCGGCCGGCCTCGCGCGCGCTCTTGGGCAAATGGCGCATGATCGCCCAGGCGAGAGAGGTCTTGCCCGAGCCGGATTCGCCGACCAGGCCGAGCACCTCGCCCCTGGCGATCGCCAGCGTGACGTCATCTAGCGCGCGGGTGAAGCCGCTCGGCGTCGCGTAGTCGAGGCTGTAGCCGGCGATGTCGAGGATCGGTTCGCCCATCGCTCAGCTCCTCGGGTTCAGCACGTCGCGCAGCCCGTCGCCGAGCAGGTTGAAGCCGATCGCGACCAGGGCGACGGCAAGGCTCGGCCACAGGATCATCCATGGGCTCAAATGCATGAAGCGCCGGGCTTCCGAGACCATCAGCCCCCATTCGGAGGCCGGTGGCTGGGCGCCGAGGCCAAGGAAGGACAGCGTCGCGAACAGCATCACCGCAAAGGCGACGCGGATCGTCATCTCGACGATGATCGGCGCGATGACGTTCGGCAGCATCTCGCGCCCGACGATGAAGGCGGCGCTCTCGCCACGCGCGATCGCGGCGTTGACATAATCCTGCTTGCGCACCGAGAGCGCGACCGAGCGGGTGACGCGCGCCATGCCCGGCGCGAAGGCGAGCGCGATGGCGAAGAGCGCATTGAGGCTGCTCTTGCCGAGCAAGTTCACGATCAGCAGCGCCAGCAGCAGGCTCGGGATCGACATGATCGCGTCGACGGTGCGCATGATCGCCTCGTCGCTGCGCCCGCCGAGGAAGGCGGAGACAGTGCCGACGACTGCCCCGACCAGCGTACCCAGCGCCGTCGCCAGCACGGCCAGCAGGACGGTGGCGCGGGCGCCGTGCAGCAGCCGGCTCAGGATATCGCGACCATACTGGTCGGTGCCGAGCCAGAACTGCGCGCTCGGCGGCTTGTAGCGCGTCAAGGGCGCCATCTTCTCGGGGTCGTAGGGCGCGACGGCGGGCCCGACAATGACGATGAGCAGGATCAGCCCGACGATCACGAGGCCGAGCGCGCCTTGCGGCGAGCGCAGCATGCGCCGGAGGATCTCAATCATACTGGATCCTCCGGTCGAGCCAGGCATAGGCGATATCGGCAAGGAAATTGGCGATGGCATAGGTCGTTGCCATGATCAGCGCGCCAGCCTGGATCGAGGGCAGGTCGCGCGCCTGGATGGCGACGATGAGCTGCCGGCCGATACCGGGGAGCGCGAAGATCTCCTCGACCACGATGACGCCGCCGAGCAGATAGCCGACATCGAGCGCGACGATGGTGATGGTCGGCAGCAGCGCGTTGCGCAGCGCGTGTTTGAACAGCACCTGCCGCTTCGACAGCCCCTTCAGTCGCGCCGCGCGGATGTAGTCGGAGTGCAGGACATCGACGAGCTCGGAACGCACCATGCGCGAGACATGGGCGATCAGGATCAGCGACACCGTCAGCACCGGCAGGACGAGGTGTTTCACCCCCCGCAGCGGATCCTCGGTCAGCGGCACATAGCCGGTCGCCGGCAGCCATTGCAGCCAGTCGGCCAGCACCAGCACGATCAGCGTCGCGGTGACGAATTCCGGCAAGGAGACGCCGACATAGGACAGGAAGCCGACACCGAGATCGGCCGCCCTGCCCCGCCTGACCGCGGCGACGATGCCGAGCGGGATCGCCACCGCCAGCATCAGCGTGATCGAGAACAAAGCGAGCAGCAGCGAGCGGCCGAGCGCTTCCAGCATCGCCGGCGCGACCGGCTGGCCGGTGCGCATCGAGACGCCGAAATCACCGCGCAACACGCCGGAGAGCCAGTGCAGGTACTGCATCCAGATGGGATCGTTCAGCCCCATCCTGGCACGCAGCGCCGCCAGCGCGTCCGGCGTCGCATTCTCGCCCAGCATCATCACGGCCGCGTCGGCCGGCAGAACCTGGGTGATCGCGAAGACGATCAGCGACACGACCAGCAGCGTGTAGCCGATCAGCAGAATGCGCTTGAGGACGTAACTCGGCGACACGGCGCTGCGGTCCCGTCCGGCTCAGCCGCGCTTCGGCGCCTTGGCGCCGAGCGAGACATGGTCGAGCCGGAAGACGGCGCCGCGCGGATGCAGCTGATAGCCCTCGACCCAGTCGCGCTGGGCGCCGAGCAGGTCGAAGAAGGCCGGGATGATCGAGGGCACCTCGGCATTCATCAGCTTCTGCGCGTCGGCATAGAGCGCGCGGCGCTTCGCCTCGTCGACCGTGGCCCTCGCCTCGAACACGAGCTTGTCGAAGGCCGCGTTGTTCCAGCGCGTCTCGTTCCAGGCGGCATTGGAGGTGTAGAGCAGCGAGAAGATGGCGTCGGCCGTCGCCTGCATGTTGTAGAAGCCGACATAGAACGAGCCTTTCTTCCAGACCTGGTCGAGATAGGTCGCATGCGGCATGGTCTCGACCTTGATGTCGAAGCCGGCGGGCTTGGCCATCTCGCGCAGCGCGACCGCGAGCTGGGTGCGCTGGCCCGGCCGGTCGGAGGCGATCAACGTGGCCTCCAGCCCCTTCGGATAACCGGCTTCGGCGAGCAGCGCCTTGGCCTTGGCGATATCGGCCTTCTTCAGCGGCTGCTCGGCATAGAAGCGATAGGCCGGGTTGAGCGGCGTGTCGTTGCCGGCGGAGCCGAAGCCTTCGGTGACGAAATCGACCATCGCGGCGCGATCGACGGTGAGGGCCAGCGCCTGGCGTACGCGCACGTCATTGAACGGCTTCTGGTCGCAGCCGAAATTGACATTGCAGAACTGGCCCGAAGGCACGCGCAGCGCCTTCACACCGGACGCCTTCTGCAGGCGCCCGAACTCGGTCGGCGGGGTCGTGGTGATGAGGTCGGTATCGCCCGAGATCAAAGCGGAAGCCTCGGCGCTGACGTCCGGGTAGACCACCACTTCGATCCGATCGAGATAGGGCCGCTCCTTGTCGTAGAAGGCCTCGTTGCGGGCGACGACGATCAGTCGCTCCGGCTCGAAGGAGACGAGCTTGAACGGGCCGGTACCGACCGCCTGGCGATCGAGCTTCTCCAGCCCGCTTTTGATCACGGCGGCCGGCACGATCTTGGCGTTGGTATAGGCCAGCGTCACCGGCAGATCCGCAAAGGGCGCCAACAGGCTGAACACGACTGTGCTGTCGTCCTTGGCCGTCACCTTGGCGATCGGCCCGACATTCTGGCGGGCGGGCGAAGCGGTCTTGGCGTCGAGGATCGCCTCGAAGGTCGCGACGACGTCGGCAGCGGTGCAGGGCGAGCCGTCATGAAAGGCCAGGCCCTTGCGCAGAACGAAGGTCCATTCGGTCAGATCGGCGGAATTCGTCCAGGATTCAGCGAGATCGGGCTCGGCACTCATGTCGAGCTTGAGCCGGGTCAGGCCGGAATAGAGCAGTTCGGCGACGAGATATTCCGGGTTCACCCGGGTGACGAGCGGGTTGAGCTTGGCGACCGCCTGGTCGACGCTGACGCGAAGCGTGCCGCCGCGGCGCGGCGCCTGGGCGAAGGCCGGCATGCCGGAGAGGGCTAGGCCGCTCAGGGCTGCGGAGGCGACGAGGAAATCGCGACGATGGATGCTCGGCATGGGGCGCTCCTTCAGCTCTGGGACGGCGGGGTGTCGGGGTTGAGATCGGGCCTGAAATCGGCGGCGAGATAGGACAGCACCGCCTGCGCCAGCGAGACGATGTCCGGCACCGTCGTGTATTCGCCGGGCGAATGGATGTTGCGGTCGGGCCGGCCGAGACCACCGAGCAGCACCTCTTGCCGGCCGGTCGCGCGTTGGACCCAGCCGAAATCGGAGCAGCTCGCCGCCCCCCAGCGCCGGAAATCCTCCGGCGCGTAGCCGAAGCCCTCTCCCATCGCAGCCTGCCAGCGCGGCCAATGCGGGCCGGCCGGATCGGCCGTCGGCATCAGATGGCCGACCAAGGCGGTCTCGACCGTGAGGCCGGGTACTGTAGCGACGCTGCGGCGGATCACCGCCTCGATCTCGGCCAGCGCCTTCTCGAAACGCTCCTCGGGGGCATAGCGGCGGTTGATCGTCAGCTCGAGCAGAGCCGGAACCTGGCCCCCGGCCGTGCCGCCTGCGATCGCGGCGAGATTGAGCTGGGCAGCGAGCGGCGGCTTGCCGGGCGGCGGCGGCAAGGCGGAGATCCGGGTCGCGACCTGTGCCTTCAGCGCCATCAACGCGTTGAGCAGCGGCAGGGCGCTCTCTATGGCGTTGAGGCCGGAGCCTTTGCGGTTGCCCTCGCCGGCATGGACGGCCTGGCCATGGACACGCACCAGCAGGTTGAACAGGCCGAAGCAGCCGGCCCAGATCCGCGCCTCGGCGCTGCCGTTGAAGTTGAGGATGTGAGCCGGAAGCTTGCCCTGCTCGGCGAAATAGCGAATGCCGGGATAGAGGCCGCCCTCCTCGTCGGTGCAGAACAGCAGCATCGGGTCATAGGCGAGCGCGACACCGCAGGCCTGCGCTGCGCGCAAAGCCAGCAGGATCGCGGCGATGCTGCCCTTCATGTCGGCGGCGCCAAGGCCGATCAGGCGATCGCCATCGCACTGCATCCGCAGCGGGTCGGTCGCCCAGCCAGCGGCAGCGGGCACGGTGTCGACGTGGAAATACAGGCCGCAGACTGGCCGATCGCCGGGGCGGCTGGCGATCAGGTTTGTGCGCGGGCCAACGGCCGGGCCGTTCGGCACCTGCCACAGCGTCTCGGGCACGGTCACCCGTTCGGTCGCGAAACCGAGCGGCACGACGAGGTCCTCCATCAGCCCGGCGAACTCGTCATAGCCCTGGCCCGGCGGAAAGGAGGTGTCGACCGCAATCATCCGGCCGAGCTCGGCGACGGCGCCATCGACATTGGCGGCGATCCAGCCTTGGGCCTCGGCCAGCGCTGTCTTGCCATACAGCAGGGATTCAGGCGCGGTCATCGCTCAGCCGGACGACGCGACGCTTGTCCAGCGCCGGTGCGATCTGCGATGGAGCCGTCGACAAGCCGCAGTGGGCAAGGCCATTTGCGGATACCTCTTTTTCATATAAACTATATAGAAATAGGAACGAACGGCATGCCTCCTGTCAATGCCAAAAAAACGACGGCAACTGCCGTCGGAACGGGCAACGGCTCCGGGGCCTCGGCGCCGACGCTGCCGAATTTCGGCGCTGCGGGGGCCGCGCCGCTCTATGAGCGCGTGAAGCGGCACATGTCGGAGGCGATCCTCGTCGGCGAATGGCCGCCCGGCATGGTGCTGCCGAGCGAGACCTCGCTGGCCCAGGGCTTCGGCATCGCCGTCGGGACGGTCCGCCGGGCGATGGCCGATCTGGTGGCGGAGGGGCTGCTGACGCGCCGCCGCAAGACCGGGACGGTGGTGACCGGACGCACACCGCATCACAGCCTGCGCTTCGTCTTCCAGTATTTTCGCCTGCACCGGGCCGATGGCAGCCTGGTGCGCTCGACTAGCCAGTTCCTCAGCGTCGAAGCCCTGCCTGCCACGCAGGCACAGGCCGAGGCCCTCCAGATCAAGGCCGGCGGCGTGATCCGCGTCCATCGCATCCGCCATGCCGACGGCCACCCGGTGATGCACGACAAGCTGGTGCTGGCGCAGGAGCGGCTGCCGGACTGGCCGCGCGACATCGCCGAGCTGCCGCCTCTGCTCTATCTCCATCTGCTCGAGCGCTACGGCATCCGGATTTCAGCCATGCGCGAGCAGATCACCGCCGACATCGCAAGCGCGGAGGACGTCGCGCTCCTGGCACTCGCCGCCGGTGATCCGGTGCTGACGATCGACGAGGTCGCCTATGACCAGGCCGGAGTTCCCACGGTCCTCGGCTGGCATCGCGCCACGACGCGAGCCCACATCTACGTCAACGAGGTGCGGTAACCACGGCGCTTTCAGCAGCGCTGATAGATGTCCTCGATGCGGATGATGTCGTCCTCGCCGAGATAGGAGCCGACCTGGACCTCGATGATCTCGAGCGGAATCTTGCCCGGATTGGCCATGCGATGGACGCAGCCGATCGGCAGGTAGATCGCCCCGTTCTCATGCACGAGGATGGTCTCGTCGTCGCGCGTCACCTGCGCGGTGCCGCGGACCACGACCCAGTGCTCGGCGCGGTGATGGTGCTTCTGCAGGGAGAGGACGCCGTTCGGCTTGACGGTGATGCGCTTGACCTGATGGCGCTCGTCGAGATCGACGGAGAGATACTTGCCCCAGGGCCGGTGGATCTCGCGATGGCTGGCGGCTTCCGGCTCATGGTTCGCCGCAACCAGCGCGACAATGTCCTTGACCTTTTCGGCCTTGGCTTTCGACGTCACCAGGATGGCGTCGCGGGTCGCGATGACGGCGACATCGTCCAGGCCGACAATGGCAACGACGGCATCCTCGGAGCGAACCAGATTGTTCGTGCCATCCAGCACGTAGCCGCGTCCCTGGACGACGTTGCCGTGCGCGCCCTTCTCGGAAAGCTGCCAGACCGCGGTCCAATTGCCGACATCCGACCAGCCGAAATGGCCGGCGATAACCGCTGCGGTATCGGCCTGCTCCAGCGCTGGGGGCTCCGCTGCAATCGCCGGCAGTTCGGCGGAAGCGTCGGTTTCGAGCATGCGGATGCCGAGACTGGCCCCGTTCGCCTTACCGTTGCCGATCGCTCCCCTGGCGGCAGCCTGAAGCCTCGTCCGCATCGTCGCTGCGTCGAAGACGACATTGCCGGAGTTCCAGAGGTAGCCTTCGGCGAGATAGCGCGCCGCCAGCGCCGCATCTGGCTTCGCCGCCACGTCCTCGACCCCGCGTACGCCGTCGGCGATCTCCGTTCCCGGCCGGATGTAGCCATAGGCAGTCGCCGGATGGCATGGAGGTATGCCGATCGCGACGATACGGCCCTGTGCGGCGACCGCCGCGGCTCTCGCGCAGGTTGCGACGAAGAGCTTGCCGTCCTGCACGACATGGTCGGCCGGAAAGATGCCGACAAGCGCCGTCTCGCTGCGGGCAAGGCCGAGCTCGGCCGCGGTCGCCGCGGCGGAATCAGCCCCGCGCCCGGCGGGTTCCAGCACGATCTCGGCGCGCAGGCCGATCGCCTGCAACTGGTCGGCGATGGTGAAGCGCTGGTCCCCGTTCGTCACCACGATCGGCAGATCGAACACATCGGGATCGGACAGCAGCCGAAGCGTGCGCTGGAAGGAGGAATCCCGGCCGAACAACGGGATGAACTGCTTCGGCATCGTCTCGCGCGCGATCGGCCAGAGGCCGGCGCCATGTCCCGTGCACATCACGACCGGGATGATCTTGGGCATAGGTTCGGCTCCCCGAAAGCGGCTGATGATCGCGCCGCAATACTGGAAGAGAAACCTGCGGGCTCAAGCGGCCATCTCGGCTGATCGGCCGAGCGAAGTTGCCGTGCCGCAGGGCGATCGGCTCCTCCGATCGCCCTACCCCGTCCGCGCTCACTCCTCGCGGAAGCTCGACCGCATCGAGTCGGTCAGCGGCTGCATCAGATAGGCGATGGCGGTGCGCTCGCCGGTCGGGACATAGACCTCGGCCGGCATGCCGGGCCTGAGCTTGGCCCTGACCTTGGGCGGGAAGCCCGAGGCCGAGACGCTGACGCGCAATTCATAGACCATCTGCTGCAGGACATCGTCGCGCAGTGCATCGGCGGCAACCGATTTGACCTCGCCGACGGTGAAGGGCGTCGCCCGCCCCTTGAACGATGGCAGGCGAACCTCCGCGGCCATGCCCGGATGCAGGTTGTTGACATCCATCGGCGAGACCTTGGCGGTGACGATCAGCTCGTCGTCCTGCGGCACGATCTCCATCAGTGTCTCGCCCGGCTTAACCACGGCCCCGACGGTATGGATCTTCGAAGCCACGACCCGCCCGGCCCGCGGCGCGCGGACTTCGGCGCGCGCCAGCACGTCCTCGGCGATCCGCAGCTTCTCGCGGGCATCGGCGAGCTTGACCCGGCATTCGGCAAGCTTTGTCGAGGCCTCCTCGGAGGCTTTCAGGCCGATCTGGCTCATCTGGAGCCGGATCTCGTCATTGGCGACGGCAAGCCTTGCCAGATCGGCCTCCAGCGAGCCAATGCGGCCCTGCAGTTCTGTCAAAGAGCGCTTGAGCGGGTTGATCCGGGTCGAGGCGACAAACCCTTTGTCGGCGAGAGGCCGCAGGCTGGTCAGCTCCTCGTTGATGCTAGCGGCCTGGCTGATCGCGGCCTCGCGCTGCGCTTCGTTCGACTGGTACTGCTTTTCGGACTGCGTCAGCCGCTCCTTGAGGATCGAGACCTCCAGTTTCTGCGTGGACTGCCGTTCCTTGAACAGGCGCTCCTGGTCGAGCATGACCCGGCGCGCCTCCTTCGACTCAGCGGTATCGAGCAGTTCGCTCGGGAAGGTGATGCGGTCGAGGCGGTCGATCTCGGCGGTGAAGCGCGCCTCCTCACCCAGGGCCTGCAACACGATCAGCCGCGCCACGCTGCGCTGCGCCGCTACCTGCGTCGTATCGAGGCGCAGGAGGGTTTCGCCGGCCTTGACGTCGGCCCCGTCGCGCACCGCGATCGCCTCGACGAGCCCGCCCTCGAGATGCTGCACCGCCTTGCGATCGCTCTCGACGACGATGCTGCCATGCGCCACCACGGCGCTGTCGAGCCGCGCGGTCACCGACCAGAGGCCGCCGGCTCCCAGCGCGAGACCGACCACGACATAACCCTTGCGCACCGGGGCGCGCCAATCGCCATCCCCCTGCGCAGGCACGCTCGTGCGCTGGAGCCATTGCCTCGCGAACGCGAGCAGAGGTTCGAGATGCCGGCGCCAGGGCAGCCGGTTCAGGACGGATTTCATTGTGTGCGGGACGAGCTTCAGCTTGTTCAGGACGGAGTTCATCGACGTGCCCACCTTGCTGCCGAGAGCGGCTCGACCTGTCCCGTCTGACCGCGCTGTGGCGGCTGGATGCGTGCGCCATTGCCCGGCTGCAGCAGCACCGGCAGGATTTCGTCGCGCCCGCCGACCCTGACGGCCTGGCCCTTCTGCATCAGGATGATCTTGTCGACCTGCGAGAGCAGTTGCGGGCGATGGGTGATCACGACGACGATCGCGCCGGCGTCGCGCAAGCCAGCCAGGGAGCGCGCCAGCGCGGCATCGCCATCCATGTCGAGATTGGCGTTCGGCTCGTCGAGCACGACCAGCGCCGGCTGCCCGTAAAGCGCGCGCGCCAGCCCGATGCGCTGGCGCTGCCCGCCGGAGAGGGTTGCCCCGCCCTCGCCGATCTGCGTCGCATAGCCGTCCGGGAAGCCCTGGATCAGCTCATGCGCGGAGGCGGCCGAGGCGGCCGCGACGGCGGCCTCGTCGGTCGCCTCGGGATCGAAGCGGGTGACATTGTCGCGCACGCTGCCGGCGAACAATTCCACGTCCTGAGGCAGATAGCCGAGGATGCGCCCGCGCTGCTCGTCGGGGAAATGCCTGATGTCGTTTCCGTCGAGCCGCACCACGCCATGGGTAGGGGACCAGACGCCGACCAGCGCCCGGGCCAGCGACGACTTGCCGGAACCGGTCAGCCCGACCACCGCAGCGATCTCGCCGGGCTCGACCTCGAACGAAACGTTATGCAGCAGCAAGGCGTTCCCGTTCGGGCTGCGCACGCTCAGGCCTTCGACCCGCAGCGAGCCGGCCGGATTCGGCAAGGTCATCGGCATCGCATCATCCGATGGCGCCTTCAGGCTCCGGCTCAACCGCTGCAAGGCGCTGCGGGCGGAGACGAAGCTCTTCCATTGGCCGACGGCGCCCTCGATCGGCGCGAGCGCGCGGCCCATGATCAGGGATGCCGCGAACATCGCGCCGGCCGCGAGGTTCTGGTTGATCGCGAGATAGGCGCCGACGCCAAGCACCGCGCATTGCAGCGTCAGCCGCAACAGCTTCGTCGCGGCCAGCAGCGTCCCGCCCCAATCGGCCGCGGCCGTGTGGTAAGCCAGCGCCTGGCCACGCTGCCGTTGCCATTCGGTTCGGATCGGCTGGCCCATGCCGAGCGCCTTGATGACTTCGGCGTTGCGCAGCGAGGCCGTCAGTCGCTCGTTTGCGCCATGGCCGAGCTCCGAGGCGCGGATCAGCGATCCCTTGGTGATGCGCTCGTTCAGCAGGGCTACACCCAGGATCGCGATGGCGCCGAGCGTGGCGACGGCACCGATCGCCGGATGCAGGATGAAGCAGAGGGCGAGATAGATCGGAATCCAGGGCGCATCCATCAGCGATGGCACGAGGCTGCCCGACAGCGTCGCCCGCAGTGTCTCGACATCGCGAATGGGCAGGGTCGGCGAGCCCTTCGCGTCGAGCGCACCGTAGAAGGCGGCTTCGAAGGCAGGCTCGGACAGCGCCTGGTCGACGCACAGGCCGAGCTGGACCAGCGCTCTGCTGCGGAAATGCTCAAGCGCGGCATAAGCCGCAAACAAGGCCAGCACGATCAGCGACAGCATGACCAGCGTGGTGCCGTTCCGGCTGGTCAGCACCCTGTCATAGATCTGCATCGTGTAGAGCGGGGAGACGAAGACGAACAGGTTCAGCACGAAGGAAAGCCCGAACAGCGATGCGAATGCGGGCGTCAGCTTGCGAACCGTTTGCGAGAGCATGTCCGTCGGTTTCCTTTGGCGCAATTGCAGCCGTCGACGCCGGCGTATCCGGGCGGGCGGCAATCATTGGAAGAGGAAGGCGAGGCCCCCGCGAAGCGCGCCGCGGAGAATGGCGACCCGGCCGCCATGGCCGGGTCGCCTCAAGGCAGCGGCCAGATCGCCGTGCGGCCGAACGGACGCGAAATGGCGATCTAACTCTTTGTTTCGGCACCGGATTTCCCCGAAAAGTCGATCCCGCTTTTCGGTCCGATGCTCCAGGCGCTACCAGTGCCAGTGCGAGAGCTGGCTGTGGCAGTAGTGGTCGTTGTCGTCGTCATGGCGCGACTGGCCCCCTCGCCAATCGTTGCGGCCACCACCGCCGGTATCGTCGTCGTTGCTTGCCTGACTGTCCCGCGACCCGTTGCGGCCGCCGCCATGGTCGTCGTCACCACGACGCGATGAGCCGCCATCCCAGGACCAGCGGCCGCCGCTGAGGCCGCCCCAGCCACCATGGCCGCCCCAGCCACCACCTCCGGAATTCGACGGCGTTTCCGCGTCCGTCCCGCCCGTGCCGGTATCGACATCGGGGATGGTGATCACGTCCGGGTTCCCGCTGCCCGGTTCGGAGGTGTCGGGCGTCGTGCCTTCCCCGGTCGCCGGAGTCGTCGGCGCCTCCTCGCTCGGCGTCGACGGCTCGGCCGTCACCGGAGGCGTTTCGTTGCCGGGCTCGGAGGTGCCAGGCGACGTGCCTTCCCCGGTGGCCGGCGTCGTCGGCGTTTCCTCGCTCGGCGTCGACGGCTCGGCCGTCACCGGCGGCGTTTCGGTGACCGGCTCGGAGGTCGTCGGCGGCGTGCCGCTGCCGTTCCCGCTCGACGGCGTCTCGACCTCGGGCGAGGTGCCGGTCAGCGCCGAGCCGACCGAGTCGAACGGCACCGAGTCGATGCCATGCGCCTGCGCCACGGATCCCGACACGAAGCTGTAGTCGCCATTCGCCGCATCGGTGAAGCCGGCCTGGCTCGTCTCGGTGCTGCCGGAATCGCCGCCCTGGCGCTGGAAACTCGCCAGCGAGACGTCGGCAATGGTCAGCTCGCCACCGTCCGGGTTGTAGTAGACATTATCGTGGATCAGGCTCGGATCGGTCTGGTCGGTATCGATCGTGTTGCTGCCGTCTCCGGAGACCTGGATGAAGTTGTTGTAGGTCTCGTTGCCGTCGACCGGATTGCCGTCCGCCTCGATCGTCGAGATCCCGTACTTGCCATTGTCGAGCAGCGTGTTGTCGTGGATCTCGTTGTTCGAGCCGCCATGGACGAGGATACCGCTGAACGTCGTCCCTTGGACAAAGTTGCCGTAGATCTGGGCATTGCTCGCCATGTTGTCGAGATAGATGCCGGAGCTCCAGTCCTCCGCAAAGCCGCCATCCTTGGTGTTGGTTCCACCGGTGTCGACGATCGTGTTGTAGCGGATGATGCTGCCGTCAGCGCCGGAGTCATCGGCCGAGAACAGGTAGATGGCGCCGGTATCGGGCGTCTGCTGTCCGGAATGGCGGATGTCGTTGTACTCGATCGTGTTGCCGCCGGACTGGTTGTCGGGATCGTAATTGACCTCGGAGATGCCGAAGCGCGGCACGTTGGTGATCGTGTTGTGGTCGATCTGGTTGCCTGCAGACTCCTGCATGTCGATCGAGCCGTACTGGACGTACACCTCGTTCGAGTGGTCAACGGTATTGTTGGTGATGCGGTTGTCGCTGGTGCCGGCCGTCATGGCGATGGCGCTCGACCAGGTGTGCTCGAAGCTGTTGCTCGAGACGGTATTGCCGCTGCTGTCGCCGTGCAGGGCGACGCCGACGCCGACATTGACGAACTGGTTGCCGTCGATGACCACGCCGTTGGCGTCGTTCACCTCGATCGCCGCGGTGGTCGGGTCGCCCGAGCTCGAGGCGGTGTCGGTAAAGGTGATGCCCTTGACGGTGACGTTGTCCGCTCCGTCGATGGAGATGATGCTGTGGTCGCCGGAGACGACGCCGCCCTCGCCGGTGAAGCCGTCCGGAGCCTTGTAGGAAATGGTCTGCGTCTCGGCATCGTAGGACCATTCGCCGACATTATCCGGCGTGTCCTGGGAGACGTAGTAGCGGCTCGCGGCGCCGAGATCGTAATTGGCCTCCGTGGTGAAGGTCATCACATTGCCTTCGACCGAGGCGATGGTCAGCACCTCGCTGGCATAGCCGTTCTCGGTGTAGACCGTAACGGTGTCGCCGGCCTTGGGTTGCTCGCCGTCTGGGTAGTCCGAGGGGTCGAACGCCATCGACTTCTGGGCGTCGTATCCTGCCGGGAGGTCCTGCCCCCAGAGCCAGCCGCCATGGACCGGATCGTTCGGATCGACGTCGGGGTAGCGGCTTTCGGTCTGCTTCTCGCCGTTGACGGTGAATTGCTGGACGTCCTGCGCATCGACATGGGCCGTCCAGATGCCGTCGGAACCTTGCGTCCAGCCGCTGACCTGCGTGCCGCCGCTGATCACGACGTTCTCGCCGGACATCGCCACGAAGGAGGAGCCGGAATCGGCGGAGGTCAGCTGCAGAGCATCGTCCACATAATAGGTACCTCCAGCGATGTAGACCGTGTCGGCACCATTGCTCTGGTGCATGGCTTCGACCGCCCGCTCCAGCGTCTGGAAAGATGAATTCTCATCCAGACCCGTATTGCTGTCGCTTCCGGTAGTCGAGACGTAGAATGTGGCCATAAAGGGGCTCCTTTTTTGGCTGCAACACATTAAGTGATCGCTGCCTAGATACCCTTGAGGCCTGATTCGGTGCTACCTAAACCGGCGAGCCCTTACTCGTAAGGATTAGTCCGAACGGACTAATCGTCTTGTTTTGGTTCAGTATATCAATGGATTAATTCTTGGCGTCGCCAGCCTCATCCTGTTGACGGATTGGCCTCATACGCCCCGAGGCAGTGGTTTGCCTCACAGATCGGGCCCTCAAATGGCCTTATTCTCGAAACCAGAAGGCGAACTCGCCGACTATGTCAACGCGGTCGGGTCCGCCCGGGTTCCACCGTCCGAATGGCAGACCGTCAGATGATGGTCGCAGAACCTGGCACTCGCAGCCAGGCGATCGACATAGGTCCGGAAGGCCGCCAGCGTTGCGACCGGGCGCTGACAGCCGTCGCAGATGACCAGTGCCTCGGGTGACAGCTCGCTCGGCAGGTGGACAGCGGGCGACCCGCACTCCTTGCAGCTGAACCCGCCCCCCGTCGATGGCGCCGGCGCGCCGATGTCCGGGGGCGCAAGCAGCGCTGCATAACGATGCAAGCGCCGGCTCATGCCGAGGCCTGATAGAAGGACTTGTAGTTGCGATAGACCCGGCCGCGGTCGGAGACGTCGTACCGGCCCTGCTCTTCGAGATCGACGCCGTTGAGCACAACGCCCGCGACATCCAGACCGAGCTTGCCGAGATGATCGAGCGTCGCCGACACGGTGCTCTTCAGCGTGTCGTTCCATCTGACCACATGCAACACGGTGTCGGCGTGCTCGCGCAGCAAGGCGCTGTCGGCGGAGAGCAGCACGGGCGCCACCTCGAACAGGATGACGTCGTAGCGCGCCCGAGCCTCGCGCAACATCGCCTCGAACGCCGGATTCGAATAGACGTTCTGGCTGTCGCGCAGGCCGGACGCGCGCCGGACCGTGGCGACCGGGCTCGTTCCCGGACCGCCGGCGTCGCCGACCTGCGGCAGGCACTGGTCGAGCAGCGCCTCGTGCGGAAAGTTCTGGCCGAGCAGCAGGCGCCGGGGCGAGCCGTCCACGACCAGGACCCGCTGGCCCATCATCGCCAGCACGCGCGCCATGGCGGAGGCGACGAAGGACTTGCCCTCCCCCGGCGCCGACGAGGTGATCAGCACGAATTTGGGAGGATTGCTGGCCGGGAACAGCTCGGCCACCATCGAGCGCACCGCCTCCGCGAAGACCAGGCTCTCCAGCCCACCCGGATAATGCTCGAGATTAGGCAGAAGGCCGACGCAATTGGTCCTTGTCTCGGTGGCGAACTCGTTCTCGCTGCGGAAGCCACGATCGCGCTTCTCCAGCAGGTAGGAGAGTCCTGCCCCGGCCATCAGCCCGCCCGCCATGGCCAGCCCCAGCAGCAGCGACGGCTTGATCGAGCTCGGCAGCGAGGGAATGTCGGCCGGCGCGACGATCTGGGCGATGATCGGCCGCAATTCGCTCACGGCGCTGGCCTGCTGGTGGGCATCCGAAAGCTGCTTCAGGCGGTCGCGTGCCGCCGTCGCTTCAGCCTGCAAGGTGCGCAGCTGTCCTTCCAGACCCCTCGCCTCGATCGACTTGGTCTGCAAGGCGGCGACGCGCTCGCGCAGCGCCGCCTCGGCATTGCGGGCGGCCTGGACGTCGGTCTCGATATTGGCGACGGATTGCGCCAGCTGCTTCTGCAGCCGTTCCTGCACCGCCGTCAGCGACAGCCTTAGCCGCTGCACGGCCGGATGACGCTCGCCCGACACCGCGACCATCTCGTCGAGCGCCCGGCGGGCCTTGCCCTCCTCGTCGAGCAGCTGCTGGACCACTGGCGAACTGCCGAGATCGCTGGTCTGCGGGATGTTGCCGGCTGCAAGCGAGACCCGCGCGCGCTGCAATCGAGTTTCCTCGCCGAGCCGCGTGGCGGAGACTGTATTGAGCTGGGTCAGCATGTCGCGCAGTTGCTGCTGCTGGATGTCGGCGCCGTCCTGCCCGAGTTCGACGAAGCCGGTCCTTACCCGGAATGCCTCGATCTCCTTCTCGATCCGTCCCAGATTGGCGCGGGCCTCCTGCGCCTGCGCCCCGTACCACTGGCTGGAGCGCTGGGAGGCGTTCGCCGTGGCTTCCATCTTCCGGCGCAGATACTCGTTTCCGAAGGTGTTGACGATCAGCGCGGCACGGTCGGGATCGGTGTCGCGATAGGTCAGCGTGACCAGATAGGCCTTGGTGTCGTTGCTGACGCCCAGCGACGCGAGCAGCCGCTGCGCGGCGATGTCGCGCTGGGTCGGCTCGGCGGCATCGCCGAAACCGGTGAGGTCGCGCAATGTCCTGCGCACAGCCGACGGAAAGATCAGTTCGGCCGCCCCTCCGAGAAGGCCGGAGGACTGCGTCCTTGTCTCCTGGTCGAGGCCAAGGCGCGCCGCGACGGCGCGCGCCGTCGCGAGCGAGCGGATGATCCGCGCCTCGCTTTCGACCAGCGTCGAGGCATCGAGCGCGACGCTGCTCGCCTTGCCGCCCCCGCCGCTGTCTTCGCGCGTGAAGTCGAATTGCAGCACCAGGTCGGCGGTGTAGCGCTGCGGCGTCACCATCAGATAGAGGGCCGCCATCAACATGACCCCGCAGGTCACTGCGGCGATCAGCAATCTGCGGCGCCAGAGCATGGAGAGGAAGTCGAAGGTCACCACATCATAGTGCCTGGCGAGCGTCACAGGCTGACGGGGGCCTCGCATATCGCTGAAGAGATCCATGGCCTGATGCCTCGCCTGCGGTTTCACCCGGGGATACCGATCGACCCGGCCGGCGCCTCGCGAGCGACCGGCTTCGGCTCAGATCGCCTTGCGTACTATTTCGCGCCGCGCCCGTGCAGAACGGCCGGGACCGTCTGCAGCAGCACGTAGAAATCCAGCCAGAACGACCAGTTGTGGATGTAGAAGCTGTCCTGCCGCTTCTGGACCACGAGATCGCCTTCGCTGCGATCCGTGACCTGCCAGAGTCCGGTCAGGCCAGGTGGGACGCTGGTGCGCAGCGCCTGGAAGGCGGTGTCGAAGCACTGGTTGTGATAGGCCGGGAACGGCCTGGGCCCGACGATGCTCATCTCGCCGCGCAGGACGTTCCAGAGCTGGGGCAACTCATCCAGGCTTGTGCGGCGGATGAACTGGCCGATCCTCGGCAGGATCCGGGGGTCGTTCGACAGCTTGAAGAAGCGCTCCCATTCATGCCGCGCCGCGCTGTCGGCCTCCAGATGCGCAGCGAGCCGCGCCTCGGCATCGACGTACATGCTGCGCAGCTTGTAGACCTTGAAGACGTGGCCGTTCCGGCCGATCCGCGGCTGGGCATAGAAGGCAGGCCCGTTGTCGACCGCCTTCACCGCCAATGCGAGCACCGCGATCACGGGCAGAGCGAGAAGGGCGAGCGGGATCGCGACGACGAGGTCGAGCACCCGTTTCAGGCGCAGGTTGCGCGGCATGTGGATGGCGCTGCGCAATTCGAGGCCGAGCAGCCCGCCCATGGCCCGCAATTGGGGATTGAGGACCTGCAGCATCGAGGCGTCATGGACCACGAAGATCTGGCGCAGCGGCAGGCGAGCCAGCCAGTCGGCCTTCTCGACATGGAGATCCCCCGAGGCGCAGAGCGCGACCTCGATGCCCGGCGAGATGATGTTGGCCTGGCCGCGGGTGATCACCGGAAGGCCCGCAGTCTCCAAAGCCTCGGTGAGCACATCGGCCTCCTCGTCGGTGAGGATGGCGACCGGCTTCAGGCCGAGCTCCGGGTGCAAAGCCAGATCGCGCGCCAGGGCGAGGCAGGCCGGCATGGTGCCGTAGAGCACGGTCGGGGCGGACCAGAGATCGCGCCGCACCAACGCACCACGGACCAGCGCTTCGACATAATAGCCGAGCACGACCGACAATCCGGCGCCGGCGACCACGAAGCCCCAGAGATGGCTGGCGGGATCATCGACCGCCAGCCAGGTGAGCACCACGGCAGCCGCGACGATGTTGCCGAGCGTGCGCCGGCGCAAGCGGTCGACCGGCTCGGCCCGATCCGAGCCATAAAGCCTGAAGCCGCCAAGGGCGCCGCACAGCGACAGGGCCCAGACCAGCATCAGGCTCGCCATATTGGTGTCGGTATCGGACGCGGCCATGGCCGCGCCCAACTGAAGCAGTCCCATGACGATGGTCAGCGTGACGAGGTCTCCGACCATCAGAGCGGCAGCGACAAGCCGCCGCCGCTCGGCTGGCGTGACAGTGGCGCCGAGCGGCCGGCCCGGCTTTGCCATGCCGACCGAGGCGGGCACGACAGTCGTGACTACATCCGGCATGACATACTCCAGGGATCTTGCTCGGCCAGGCGGAAAGGCGGCGCTATTGCGCCGCGATCGTCGGAATGTGCTCGATGCCGGCCTCGCGCTCGGCCCGCGCTTTCACCTCGCCCGAGATCCAGGCATAGGTCGGGATCAGCCCCTGGCTGAGATGGATCGACGGTTCCCAGCCGAGGACCTCGCGCAGGCGGTTGTTGTCGCTGTTGCGACCGCGCACGCCTTGCGGACGATTGGTGTTGAAGCGCTTATGGATCGTCTTTCCGGAGATGCCGGCGATGATGTCGACCAGCCCGCTGACATCGACCAGCTCGTCCGTGCCGAGGTTCAGCGGCCCGGAATAGTCAGAGCGCATGATGCGGTAGATGCCCTCGACGCAGTCGTCGATGTACATGAAGGAGCGGGTCTGCTTGCCGTCGCCCCAGACCTCGATCGTCTCGCCCGACTTCGCCATCGCGACCTTGCGGCAGATGGCAGCCGGCGCCTTCTCCTTGCCGCCGTCCCAGGTGCCGAGCGGCCCGTAGACATTGTGGAAGCGGACCAATCGGGTCTGGAAACCGTAGTCCTGCGTGAAGTATTCGCACAGTTTCTCGGTGTAGAGCTTCTCCAGCCCGTATCCTGGTTCGGGATCTGCGGGGAAGGCATCATCCTCCTTCAGCGGCACGACCGAGGGCACATCCTGGAGATATTGCGGATAGACGCAGGCCGAAGACGAGAACAGGAAGCGCTGGACCTTGGCATCGTAGGCCGCCTTCAGCATCTGCGCGCTGATCATCGTGTTGTTGAAGGTGATCGAGGCGTGCGCGCCGGAGATGTAGCCGATACCGCCCATGTCGGCGGCGAGATTGTAGACCTCGTCCATGCCCTGGACCGCCTCGCGGCAATCGTCCATCTCGCGCAGGTCCAGGATGCGGAACTCGTCCGCCGCGCTGGCTTGATACTCGGGGTCCTTGATGTCGACCCCTCGAACCCAATAGCCTCGATCCTTGAGGTAATTGACAAGATGGAAGCCGATAAAGCCGCCAGCACCGGTAACCAGCACAGATTTCTTGGACATTACTTCGCTCCACTGAAGAATGGAACTCAGTGATAGCGTTTTTATCTTTTTAAATCAGGTGGTTAAACGGAACTATAACCCTTTTGGGACTAGTTATCTGTTGGGGTTAGGTCGACTTCTTCGAGGCAGCAGCGAGCACGGTCTTCTGCCGGAGCAGTTGCAGACTGGCGCCGAGCATGAACTGCGGGACGATCTTGCCGTAGCGGCGCCAGAGCCGCCGCGGTTCCGAGAGCAGCCGGAACAGCCATTCGAGCCCGCCCTTCTGCATCCAGGCCGGGGCCTGGCGCTTGGTGCCGGCGAGGAAATCGAAGGCCGCGCCAACCCCGATCATGACCGGCGCCTCGATCCGGTCGAGGTGCGCCGCCATCCAGTATTCCTGCTTGGGCGTACTGAGCCCAACCCAGACGATGTCCGGCTTGGCGGCGTTGATCATGCGCACGATCTCCTCGTCCTCCTCCGCCGAGGAAGGCCGGAAGGGCGGCGAGAAGGTGCCCACGACGGCGAGCCCGGGAAAGCGCGCGGCGAGACGCTCGCGCAAGCGCTCGGCAAGGCCGGGCGCACCGCCGAAATAGTACTGGCGATAGCCCTTCTCGGCCGACAACGCCGTGAGCCGCAGCATCAGGTCCGGGCCGTAGACCCGTTCGGTCCGGCCATGGCCGAGCTTGCGGGCCATCCAGACCAGCGGCATGCCGTCGGGCGTTGCCATCCCCGCGCGCTCATGGATCGCCATGAGCCTGGGATCCGACTGGCTCTCGATCACGCCGTGGACGCCGGTGATGCAGACATAGTTCCGATCTCTGCGGGCTATCCAGCCTTCGACCGCGCCAAGGGCGTCCGCCATGGTAATGGCACTGACGTTGACGCCCATGATGCGGGCGCGGGGAAGCGTGCCGTCCTGCATCACGAGTTCGCCCTCGCGACCTCGACCCGGCGCACGGGGTCTTGCATCCTCGACAGCACGCCTTCGAAATAGGAGATCGTCCGCTTCAGCCCCTCCTGCAGGGGCACCTTGGGCCGCCAGTGCAGCAGCTCCTGCGCCTTGCTGATGTCGGGGCAGCGCTGGCGCGGGTCGTCCTGCGGCAGCGGCCTGAACACGATCGGCGACCGCGAGCCGGTCAGCGAGATGATCAGATCGGCGATCTCGGCCATGGAGGTCTCGACCGGATTGCCGAGATTGACCGCGCTGTCCAAAGGCTGGGTCACGTTCATCAGCCGCATCAGGCCTTCGACCAGGTCGTCGACGAAGCAGAAGGCGCGGGTCTGGCGGCCATCGCCATAGAGCGTGATCGGCTCGTTGCGCAGCGCCTGGACGATGAAGTTGGAGACGACGCGGCCATCCTCCAGATTCATCCGCGGTCCGTAGGTGTTGAAGATGCGGGCGACGCGGATCTCGACGCCATGGCGCCGCTTGTAGTCGTAGAACAGCGTCTCGGCGCAGCGCTTGCCTTCATCGTAGCAGGCGCGCGGCCCGCTGATGCTGACGAGCCCGCGATAATCCTCGACCTGCGGATGGACGTCCGGGTCTCCGTAGATCTCGCTGGTCGATGCCTGCAGGATCGGGATGCCGAGCCGCTTGGCCATGCCGAGCATGTTGATCGCGCCGAGGACGCTGGTCTTCGTGGTCTGCACGGGGTCGCGCTGGTAATGCACCGGCGAGGCCGGACAGGCGAGATTGTAGATCTCGTCGACCTCGAGATAGAGCGGGAAGGTCACATCGTGCCTGAGCGCCTCGAAATTGGGCAGGCCGAGCAACGCCGTCAGGTTCTCGCGGCGCCCGGTATAGTAGTTGTCGACCGCGATGACCTGGTGCCCCTGGGCGACCAGCCGTTCACAGAGGTGGCAGCCAACGAAGCCGGCGCCGCCAGTGACGAGGATACGCTTCTGCATGTCTGAGCTCCGCCGGATCGTGCACGGGAGGGAGCCAAAAGCTTTGCTGCAAGCGCCGCCTTCTCAAAGGACGCTTTTGGGAGGTGAGCGCCTCGGCGCCAACAAGGAAGGGCTACTCCCAGGCGACGCGAACGGCACCCCCGCCCAAGGATGGCTGCCGCGTTCGACTATGGGGTTAATCCGGTAGCGACACGCCTTGGCCCGAATGCCAATGCGGAAAGTGGCCCTGCCCTGACATCCTGCCGGCATCGCATCGCCCCTCTGCGGGCAAGACGGTCGGAGCCGGCTTTGGACACGTCAATCCACCCCCGGAAATCTCATCATGCCTCGCGCGCCGTGGCTCTCGCCGCCCCGTCGGGACGGCATCGGCTGCAGCTGCTCATCCTGGCGCTGGCGGCTTGGACACTCATCCTGGTCGCGACCGTCTCGGCCGCCGAGCGCGAGGCGGCCGAGACTCTCTCGATCGGCGACAAGGTCACGATCTCGGTCTTCGGCCAGACGGACCTTTCCGGCGACTTCGTCCTCGATGGCTCTGGCGCGGTCAACATGCCGCTCGCCGGGCGCATCAAGGTCGCAGGCCTCACGGCGATGGAGGCGGAAGCACGGATCCGCAGCGGCCTCATGGACGGTTACCTCAAGGATGCCGTGGTCAGCCTGCGGATCGCCGAGCTGAAGCCGGTCTACATCATGGGCGAGGTACGCTCGCCGGGAACCTATCCCTTCCGGCACGGGCTCAACATCCTCGCGGCGGTCGCATTGGCCGGCGGCTATCGGGTCGGTGACGAGTCGATCGCCGTGCTCAAATCCGAGCTCCTGCTCGCCGACGAGCGCGAGCAGCTGCTCACCGCCTCGCTGCAGACGCTGACGGCACGCCGCCAGCGCCTCGAAGCCGAGCGCGACGGCGTCAAGCAGCTCGTGGCCGATGCACGAAGCGCAGGCAGCGCCCAGATCCTGGCCGGCGAGCAGGAGATCCTCGACTTCCAGCGGCGGGCCCGCGAGGGCGAGCGCGATTTGCTGAGCCAGCAGGTCGCGCGGCTCCAGTCCGAAAAGGCCGCCCTGACCGAGCAAGCCCGACTGGTCGAGAGGCAGGTCGAGCTGACGCGCGAGCAGTCGACCGAATACAACAAGCTGGCGACGACCGGCCATGGCCTGCGCACCGTCCAGGTCGAGCGCGAGCGCGACTATGCCCGCACGCAGGGCGAAGCGGCGCGCCTGCGGGCAGAGCTGGCCAAGAGCGAGACGGCGCTCGGCGAGCTGACGCTGCGGCTGCGTGAGCTCGACACCACCTATATGCGCCGTGTCGTGCTCGAGCTGCAGGACACCCGGCAAAAGATTCTCGAGGTCGAGCGCAGCCTGCCGACCGCGCGCGAGATCGCCGAAAGCCGGCGCCGCCGGGTGGTGGCGAGCCAGGGCTCCGGCGCGGCAGCGGATTGGGACATCCGGATCACGCGGCAGGCCGGCCTCGCACCGGTGACGCTCCAGGCGAATTTCGAAACCACCCTTCAACCCGGCGATATCGTCCAGGTGAACCCGAAGACGCGCGCCGCGGAGAGTTCCATTCCCGGGGAGGCGGCAAAGACGCCGGTACGCCAGCTTACCGGCCTCGCCAGCCAGCAATGACCCCGTCACGGCTCGAGCCGGCCGCGCCGCCATGCCTGAAAGGGCAGCTGTCGACGACGCCGAGCGCGATCCAGTTCAATGATCGGGCGATCTCGAGGCGAGGGCGAGAGCAAGCCCTCTCCCGACCAGGACGGAGGCAGTCTTGACGAGTTCGGAGAAGCACAGCCGGGATGATGGCAGCAGCGCACGCACTGCCCCCCTGCTTCCGGCGGTCCGGAACTCCGCCTTCGCGAAGCACTGGCTCGCTATCGACGAAGGCGGCGCGGAGCTGACCAAGGCCGTGTTCGGTGCACCCGCGCGGCGGGCCCCACCCCCGCCAAATCCGAACAAAGCGGCACAATCCTCGCCCCCCTCCACGCCCGCCTCGCACAGCGCGCCGGCCCCTTCCCGCCTACGGGCGACCGTCGCCCTGCTGTTGCTCGTCCTGGCCGTGCTTTTCGCCACGCCTGCCGCCAGGCTGCTGGGCTTCGCGCCGCGGCCCGAGCGGGCCGGCACCGCCGAGGTCTCGCCGCGCGGCAAGGCGCCGCTCCTGAAACCGAGCCCTCGCCCCGAGGCGAAACGCGCCGGCGAGGCCTGAGCGATGTCCGCCAGCGCCACATGGCAACAGAGCCTGCGCCTGACGGTTCGCACGGCCTCGGCGCACTGGCCCGGCATCGCCCAGCTTCGCCGGAAGCTCTACGAGGCTCGCTTTCGCGCCGGTCGCTATCACTGCGGCTACAGCGGCAGGTTTGCCAGCTTCGAGGCGGCCGAGCGCGCCTTGCCGACGGGCCTGTCCGGCTTCGATCATGACGCTATGGCAGACATCGACCACTACACCACCATGGCCGGCGGAATCGAGCCGATGCCGGCGACCGAGTACCCCTTGCTGTTCTGGCTGCGCGGCGCGCTCGACGAAGGTGCCCGGACGCTGCTCGATCTCGGCGGCTATGTCGGGCACGCCTTCCGCCAATACGATCGGTATCTCGACTTTCCTGATGACTTCCGCTGGACCGTCTTCGACCTGCCGCACATCACCCGGGCAGGACAGACGATCGCCGCACGACAGCCCACGCCACGCCTGCGCTTCACCAACAGCGTCGACGACGGCTGCGGCATGGAGATCCTGCTCGCGGCGGGTTCGCTGCAATACCTGCCGGAGAACTATCTGCACGAGCGGCTGAAGGCCTGGCCGAAGCGCCCCCGGCATCTGATCGTCCAGCGCACGCCGCTCCACGCGCGACACTCATTCGTGACGATCCAGTCGGTGATCACGCGAACGGGCGAGGTCTCGTTCTGCCCCTACAGCGTTCCGGCGCGCACCGGCTTCATCGATGGCCTGCTCGCGCTCGGCTATGAGCTCGTGGATTCCTGGGAGAAGCCCCGCAGCCTCGATGTGCCTTTCCATCCGGAATGCCATGTCGAAACCTATTCAGGGCTCTACTTCCAGCTACCGCATCCGACCGAAAAGTGAGATCCACTTTTCGGAAAAATCCGACGTGATAACAGAGTGATAGATCATCGTGATCGCGTCCATTCGGACGCGCGATGATCCAGGATCCTGACGTCCCCGCACCACGCCCCCGCATCCACGGCCCTTTCGGGCATGCTTCGCCCGGCTGAGCGCGTTTGGCATGCGTCATCCCCGCCCCGTGCCCCTACCCCGTGGGAGAATGGCGTTACTCCACCTGCTCCAATGTTGTCGGGGGGGCTTGGCGCATAGCCTTCCCTGCATGACACAGACCATCGACAGGAAAGCTGCCCGCCAGGCCCCGCGTCGTAGCCGGCCCCGGGCGTCCGCCGCTCCCGATCTCGCCGGAGTCGCCCGCCCACAAGTCGCCCGGCAGGAAGCGCCACAAAGCGCGCCAGCCGCGCCGGCGACCCTGGTCGATCTCTTTGCCGCGCAAGTCGCGGCCCGGCCGCGTGCCGTCGCCTTGTCATTCGGCGCGACCCATCTCTCCTATGCCGACCTCGATGCGCGCGCCGAAAAACTGGCCGGGCAGCTGACCATGTTGGGCGCCGGCCCCGGCGCAATGGTCGGGCTCTGCCTGCCGCGTTCGCTCGACCTCATCGTCGCGCTGGTCGCGATCCTGAAGAGCGGTGCCGGCTATCTGCCGCTCGACCCGGCCTATCCGGGCGAGCGCCTCGCCTTCATGGTCGAGGATGCCAATGCCTCGCTGATAATCGCCTCCGAGCACGCCGACTGGCTGCCGCCCGGCCGGCAACGGATCGATCCGCATCAGGCCGAAGGCTCCAAGGCGACCCCTTCGCCGACGCGGCGCGCGGCTGCGGCCAACGATCTCGCCTATGTGATCTACACCTCTGGCTCGACCGGCAAGCCGAAGGGCGTCGCCATCGAACATGCGGCGGTCACACGGCTCTTCAGTGCGACGGATGGCTGGTTCGGCTTCCGGCCCGGCGATGTCTGGACCCTGTTCCACTCCGTCTCGTTCGACTTCTCGGTCTGGGAGATCTGGGGGGCGCTGCTTCACGGCGGGC
Source organism: Allobosea sp. FBZP-16 (assembly GCF_002831785.1). NCBI lineage: Bacteria > Pseudomonadati > Pseudomonadota > Alphaproteobacteria > Hyphomicrobiales > Alloboseaceae > Allobosea > Allobosea sp. FBZP-16. Next base: position 225,724 of record NZ_LNCQ01000022.1, on the reverse strand, counting down.
GTCTCGTGATCGTGCCGGAGAGCACGACGCGGGACCCCGCCGCTTTTTTGCGGCTGCTCGCCGACGAGGGCGTAACGGTGCTCAACCAGACACCGTCGGCTTTCGCTGCCCTCGACCGCGCCGATCATGACCGCGGCGGACGCGACCAGCTCTCACTGCGGCTGGTGATCTTCGGCGGCGAAGCGCTCGATCCGCGCCGCCTCGCCGGCTGGTACCAGCGCCGCGGCGAGCATGCCCATCTCGTCAACATGTACGGGATCACGGAGACGACGGTCCACGTCACCTATCGTCCGCTCTCCCCCACGGATACGGAACAGCGGTCGAGCCTGATCGGGCGGGCGATCCCGGACCTCAAGCTGCTGCTGCTCGACGGCGAGACCATGCGCCCGGTTCCGCGCGGCGAGATCGGCGAGATCTTCGTCGCCGGCGCGGGGCTGGCGCGTGGCTATCTGAACCGGCCCGAACTCAACGCCGCGCGCTTCGTGCCGCATCCGGACGAGCCCGGCGCCCGGCTCTACCGCTCGGGCGACCTCGCCCGCCAGGTCGACGAGGACGACTACGAGTATCTGGGGCGGGCCGACCAGCAGGTGAAGATCCGCGGTTTTCGCGTCGAGCTGGGCGAGATCGAGACAGCGCTGATGGGCCATTCCGGCATCGGGCAGGCCGCCGTACTGCTTCGATCCGACGACGGCAACGAACGGCTCGTCGGCTATCTCGTGGCCGATGGCACGGAACGCCCCTCGGCCGCAGCGCTGAAGGCCAGCCTCGGCGAGACCCTGCCGGCGCATATGGTGCCGGCGGCCTTCGTCTTCGTGCCCGAGATCCCCCTGACCGTGAACGGCAAGCTCGACCGTGCCGCACTGCCGGCGCCCGGCCGCGCCCGGCCGGAGACAGCCGCGCCCTATGCTGCGCCCCGCAATGCCATGGAGCGGCGGTTCGCCGACGCCGTCGCCGACATCTTCCAGATCGACATCGTCGGCATCGACGACAATTTCTTCGATCTCGGCGGCAATTCCCTGCTCGTCGCCGAACTGCACCGGCGCCTCGTTCGGGACCTGCCCTGGTTCGCTCTGGTCGATCTCTACCGCTATCCGAATGTGCGGGCGCTGGCCGGCCATCTGACGCCACAGAAGCCCAGCGTGCTCGGCAGCCTGGCGGCGGCGCGCGAACGCGGCCTGCGCTCGCGCGGCGTGCCCACATCCTCCGCCGACAGCACGTCGACAGGCGGTTCGCATGACTGACTACCTTCCCGAGCGCGCCATCGCGATCATCGGCCTGGCCGGCCGCTTCCCCGGCGCACCGAATGTCGGCACGCTCTGGCAGAACCTGCTTGATGGCGTGGAGTCGATCACGAGGTTCGATCCCGCCGTGCTCGAGGACGGCTTCGGCGCTGCGACGCGCGCGCTCCCGAACTTCGTCGCGGCTAAGCCCGTGCTCGACGGCGTCGACCAGTTCGACGCACCGTTCTTCGGCATGATGCCGCGCGAGGCCGCGCTCACCGATCCGCAGCAGCGCCTGCTGCTCGAATGCGCCTGGGAAGCCCTGGAGGATGCCGGCTACGACCCCGCAGTGCCTGGCCAGTGCATCGGCGTCTTCGCCGGCGCCACCTTCAGCACCTATCTGCTGCAGAACCTGCTGCACGACCGCTCGGCGATCGCCGACTACACCTCGGGCTTCCAGATCGGCAACCTGCCGCTGCTGGTCGGCTCGGCTGCGGATTTCACCGCGACGCGGATCGGCTACAAGCTCGGCCTCACCGGCCCCTGCGTCGCCGTCCAGTCCGCCTGCTCAACCTCGCTGCTCGCCGTCGCCCAGGCCGTGCAGAACCTCCTCTGCCATGGCTGCGACATGGCCTTGGCCGGCGGCGTCTCGATCACCTTCCCGCAACGGCGCGGCTATCTCGCCCAGGAGGGTGGCATCGTCTCGACGGACGGCCATTGCCGTGCCTTCGACGCCAGCGCCAGCGGCACGATCTTCGGCAGCGGCGCCGGACTCGTCGTGCTGAAGCGGCTGGAAGATGCGGTTGCAGATCGCGACCAGATCTACGCCGTCATTCGCGGCGTCGGCGTCAACAATGACGGCGCCGGCAAGGTCGGCTTCACCGCGCCGAGCGTCGACGGCCAGGCCGCGGCGATCGCAATGGCGCATGCCGCCGCCGATATCGATGCGCGCTCGATCGGCTATGTCGAATGCCACGGCACCGGCACGCCGATGGGCGACCCGATCGAGGTCGCCGGTCTCACCGCCGCCTTCCGGCTGACGACAGAGGATCGCGGATTCTGCGCGCTCGGCTCGATCAAGTCCAATATCGGCCATCTCGACGCCGCCGCGGGTGTGACGGGGCTGATCAAGGCCTCGCTCGCGGTGAAGAACGGGGTGCTGCCGGCGAGCCTGCACGTCACGCAGCCGAATCCGGCGCTGGAGCTGCCCGACAGCCCGTTTTTCATCGCCGACCACAGGCAGGAATGGCCCGAACAGCGCGGACCACGCCGGGCCGGCGTCAGCGCCTTCGGCTTCGGCGGAACCAATGTCCATCTCGTGCTGGAGCAGGCCCCCGCGGGCGAAACCGTGGCGCCAGCCCGCCGCAACCAACTGCTGACGCTTACGGCCCGCAGCGCCGCGGCGCTCGGGCAGGCGCGGGACAAGCTGGCAGAGCATATCGAAGCGCACCCAGAGCAGAGCCTCGCCGACATCGCCTTCACCTTGCAAGCGGGGCGACGGCCCTTCCCGCACCGTCTCGCCGTGGTCGCTGGCGATCACGCCGAGGCCGCCATTGTTCTGCGCAAGCAGAACACCGAACGCTCTGCCGCAGTGACCGGCGCCGGCGATCTCGTCTTCATGTTCCCCGGACAGGGCTCGCAATTCCCGCAAATGGCGCGGGAGCTCTATGCCGGCGAGCCGGTCTTCCGCCGGACCGTCGATCTCTGCTGCGAGCTGCTGAAGCCCGAGCTCGGGCTCGACCTGCGCAGCCTGCTCTATCCGAGCAATGGCGGCGATCCGGAAAAGCTCTCGGCGACGCTGCTCGCCCAGCCGGCGATCTTCACGGTGGAGTACGCGCTGGCGCAACTGCTGATGAGCTGGGGGCTGCAGCCCTCCGCCATGATCGGCCACAGCGTCGGCGAGTTCGCCGCCGCCTGCCTCGCCGGCGTGTTCTCGCTCGAAGACGCCCTCTCGCTCGTCGCCAGGCGCGGCCGGATGATGCAGGAGCTGCCCGGCGGCGCGATGCTGGCCGTGCGCCTGCCCGACGCCGAGATCGCGGCGCTCGCACGGGACGGCGTCAGCGTGGCGGCGGTCAACGCGCCCGGCATGGGCGTGCTCGCCGGGCCGTTCGAGGCGATCGAGGCGCTTGAGGCCGAGCTCGCGCACCGCAAGGTGACGCATCGCCGCCTGCAGACCTCGCACGCCTTCCATTCGGCCATGATCGACCCGCTGGTCGCGCCGTTCACCGAGGCGGTCGCGGCCGTTAGCCTCAATGCGCCGAAGCTGCCTTACATCTCCGGCGTGTCCGGCGATTGGGTCAGCGCCGCACAGACCACCGATCCGTCTTATTGGGCGCGGCACGCCCGCGAGCCCGTGCGCTTTGCCGACGGCATCGCGACGCTGGCGCGTGGCCTCTCGCCCATCCTGCTCGAAGTGGGACCCGGCGCAGCGCTGGCCAGTTTCGCGTTGCAAGGTTCCGGTGCGGGCCGGGCCGCCATCTCCTGCCTGCCCGATGCGCAGGGCGATGCCGAAGGCATGCTGGCAGCCGCTCTGGGGCGCCTATGGACAGCCGGGATCGCGCCGGACTGGTCAGCCTACCAGGCTGCAGGCAAGCCGAAGCGCGTCTCGCTCCCGACCTATCCGTTCGAACGCAGCCGGCACTGGGTCGAAGCGCCGGCTGTCTTGGCTACCAGCTCCACGACGGCGCCTGCGGCTGCTTCCGTTCGACCTCATCCCACTCAACCCGAGCAGGAACCGGCCATGCCTCCCCATGCTGATACCGACATCCCCCTGGGCCGTTCGGAGCTCGGCGGCCGGGTCGCTGCGATCTTCGAGAACTTGTCGGGGCGACCCTTCGGCGCGGAGGAGACCGGCGCGAGCTTCCTCGAGCTCGGCTTCGACTCGCTGCTGCTGACGCAGGCCGCGCAGGGCCTGCAGACGGCCTTCGGCGTCCAGATCCGCTTCCGCCAGCTGCTCGACGATCTCCCGAGCGTCGACGACGTCACGCGCCACATAGCCGAGCTTTGCCCGCAGGAAATGGCGAAGCCGGCTGCGATCGTTCAGGCGGCGGCGCCGGTCGCATCTGCGCCTATCGCGTCGGCTCCCATCCCCCCCGTAGCCGCGGTCGCCAGCGCGCAGCCGGCCGCATCGGGCCTGGACGCTCTGATGCGCGAGCAGCTCGACGTGATGTCGCGCCTGATGGAGCGCCAGCTCCAGACCCTGAGCGGGCAACCCGCAGCGCCGGCCATCGCAGCCGTAACGCCGGCCTTGCAGCCCTCGCCCGCCCCGCAGCCGCCGGCGGCCGCGCCGTCTAAGCCAGCCTCGGCTTCCCCGGCCGCAAGCGCCGCATCCGGCTCGACTGCCCGGTTCAAGCCCCTGATCCGTACCGGCAGCGAAACGCTTACCGAAGCCCAGCGGGCGCATATCGCCCGGCTGACCAAGCTTTATGTCGGCAAGACCGCGACCTCGAAGCGCCTCGCCGACCAGCACCGGCCGGTCCTGGCCGATCCGCGCACCGTTTCCGGCTTCGCGGCCGACTGGAAGGAAATGGTCTATCCGATCGTCTCCGCCCGGGCGAAAGGGGCCCGGATCTGGGACGTCGACGGCAACGTCTATATCGACCTCGTCAACGGCTACGGCCAGACCGCCTTCGGCCATGCGCCGGATTTCGTCGTCGAGGCGGTCCAGGCGCAGCTGACTGACGGCTTCGCGATCGGGCCGCAATCGCCGCTGGCACATGAGGCCTCGACGCTGTTCTGCGAACTGACCGGCCATGCCCGGGTCGCCTTCTGCAACACCGGCTCGGAAGCGGTGATGGCGGCGATGCGCGTCGCCCGCACCGTCACCGGCCGGAACAGAATCGTCGCATTCTCAGGCGCTTATCACGGCCAGTTCGACGAAGTGCTGGTCCGTGGCGTCGGCGAGCAGCACCGCTCGGTGCCGGCGGCTCCCGGCATTCCGGCCGAGGCCGTCGGACGCATGACCATCCTCGACTACGGCACGGATGAGAGCCTCGCCTGGCTGCGCGAGCATGCGCATGAGCTCGCCGCCGTCCTGGTCGAGCCGGTGCAGAGCCGCCGGCCGGGCCATCTCCCGGTCGCGTTCCTCAAGGAGCTGCGCGCCATCACTGAGCAGGCCGGCACCGCGCTGGTCCTCGACGAGGTCGTCACCGGCTTCCGCGTCCATCCGGCCGGCGTGCAGGCCCTGCTCGGCATCAAGCCGGACCTCGCGACCTATGGCAAAGTCGTCGGCGGCGGCCTGCCGGTCGGCCTGCTGGCAGGCACCCCGCGCTTCATGGATGCGCTCGATGGCGGCGCCTGGCGCTTCGGCGACGACAGCGTTCCCGAAGTCGGCGTCACCTTCTTCGCCGGGACCTTCGTCAGGCATCCGCTGGCGCTGGCGGCGACGGTCGCGGTGCTCCGGCACATCAAGGAAAAGGGGCCGGCGCTGAGCGACGCCCTTACGCAGCGCATGCAGGGCCTCGTCGAGGCGCTGCGGCGCGCCTTCGCCAAGGTCGGCTGGGACGTGCCGATCGAGAGCTATGGCAGTGTCGCCTATTTCGAGCCCGGCCGCGATCACCGGCTCGGCAGCCTGCTGCACTATCATCTGCGCGCCCGCGGCATCTTCATCCAGGAGCACTATCCCTGCTTCCTGACGACCCAGCACGGCGAAGCCGAGATCGCGGCGATCATCGCTGCGTTCGAAGACAGCCTCGCTTTGATGCGCCGGGACGGAATGCTGCCTGGAGCCACAGCCGATAGCCTGCCGCCGGACATGCCAGCTGCGCCTTCGGAGATCGAGCTTCCGCTGACCGAAGCCCAGACCGAGATCTGGCTGTCGGACCAGACCGGCCCTGAGGCCAGCGCCGCCTTCAACGAATCCGTCAGCCTGACGCTCGACGGCGATGTCGATGCGCTGCGCCTCGCCGAAACGATCAGGCAGGTCGCCGGCCGGCACGCGATCCTCAATGCGCGCTTCTCGCCCGATGGCGAGACGATGCAGGTCTCGTCCTCTGGAACGTTCCCTGTCGCGATCAGCGACCTGCGCGGCGAGTGCGACCCGCAGGCCACGCTGCAGGCCAGGATCGAAGCCTATGCCAGCCGCCCCTACGATCTCGTGCAAGGGCCAGTGGCCGAAGCCGAAATCATCCGGCTCGGCGAGCGGAAGCATGTGCTGATCCTGTCGGCGCATCACATCGTCTGCGACGGCTGGTCGACCAATATCCTGCTCGACGAGATCGCAACGGCCTATCGCTCAAACATCGACGCACTGCCGGAAGCGATGCCCTTCGCGGACTATGCAACAGCAGCCCGCGAGGACCCGCGCACGGAGGAAGCAGCGGCCTACTGGGCCAAGATGTTCGCGGAACTTCCCGCGCCGCTGGAATTGCCGACGGACCGGCCGCGGCAGGCGCCGCGCAGCTTCAATGGCGGCACGCGCACGAGCTTCATCGAGGCCGAGCTCTATCGCCAGGTGAAGGCGGCGGGTGCAAAGCGCCGGCGGACTCTCTTCGCCACGCTCTTCGCCGGCTTCCAGGTGCTGCTGCTGCGGCTCTCGGGCCAGCGCGACCTCGTCATCGGCGTACCTGCCGCCGGACAATCGCAGCTCGAAGGCCCCTCGCCCGTCGGCCATTGCGTCAATTTCCTGCCGATCCGCGGCGGAATCGATCCGGCCGAGCCGTTCAGCGCCCATCTCGACAAGGTCGGACGCCTCGTCCTCGACGCCTACGACCATCAGAGCTTCACGCTCGGCGCCCTGTTGAAGCGGCTGCGCGTCCCGCCGGTCTCCGGGCGATTGCCGCTGGTCGAAGTGCAGTTCAATCTCGAGCGGCTCGCCGGCAATCTCGACTTCGGTCCTGCGATCAAAGCCAGCGCCGAGCCGAACCCCAAGGCCTTCTCCACCTTCGATCTCTATTTCAACATCGGCGAATCCGATGATGGCCTACGCATCGATTGCTGCTATGGCGCCGATCTCTTCGACGCGGCGACGATCGACCGCTGGCTCGGCCATTACCGTACGCTGCTCGCCGCCTTCGTCGCCAATCCCGACATGATCATCGCGGCGATGCCGCTGATCGAGGGCGACGAGCGCCAGCGCCTCGTCTCCGACATCAACGCCACCCAGGTCACGCTCCAGAGCGACGACGGCACGATCCAGGCCTTCGAACGCAAGGTCCAGCAGCAGCCCGAGGCGATCGCCGTGTCATGCGGCGACCAGCAGATTTCCTATGCCGCGCTGAACGCCTGGGCGGACCGGATCGCGGCGGAGCTGACGGCGCGCGTCGACACTCCCGAGAGTCGCGTCGGCCTCCTGATCAAGCGCTCGCCGGCGCTGGTCGCCGGCATGCTCGGCGCGCTCAAGGCCGGCTTCCCCTATGTGCCGCTCGATCCCGTCATGCCGAAGGCGCGCATCCAGCGGATTCTGCGGGATTCCGAGGCGGTCGCGCTCCTGACCGCGGGACCGTCAGATCCGACCCTCGTCGAGGCAGACGAGCACCTCATGCTGATCGATGTCGACCAGACCACAGCGAATCTCGCCGGGATCCGGACGGCGGCGATCGGCCCCGATCAGCTCGCCTATGTGATCTACACCTCCGGCTCGACCGGCGCGCCGAAGGGCGTCGAGGTCAGCCATGGCGGGCTGTCGAACCTGCTGTTAGCCATGGCACGCGAGCCCGGTTTCTCCAGCTCGGACACGATGCTCGCCGTGACCACGGTGACCTTCGACATCGCCGCGCTGGAATTGCTGCTGCCATTGATCCAGGGCGGCCGCGTCGCGATCGCGACCGCGGATGAAGCCAAGGACGGCGCCGAATTGCTGGCGCGGCTGCAGCAGAGCGGCGCCAACGTGCTGCAGGCGACGCCGATGACCTGGCGCCTGCTGCTCGAAGCCGGCTTCCGCTCACGGCCGGGATTCCGCATGCTCTGCGGCGGCGAAGCGCTGCCGCTCGACCTCGCACGCAAGCTGCTCGAAGGCGGCGGCGAGCTCTGGAACATGTACGGGCCCACCGAGACGACGATCTGGTCCTCGGTCGCCCGCATCCAGCCGGAGGACGAGGTTGTCACCATCGGCCTGCCGATCGCCAATACGCAGTTCTACATCGTCGACGGCAACAACGAGCCCGTCGGCGTCGGCATCCCCGGCGAACTGTTGATCGCCGGCGCAGGCCTGGCGCGCGGCTATGCCAACAATCCCAAGCTCACCGCCAGGAGCTTCATCGCCAACCCGGTCGATCCGGGCACCAGCGCCAGGGCCTACCGCACCGGCGATCGTGCCAAGTATCTCCCCGACGGCCGTATCGTGCATCTCGGGCGGCTCGACCATCAGGTCAAGCTGCGCGGCTTCCGCATCGAGCCCGGCGAGATCGAGGCTGTCCTCGCCCGCAAGGCCGGCATCGTCTCGGCGGTGATCCTGCGCGAAGACGTCCCGGGCGAGCCGCGCCTGGTCTGCTACTACGTCATGGATACGGACAGTCCGCCGCCGGCCGAATTGCGGGCGGCGCTGGCGCAGGACCTGCCGGACTACATGGTCCCGACCGCCTGGATCGGTCTGCCGGCCCTGCCGCTGAACGCGAGCGGCAAGCTCGACCGTGCCGCGCTGCCGGCGCCGGATGCCCAGAGCGCTGCGCCCAAGACCGAAAAGGCGGCAGACAAGGCTGCGCCGCGAACCCCAGTGGAGGAGACGCTGATCCGGATCTGGAGCGAGGTGCTGCGGCGCGAGGACATCGATGTCCACGACGACCTCTTCGATCTCGGCGCCGATTCCCTCAGCATCTTCCAGATCACCAGCCGTGCCCGCCGCGAAGGCCTCAAGGTCGCGGCCCGGGATTTCTTCCGGAATCGGACCATCGCCGCCGTCGCAGCTGCGCTTCCCGATGAGCCCGCCGCCCAAGCCGCCGCGCCTGCCGCGACGTTCTGGAAGCGGCCATGGCGACGCCCGCGCGACGGCGCGCAGCAGCCGAACGAGCCGAGCGCCGCCTCGCAGCGCGAGAGAGGGTGAACGATCATGGCAAATCAGTTCACCCGCGAACCGGAGCCGCAACTGCGCGAACCGGAGCGCATCGTGATGACGGCCAGGTGCTCGTCAGCGCAGCAGCGCTATTGGGAGATCGACGCCAGGGATCCGGGCACACCAGCGCTCAACATCGCCGTGAAATGGCGGATCCGCGGGCATCTGGACGCGTCGCTGGCGCAGGATGCGTTCCAGGCGATCCTCGATCGCCATGAATCCCTGCGAACGGCGATCCGGCTGGAGGATGGCCGGCCCGTCCAGGCAATTGCCGAGCATGTTCCTTTCAAGCTGCCGGAGATCGATCTCTCCGGCCTGCCGGAGGCAGGCCGGGCCCGGGAGGCCGACCGCATCGCCCAGAGCGAAGCCTGCACGCGCTTCGATCTCGGCGAAGCCCCGTTGCTGCGGGCGACGCTGCTGCGCAAGAGCCGCGCCGAAGCGGTGATCCTGGTCGTCGCCCATCACATCGTCAGCGACGGCTGGTCGATGGGCCTCATCGCCAAGGATTTCGTCGCGGCCTATCAGGCGCTCGGCCGCGGCCGCGAGCCGGTCCTCTCAGAGCTTCCCCTGCAATACTCCGACTTCGCCGAAGGCAGCCAGGACAGCATGGAAGGCGGTGCGCTGGCACGCGAGGAAGCCTATTGGCAAGGCAAGCTCGCCGATCTGCCTACCGTCGAGGTGCCGGGCGATCGTCCGCGGCCGGCGACGCGGAGCACGCACGCCGCCTCGCTGTCGCGGCTGCTTCCCCGCCCCCTAACCACGGGCCTCGCCGATCTGGCGCGGAAGGAGGGCACGACTTTCTTTTCAGTCGCTTACGCCGTTCTCCTGACCCTGCTTCGGCAACGCACCGGCGCGTCCGACCTCGTGCTGAGCACGCAGATGGCGAACCGGGACGACATCGAGCTGGAAGCGATCGTCGGTCCTTTCGTCAACACGCTCGTACTGCGGACCAAGGTCTCCGGGGATCAGAGCTTCCTCGACCTGTGCCAAGCGGCGCGTGAGACCTTCGAGGACGCGGTCGATCATCATCAATGGCCGTTCGACAGGCTCACCGAACTGCTGCCAAGCCATGGCGACGCCGGCCGGCCGCCGATCTCGATCAACTTCATCGTCCAGCGCGCCTTCATCGGCGAGCTCGCCAACGACAGTTTCCAGCTGTCGGGGATTCCATCGCCTTTGCCGGGCGCGCTCTATGACCTCAACTTCATCCTGGTCGAGCGCGAGGAAGGCTGGCGCCTGACCTGCGAGTATCATCTCGACCTCTATGACGAGGCGACTGCCAGCGAGCTGGCGGCGCAGTTCGAGATCCTGGCAGAGGCGCTCGTCGCCAACCCGGCCGCGAAGCTGCCGCATCCGGCGCCGACCTCCCTGCCGATCGCATCGCCACTCTGGCTGCCGGCGACGCCGGCCTTGCCGCCGGTGATCGACGTGACGGGCCTGCGCCGGACCTGGTTGCAAAAGAGCGGCACGCAGCCGACCTTGTTCGCGCTCAACCACACCGCGCATAATCTCCGCCTGTATCGGCCGCTGGCGCAGGAACTCGGGCCTGACCAGCCTTTCGTCGCGCTGCAATTGCTTGACCCGCTGGTGAACGGCGCAGCGCCGAGCTCGATCGAACAACTCGCCGCCGCCTATTGCGAAGCGATCATCGCGACGGAGCCGAATGGCCGCTATCGGCTTGCGGGCTTCTGCCGCTCCGGCGTGATCACCGTCGAGGTCGCGAAGCAGTTGGTAGCGAGCGGCAGGCAGGTCGATCTGGTCATGCTGATCGACTGCTGGGCACCCGGCTACTTCCTGCGGCAGCCCTATGGCGCACGCCTTTGGTTCCGGCTGAAGCGTGCCGGCCGCTTCGCGCGGCGCTTCTGGCAGGGCGGGCCACGCAGCTTCGTGACGCGCATGTCGTTCTGGCTGCAATCGACCGCCGCCGTCAGGCAGGCGAAGCGACTGATCTTCTGGCGCCCGGCCGAGGAAGCAGCCGACGAGGCCGATTTCTGGCGGACGACCGACGAGCTCGAGGCGCTGGTCCAGCGCTATGCGTTGCCGAACTATAACGGGCGCGTCCTGGTTTTCCGGAGCGGGGCGATCCCGGCCGGCTGGCCGCCGGATGCCACCCTCGGCTGGGCGGGGCATCTTGCGCCGGGCACACCCTGCTTCTCGGTCGACGGCGAAGGCCATGAAGGCGCCTTCTCCGAAGCCGGATCGCGGACCATGGCCGAACGGATTCTCGAGGCCACAGGGCGGAACCGGGGCTGATCGCGGCGCCTTTAGTCGTCGAGGATCAGGGCCGGGCCATCCAGATCGGGGACCAGCCGCGATGGCGCGCGGCCAGCGTGCCGCAATAGCCGGGTGCCGGTTCCAGATCGGCGAGCTGCCAGAGATCGGCCTCCGCCGGGTCGGATTCCACCGTCAGAAGCCGCGCCCTGAACGGATCGAGCGAGACCTCGAAGCTCGATGGCGAGCCGTTGAGGCCGACGCCGATCGCCTTCAGGCAGGCCTCCTTGCGCGTCCAGCAGCGGATGAAGGATTCCTCGCGCAGTTCAGGCGTCAGGGCCGCGAGCATGGCGAACTCCCGCGGCGCGAGACAGCCCGCCAGCAGGTCGGCCGAGACCGGCCTGATCCGCTCGATATCGACGCCGACCGGCATGCCCTCGGCGACCGCGACGATCGCGAGCTCGCCGGAATGGCTGAGATTGAACGCGATCGGGCGCCCGCTGTACTCGTTCACGAGGAACGGCTTGCCGAACGCCGTTTCGCCGAAGCGGAGCCGGGGCGGCGGAATCGGAACGTAGAGCGCCAGGACGCGCCGCAGCCAGTTGCGCGCCACGATGAAGGCGATCCGCGCCTTGGCGTCGTGGAAGCGGTCGGCACGCGCACGCTCCTCAGCCGAGAGGATTCCGCGCCGTTCAGCCGCCTCCATCGCAGGAAGATCGACCCGGCAGCACCAAAGATGCACTTGGGAGGGCGGCAGCGGCATCATGGCGAGGACGCCGTCATGATGCGGCCGCCGACCGGCCCGGCCGGCGGGCGGGCAAGCAGGCCCGGAACCCGCAGAGCGAGCATCGTCAGTACGACGAGAGCGGCGAGTTCCGACAGGAGGGTCACCGCGATCAGCCCGGCCACACCGAAGGTCGCCGCGGCCGGATAGACCGCGAGCAAGCTGAAACAGCCTCCGACAAGCGATGCGATGAAGACGGGCCGCGTGCGCTCCAGCGCCCGGAAGGCGCAGCCGAGGACCAGGCTCGTCAGCGCCATAGGGAAGGTGAAGGCGTACCAGATGATCACCCAGTCGAATTCGAGGATCTCGCCGCCATAGAGCTGGTGCAGCAACCAAGGGCCGAACAGGCCGAGACCGAGAACCGTCGCGCCCCCGGTCAGCCCGGCGAACAGCATCGCGCGACCGAGGGTGCGATGGAGAGCTTGCATGCCCCCCTCGGCAAAGGCCTTCCCGGCCATCGGCGGCACGATGTTCTCCAGCGCCTCACGCACCACGTTGAGTACGGCGAGCAGGCTCTGCGCCGCCCGGAGCGCGCCGAGCACCTTCGGTCCGAACAGGCCGGCCGTCACCAGGAGCCCGCTATAGCTCAGCACCCATTGCACCGAGCCGGTCAGGACCAGCCAGCGCGCCGAGCGCCATTGCCGCGCGGTCACGCTGATCAGAATCTCCCGGCGCCACAGCAGCGGTCCCGACATGCTCAGTCCGCACAGCGTCGACACGGTGGCGGCACCGGCGACGGCCCATAGCGCATTCGCGACGCTGATCATCCCCGCCTGCCAGAGGGCTGCGAGCGCACCGATCTTGAGGAGCTGGTTGATCGCGTCGATCAGCAGGATTCCGGCGGGCCTCCGGCGGGCGAACAGATACCGGCGCAGGAAATCCTGCGTCAGATAGGAGGCTGCGGCCATAGCGCCCGGCAGCGCAGCACCGGCCAGGCCTGAGTCCGCGCCTGCCGCGAGGATCAGGGCGGCGAAGATCGCGGCGGTCGCGACGACGACGTAACCGGCCTGATGCAGGAAGACCACGGTGTAGTAGGCCTCGGCCTCAGCCCCATGCTCTTTGGTGCCGATACTCATCATCGGGCTGACGATGAGGCCGAGCTGAAGACTCATCGCGAGATAGAGCGCGAGCCAGACCATCGTGTAGACGCCGAAGGCTTCGAGACCGAGCGCCCGGGCGAGCAGGATGGTCGTCAGGAAGTTGCAGGCGCTCGACAACGCCTGGTCGGTAAAGGACAACGCCGGATCGCGCATTGCCCGCAGGCGTGCCCATTTGCCCTCGGATACCTTGCCCGGGCTGCGCTGATCTGAGGCGACACTGGCCGGCTCGCGTCGCGCCCGGCCGAAATGCCCACCCATCTTGCCTGCGCTGAACGTCATCGAGCCCCCGCCGGCCATTGTCCGGCCGCATCTTCTCGGGCCAAGTCTAGCGTCGCCCTCGTCCTGACGGCGCTGGGCATAGGGACTGCCCAGAAGGAAGGTTGGCCAGTTGTCTCGCCGGCCTGGCTACCTCGGATGCCCAGCCTGCTTCAGCCCGGCCCGGAGTTACGCTGCTCCCGGGACGGCAGCCGCCGCGCAGAGCAAGGGTCGACCGTGAAGGGAATGCCACGAGCACCGGCCAGCGCCGCAATTGACCGGCGGGCGACCGACCGCTACCTGCCGATCCTGGCGCTCGGCTTTGCCGGCTATGTCGTCTTCGGCAAGAGCTTCGCCTATCTCGGCCTGCCGCCGCTCTTCGTCGGTGAGATGCTGTTCGCGCTCGGCCTGCTCGCCTTCCTCGCCTCGGGTTGCACCGCGGCGCTGCTGACCACCGTGCCGGCGCTCAGCGCCGCCCTGCTGATGGGCTGGGTCCTGCTGCGGACGCTGCAAGGCATCGGTTCCTACGGGGTCGACGCGTTGCGGGACGGCGCGGTCGCGCTCTATGGCGGTTTCGCCTTCATCGTCGCGGCGCTGATCGTGGAGCGTCCGATCCGCATCGCGCAGATCATGGGCTATTTTCGCGTCCATGCCCGCGTGCTCATCCCGATCGCGATCGTGTTCTATCTGATCGCGCGCTTCTTCAATGCCTATATCCCGAAGCTGCCGGGCCAGAATATCGAGATCATCTCGGTGCGCTCCGGCGAACTCGCCGCGCATCTGTGCGGCGCGCTCGTTCTCGTCCTGGTCGGCCTGTGCAGGGTCAGCCGGACCTGGCTCGTCGCCGCGCTCGGCGCGGCCCTGCTCGTGGCCAGCCAGAGCCGCGGCGGCATGCTGGCCCTGCTGCTTCCCCTGCTTTTGTGCATGGTCCTAACCGGCCAGATCGGTCGCCTCGCCAGCATCACCATGGCCCTCACACTCGTCATGATGGTGGCCTACGCCGCCGATTTCGAGCTCGCCCTGCCGCGAGGCGAGCGGCCGATCAGCGCGGCCGCCGTGGTCGAGAACCTCGCCAGCGTCGCCGGATCGAGCGACGCCAATAATCTCGACGGGACCAAGCAATGGCGGCTGAGCTGGTGGCAAGCCATTCGCAACTACACCATCCACGGCCCCTACTTCTGGACCGGCAAGGGCTTCGGCGTGAATCTGGCGGAGGCGGACGGCTTCGTCGTCGGCCTCGAACGCGGCGGACCCATCGTGCGCAGCCCTCACAGCGTACACATGACCTATCTCGCGCGCGGCGGCGTGCCCGGTCTCGCCCTCTGGCTCCTGGCCATCGGCAGCTGGACGATCGCGCTGCTGCGGGCCGCCCATCTCGCCTGGCGGCGCGGCGACCTCGACTGGGCGCGCTATTTCGTCTTCCTGGTCTGCTACCTCGCCTCGATCGTCATCGACGCCTCCTTTGACGTCGCGCTCGAGGGACCGATGCTCGGCATTCCATTCTGGATCCTGTTCGGGATCGGCTTCGGCTCGCTGATGGTCTACCGGGCCTGGCACATCGTCGCGCCGCCGGTCCGCTTCGGTCGCGCTGCACGCGGCGGCGCGCACATCGCCGGCGCAGCTCTTCTCGGAGCGATGACATTGCTGGGCAGCTCGCGCTCCGACGCTGCCGAAAATGCGCATTGCCCATCCGGCTCGATCCTGGTGCCGGTGGGCGCCTCCATCCAGGCGTTTGTCGACAAGGCCGCGCCGGGCGCCACTTTCTGCATCGCAGCCGGCGTTCATCGAGACCAGTTGGTCGCGCCAAAAGATCGACAAACCTTCATCGGTCAGCCCGGCGCCATTCTGAACGGCGCCGAGCTGATCACCGACATCAGCCCGAAGGACACCGTCTGGGTGACCGCCATGCCGCAGTTCGGGACCAAGCGGTTCGGCTCCTGCCTGCCCAATCGCGCCCGCTGCAACGATCCGCGACGTTTCTTTCTCGATGGCCAACCGCTGGAGCCGGTTTCCGACCGTGCCGAGCTGCAGCCGGGCCGCGTCTATTCCGATGCCGCAACGGGGCTGAGCTATCTCGCGGACGATCCGCGCGGCCGAACGCTGGAGCGCGCGCGCCTGCTCTATGCGTTCAACAGCCGGGGCGCGCGCGGTGTCACCGTCAAAGGCCTGATCGTCGAGAAATACGCGACCCCCGCCCAGCAGGGTGCGATCTTCGGCGACGAGCATCCCCGCGCCACCGACTGGCTGATCGAGGACAACGAGGTCCGCTTCAACAGCGGATCCGGGATCGCGACCGGGGAGAGGAGCATGGTCCGCCGCAACAAGGTGCACCATAATGGCCAGCTCGGCATCTCGCCCAACGGCAGCGATGTCGTGATCGAAGACAATGAGATCTATGAGAACAACATCTACGGCTTCGATGCTGCCTGGGAGGCCGGCGGCGTCAAGGCCGGCAAGGTCGAGCGCCTGACGCTGCGCGGCAACCATGTGCACGACAATTACGGCTCGGGGCTCTGGTGCGATGTCGATTGCCGCAACGTCCTGTTCGAGAACAATCTCGTCGAGCGCAATTCGGACGCCGGAATCTTCTACGAGATCAGCTTCGACGCCATCATCCGCAACAATACGGTTCGCCTGAACGGGACCGGGCGCGGCGGCCAGCAGGGCAGCGCCTGGATCTGGGGCGCCGGCATCCAGATCGCCGCGTCCGAAGGCGTGAGCGTCTACGGCAACAAGGTCACCGTAGCTTCGGGCGGCACCGGCATCGTCATCGTCGATCAGGGTCGTGAGCGGCTCGATCAGCCCAGGCTGAAGGACGGCCAAAAGAAGCTGTTCTATCTGACGGCGCGCAACGCCGTGTACGACAATGAAATCGTCTACGACGGCAACTCCGGCCTGTCCGGCGGAGCAAGCGACGCTCCCGCTTCCAATCCGAATTTCGGGATCATCGAAACAGGCGGAAACCGGTTCGACCGCAACACCTATGTGCTGCGCGGACCGACCAATGCCCCGCTCTTCATCTGGGGCGGAGAGCCGGTCTCCTACGAACGCTTCCGCGATCTCGGCCAGGAGGCGAACGGCCGGATCATCCGGGCCGACCAGGGGCCGCCTGCCCAGAACGGCTTAGTCCAGAAGCCCTAGCGCTCAGCCGTCGGACCAGGCTGCCGGCTGAACGCCTGGCGCTAGGATCGCGCACCGGAACCGGTAGATCATCGCGAGGCGAAGAGCTCATGAACATGATTCCGCGCTCGTTCCGCCGCTCCCAGTTCCGCGAAGAACGGTTCAAGACCTATGTCCGCCCGATCATCGACGCGGTGATCGAGAAGCGGGGGGTCTGCCGCATCCTCGACCTCGGAGGGGACGCCGATTACTGGCAGTTCGACCTGCCGCCGTCGGGCGTGGAGATCTCGCTCCTGAACATCGAAGCCAAGCCCCCTTCGCCCGATCCGCGCTTCCATGTCGTCCAGGGCGACGCGCGCGACGTCAATGCGTTCGGCGACCAGAGCTTCGACTTCGTCCATTCCAACTCGCTGATCGAGCATGTCGGGCGCTGGGCCGACATGAAGCGCGTCGCAGCCGAGATCAGACGGCTGGCACCGAACTACTACGTGCAGACACCGAACTTCTGGTTTCCGCTCGATCCGCACAGCAACGCGCCGATCATGCACTGGCTGCCGCAACCGCTGCAGCGGCGGATGGTGTCGAGCAAGGCCCGCGGCTTCTACGCGAAGGCGGCCTCCCTCGACCAGGCGATGCAGATCGTCGAAGGCACCACGATGCTTGACCGGGCCCAACTCGCCGAACTCTTTCCGGACGCGGAGATCCTGACCGAGAACGTCCTGTTCCTGCCGAAATCGCTGATCGCCATCAGGGCTCCCGCCAGGTGAGACAGGTGGGGAACCCCCGGCCGGACTTCGCATTCCTGGCCCTCGCCAAGGATTGTGCAGCCACGATCCCGCCGTTTCTGGAGCTGCTGCAAACGCTGAGGCGCAGCGGCTCGAGCGTTGCCGCCTTTGTCGGGGAGAACGGCTCGCGTGACGGAACGCAGGCGTTGCTCGATCAGGCCCAGAGGCGCGGGGAGCTTATCCTCGTCCCGACCGCGTTCATGGCAAGCGAGCCGGAGCGGCTGAGGCGGATGGCGCTCGGCCGACAGCGGCTCAAGAGCGAGCTCGAAGCATCGGGCCTCGAACCCCGTGTCGTCTGCGTGCTCGACATCGACAACGTCATCGCCGTGCCGCCCTCCATTCCGGCGCTGCTCGCCGCTGCCGCGAAACTGGACCGGCCGGGCGTCTTCGGCGTATCGGCAAGCTCTCGCCCACACTATTACGATCTCCTGGCCTACGAAGACGAGCACAGGTCCTTCACGACGTTACTTGACGAGCTTGCGATCAATCGGTCAGGGATCGTGCAATACTACCGCTTCTTCCGCTCACGCATCTATCCGCACCAGCGCGCCCTCACCTCCGATCGCGAGATCTCCTGCGCCTCGACGTTCAACGGCCTGTGCCTCTATCGCGCCGAGACGTATCGTCTCGGCAGCTATCGTCAGGCAGGCCCCATCATCTGCGAGCATCTCGTCTTCAACCGCCGCCTCGCCGCCCTGACCGGCGGAGCGATGCTGATCGACCCGGATCTGGTGCTGCGCACGCCTCGCGATCACGCCGAGCAGAGCTTCCTGCCCTTCGCCTGGCGGCGCTTTCGCAAGCTGATCTCGCAGCCTCGTCCTCGGCACATCAGCCTGCCGAACCTGCCCGCCGAGTGACGCAACGGAATTTGGTTGCGGCCAACATCTTGACAAATGTGAACAGCCGTCAACATTGACCCGGCGGCAACCAAGCACGCCGACGCCTTGCGCGACGTTTTCGCCACGGAATCGTGCGTCTGGACGCACCGATCACGAAATTATTACCAGGACGATGATTTGGCGACCGGCCATCATTCCTACAGATACGAATCATTTTAGATAAACGAAAATTAGCCATATCTAGTCTGAACTATCATTGATTATAGATTCTAAGCTTATTTCCTATCTCCAACAATCACCTGCAAATTGTTTGAATCTTATTTCAAATATTAAAATAATATATATATTTGAATAATATTTTCATATTTCTTTGTCTATTCGTCCCCGCAGGCGGCAACCCCAGCTGTCTAAAATTCGAAACAGAATCGCGGATACAACTTATGTTAGAATTCATAGTTCAAAGAAGCCGTTTTGGAAATACATCCACGAATCTGGGCAGACAAACGCCGACAATGTGCTATCATCACCCTGAAGATAAGTACCCCAACCTGAGATGGCCTGTACGATCCGTTCTCTCGACGCCTGAATGACCGCTGCTCTCCTGTATTTTTTATCCGTATATCCACCATAAAAATCCACGCAAAATTTGAGACGAACTGCCCCAACAGAACCGGTTGTTTCGATATTTTACGGGCCTGGAAATGGATTTCATGTTGTAAACGATAACTCTCTAATACGTCTTGTCTTGAACTCAATTTTGTTATTTTGCAGAAAATATCATTCGCTAAACGATTTATAGATACAAAAAGAGAAACACACCAAGAAACACGTCTCTGATCCAAGAGATAAGTTTCTGAACTATTCCTTCCCGAATCCAATCGGAGAAAGGCTCTTGGTCTAACCTCCCTCGCGGATCAGCAGCCTCGTACAGAGCTGCGTGCAAAGAATGATCGCCTGGGGCGGGTGTCAATTCAGGGGGCTAGCGAGCGTGACTCCATCCGTCTCCAATATTTCGCCGAGTATCGGCGCTCTCGAGATCGACTTCGATCATCATGGTCTTTTCAACATCTTGGTGGCCGACATGGCCGAGCTGCTGGAAAGCATTGCAGGGGTCGAAGACGCCTGCGCCTATGTCAGCGGCATCGCCGCGCGCCTGGGCACCGGTATCGAGAAACAGTACAAGACGGCACTCGGTGTCCAGCGTCTCAACCGCGATCAACTGCTCGAGATCCTGATCGACCTGAAAAACCGCGCCGGCGGCGCATTCTCGATCGTCGAGCAGGACGAGGACAGGGTCGTGTTCAGCAATTGCGCGTGCCCGCTTGGCCGGGCGGCAGCGAACCGTCCCTCACTGTGCATGCTGACATCGAACATCTTCGGCCGCCTGACCGCCAACGCAGTCGGGTACGCCGCGGTCGATCTGGAGGAGACGATTGCCTCGGGGGCGGCTGAATGCCGCGTGGTCCTCCATCTGAAGCGGATCGAGCCGGGCCCGGGGACGAGGGAATATTACCGAGATGATGCATCTGCAGCTTCGGCATGAGCTGGATCTCGAGGTCTATCTTGAGCCGTCGGTCATCGCCCTGACCGACGGAAGCATCCGTGCGCTCAATCGCGCCGCCAGCCAGCTGCTTGCCCCCGGCCGAGCAGCCACGTCGCTGCTCGACATCTGCGGGAGCCGGGTCGATGCCTTGCGGACCTATCTCCTCGCCTGCTCGGGCTCGCGCCAGCCCCTGATCGAAAGGGTCGGCTTCAATGGTCCCGACGGCCCCGGCGACTACCGCTGCTTCGGCAATGTCCTGATCCCGCGGCGCAAGAGCCAGCCGGCGACGCTCCTCCTGCGGCTCTTCCCCCTGCTCGACCCGCGCTTCTCGGCAGCTGCGGAGCGGATGAGACGCTTGACGGCCGAGCGGCAGCGTCGCCTTGCCATGCAGCAATTCGACGAGTTGCGCAGCGACCGCCTCCGGCTGGTCGAGCAATATTGCTTCGTTGCCGAGGCGCTGCGGATCGTGGAGGCGCGGACGCACCGGCTCGAGGATGAACTCAACCACATCCGAGCCGACGAGCGCGCGCGCATAGCACGGGACCTGCACGACCATACCGGGCAGGAGATGGCCCGGGTCCTCATCGAGCTGAGAGCCTTGCAGGAGAGCACGAAGGGACTTGCAAGACGGCGCCTCGACGAGATCGTCGAGCATGTCACCGGGGTCGGGCGCAAGATCCATCACGCCGTCGTCAGCGGTCGACCACGCATCGTCGAGGAACTCGGCTTCAGCCGTGCCATCGAGGCCATGGCGGCGTCGTTCGCAGCGGATGGGCGGCTCCAGCTCTGTTTCAGGAAGAAGGGGGCCGAGCCGGACCCGATGCCTGCCGTCATCGAGGACACACTCTACCGGGTGGCGCAGGAAGCTCTGACCAACACTCTCAAACATGCACTCGGCGCGCGAAAGCTCGATGTCGTGCTGGACTTCGCGAGGAGTTCGGTCTCGCTCAGCATAGCCGATGACGGCATCGGACTTCGAAGTCAGCCCGAGCGGCCGGGAGATGGGCTCCAGACCGGCATCGGGCTGCCAGGCATGCGCCAGCGCATGGCGGATGTCGGCGGTACGCTCGGTATCGGGCCCCGCTGCGGCAAGGGCACTATCGTCACCGCGGTCGCTCCCTTGACCGGCGTCGTGCCGCGGAGCGTCTCCTCGTGACGACGCGGATCATCCTGGTCGACGACCACCCGGTCGTTCTGGCCGGACTGAAGGCTCTCGTGCTCGGCCAGCCGGATTTCGAGCTGGTGGGACAGGCGAGTTGCGCGGCCGAGGCGCTCGCGCTCGTGCGCGGTCAACGACCGGATCTTGCTGTCCTCGACATGGGGCTTCCCGGCATGAACGGCCTGACGCTGGCCGAGCGCATCCTCGAAGAACTGCCCGAAACCCTGATCGTCATGCTGACCCATTATGCAGAGCCGAGCTATGTCCAGAAGGCGCTGCGGGCCGGCATTCGCGGCTACGTCCTCAAGGCATCGGCGAGCGACAAGGTGGCCCAGGCGTTGAGGACGGTCCTGAGCGGCGGGGTCTATATCGATTCCGAGCTGGAGGATTTCCGCTCGGAATGGATCCGCAAGCTGTGTCCGGCAGCCGGCGTCAGCACGGCGACCGCGAGCGACACATTGACCTATCGCGAGATGCAGGTCCTGCGACTGGCTGCGGTCGGCCACTCCAACAAGGAGATCGCCCGACGCATCGGCCTCGGCATCAAATCGGTCGAGACCTACCGCTACAGGGCCTGCAAGAAGCTGATGCTACACTCGCGTCTCGACATCATCAGATACGGCGCCAGCCATGGCTGGATTCTCGACGTCTGACGATACTGACTAAGCCATTGGCGCGTTGAATTGCCAGACCTGCTCCTGTGAGGAGTACTCAGCTTGGCTTGACTGACACAATAATGGCCAAGCTCCCGTAACGGCATCTCCCGAAGAGCGTCGCGACTTGAACAGCCGTTCCCGCTACGACAGGCCGGGGATAGGGGCCTGCGCTCGGGAACCGCCTTCGAACGGCGGAGCCCGATATTGCGGCCGCGTCCCCACCGAAAAAACGACCAGAGCGGCGGCACGACCATGGCAAGGATTCTCGTTGCCGACGAACATGCGCTCTACCGCACGGGTCTGCGTACGATCCTGCAGGCCGCGTTGCCGGAGGCCGAGCTCCTCGAAGCCGAAGACTTCGACGGCCTGATGCGCAACCTGATGGAAGAACAGCCTATCCATCTCGTGCTGGTCAGCCTTGGCCTGACGGGATCCACCGATCCGGCGATCATCTGGGATTTCAAGCGGGCCTCCCCGACGACACGCTACGTCGTCATCTCGGGCAACGGTACCTTCGACCAGGTCCTCCACTATATCGCGGAGGGCTTCCACGGCTTCATCTCGAAGCTGCAGCGGGACGACGAGATCATCGAAGCGGTTCAGGAGGTGATCGCCGGCCGCCTCGCGGTGCCACGCGGCCTCACCCCGTTCGGCTCGGCCGCCGAGGCCTACCGCTCTCGCGAGGCGCCGCAGCGCCGGACCAGCTCTCAGCAGGATCCGTTCGGGCTGACGCGCCGGCAGCGGGATGTCCTCGCGCTGCTTGCGGACGGGCTCTCCAACCGGGAGATCGCCCAGGCCCTCCATATCGCGGAACCGACGGCCAAGATCCACGTCTCCGCACTGATGCGGACGCTCAACGTCCGCAATCGCACCGAGGCGGCCGTGCTGGCCAAGGATCTCATCCGCATCCTCAAGACCGATCCGACCGGCTGAAACGGCTCGCGCGGAAAGCGGCCGAGCATCAGCGGCTTCCTCTACGGCAACCTAAAGACAATCCCCTCCCCGGCTTGCAAGCCAAGCTGGTGAAATCGGACGCTTTGTCGCAGGTCGCGTGTAAGGCTTTTCCTGACGGGATCGTATTTTTCCTGACAAGACGACTACATCCGAATGAACTAATTATTAACGATGACATTCAGGGTGCTTGCATCCCTCAGTGTCACTTTGTGGCCGTTTTGGATTAGTCACTGCCTGCTTCATCTCGGAATTTCTCAAACAGCGCTACGGAATACCTCCGCTGGTGCGGCTGGGCGACATGCGCCTGGCTGCATCCGCCACCCCAGTTTTGTGTCGAGTAAGAGGGAAGTACCGATGTCAGACATCATCGAGACCGCTGTACTGAGCGACAATGCCCTTCTGCGCGAAGGCATAACCAAGTTGTTGGATGGCGCTCGCTTCCACGTAAGCCAGAGAACCACCAGTCTCGACCTGCATCGATACGATAACGGCCAGCAGGCGCCCGATCTTTTCATCGTCGTGATCGACGACATGTCCTGCTCCATCGTCGGCGACATCAAGCGACAGTTCAAGAGCGCCAAGATCGTAGCGCTCGCCCTCCGCGGCAGCCGGGATTTGATGCATCGCGCGATGCAGCTCGGTGCGGTCGGCTATCTCGTCGAGTCCGTCTCGGCACAAGATCTCATTACCTCGCTCGAAGTCGTCATCGCCAACGGCGCAGTGTTCCCGCCCGAGCTGCTGTCGCAGCTCTCCGAGGTCGCGGTCGAGCCGCAGCGCCTGCTGCAGGGCGTGCAGCGCCGGGCTGACGGCTCCCCGTTCCAGGGGCTTTCGGTCCGCGAGGTGAGCATCTTGGAAGGGCTCATGCTCGGCGAGTCCAACAAGGTGATCGCACGCAAGCTGGAGATCGCCGAAGCCACCGTGAAGGTGCACGTCAAGGCGATCCTTCGGAAGGTCCGGGTCAGGAACCGTACCCAGGCGGCGATGTGGGCCATGCAGAACGCGGTAACCCGGATTCCGGTCGTCGAAGAGGCCGACACCGCGGAAGCGGCGCCGATGCCGATGATCCAGGCGAGGCCCGACATGGCTTCCGCTCCTCGGCACGTCTGACCGCACCGGCTCCAGCAGCGGAACTGCGCCAATGATCGTGACAATCGTGACCCCGACGCTGAACGCCGTCGACTATCTCAAGGAATGCATCGAATCCGCGCGCCGCAATGCGACGCGCGGGATCGAGATCGAGCATGTCATCGTCGACGGCGGCAGCACCGACGGGACCGTGGAGCTCGCGCGCAGCTATGGGCTGAAGGTGATGCAGGGCAAGGACAGCGGCATCTTCGACGCCATCAATAAGGGCTCGTTCAATTCTTCGGGCGAATTGCTGGGCTTCCTGGGCGCCGACGATGTGATGCTCCCGGGCGCGGCGGCGGCGGTCGTCGACGCCTACCGCAAGAGCCGGCGGCGCTGGGTCGTCGGCGCGATCCGATGGATCGATTCGAACGGACATGGCCTCGGCGGGCTCGCGGCGCCTCCGAACTGGATGACGCCGGCGATGCTTGTCTGCCTGGGCTGGAATCCGATCATGCACATGGCGACCTACTTCTCCCGGACCTTTTTCGAGGAACTGGGCGGGTTCGACATCGCCTACCGGGACGCCGGCGACTACGACATGTTCTGCCGGGCCCTGGCGAAGGAGCCTTACGGCCGGATGACCCAGCCGATCGCCTGCTTCCGACGGACGGGCGTCAACAACAGTGCGATCCATGGCAGCCGTACCGCCGCCGAATGCGCGCGGGTCTACGCCCAGCACGGACCTTCATCGCAGGCGGAACGCCTGTTCTGGCGGGTGCTGCTGAAGGCCTATTTCAACCTCGGCAATCCCGACTGGATGCTGTCGAAGATGGCCGACACGACGCGTGCGACGCTGAGGCTTCAGCCGAAAGCGCATTTCTGACCCGCCCGGTCACCAGGCTGCTCAGGCAAGCCACATTCCGACGGGCCATGCCAGTCCGCCGGGGTGTCGGTTGTCCGGCGCTGAAGCGTCAGCGCATCGTGGGCTGACATTGGCGCTGCCCAGGATCAAGCTTCCGTCGTCCTTGTGTCAGCAGCAGGACACAGGCGACGAGTGGCCAGATGGCGCAGACCAGAGCAACGATGAGGATGTCTTTGGCGGTGAGCCGCTCACGCTCGGCTTCAAGAACCGAATTGAGCGCGATCAGGCTCGCGATCAGCAGATGGGCCGCCGCTAGACTGACGAACGTGATGACCATCTGAACCGCCTATCGGCGAATGGCTTCCGTAGGTCACGCTAGCGCCAACGCAGGCATCGGCAAGGAGGCAGGAAGGTATCTCTGCCGACCATTCGGGACTACCGCAGCGGCCCGGCGTACAGCACAGCAACCGCCTCGCGCGCCATAAGCGCAGAGGATATCGCAGTGGCCAATCCCGATCGCAGCGCGCTCGCTCAGACCAGCCGAAACGCATCGCCGTCCATCACGCTCGGAATGTCGAAGGCGACCCATTGCCGCTGTCCGTCGCGCATCCAAGGCGCGCCTTCGATGATCCTCGGCCGTCGGGCCAAGCCCAATGCTCGGCAAGGCGGAAGGCTGTGCCCTCGGCCCCCACTGCCGTAAGCAGAGCGTGGATCACGGTGACCGGTCCGCCATTCCCCCAGCCTAGAGAACGGAGGGAGGCGTACACGAGAAGCGTGCCCCCAGGGGCGCGCCCAGCGACAGCAGATCTTTCCCAAGGCTTGCCACCGTGACTGGCCTTGCGCTTCTGGCGATGCCTTCTTCTTGGGTCGTCCGGCATCCGGCCAGGCGAGATCCCGCTGCCCTTCGCCATCAGCCCGGCACCAATCATGCGAGCGCGCATTCGCACAGTCCGGCAATAGCCTAAGCAAGCCGGCGCAACGGCTCAGTGCCCCTCGCCGCCCCCGAGATAGGCGGCGATGAGTTTTGGATCGTGGATCAAGGTATCTGCCTTGCCCTGCTGGACGATCTCGCCGGTCTCCAGCACATAGCCGTAATCGGCGGTCTCGAGCGCGGCGCGGGCATTCTGTTCGACCAGCAACACCGAGACGCCGAGCTCGCGCATCGTGATCGGCAGGGTGCTCAATGCCCATATCGACGACCGCTTCGTCATCGATCCCGAGCGCCGCTACATCGACACGCCAGGGCTGAAGCTCATTGCCCGCCTGCACGCGAGCGGGGGGTATCTGCGCTCGACGGATCGGTTCGATATGGTTCGGCCGAGCTGGGCGAAGCGGCAGGCAAAGCGCCCTGCGACGCCAGAAGCCTAAAGCCCGCTTGGCATGCCCCCATGAGCGGCCGGTTCAGGCTCGTTCATGGTTGGCTTGTGGCAAAAATCATTCCCACTCGATTATTTCCTAGTACCATAACCAATTGATATTGCGCGCAAAAAAATTTTCCGACGTTCTCTATACCGTCAGGCACACCGTCAAAAACACCGGCTATTGAAAACACTGGTCTTTTTGGTTGGTTTCCGGAATTTGATCCTTCGCGGTCTATCGCGGCGCACGGAAAGCCAACTCCCCTCCTGACCGCGTTCGCACCCCCCGCCGCCTGTACGCCCCGGTACGACTGTTCCCTTACATCCTCCGCCCCACTATACCGTCAGCCGCCGCTAAACTGTTCAATGTATGTCGTTTTCCTCCGCTCCGCGGCATACCGGATTGCTGGCCTTCGCTGAGTCCGGCATTTCAACAGCGGTTATCGGCCTCACCTGTCAGTTATCATTGGCGGATTGGAGAATCTCCTGCTGCATTACTCGAGCTTTGCGCCGCCCACTGCAGGGCGTCACCGAACACGAGCCGCGATGGCGGCTCAAACTGCGCAGCAAGCGCGACGATCCGATGGGCGAGCCGCTTCGGATCGTCCGGCTAGTTGCCGTTTGCGCTGTCGATGAAGGCACGATCCTGCGCGATCGCTTCGGCATAACCCGCGACATCGATGCTGCCGAAACTCGGGGACCTAAAGGCGGAACGAGGCGATGGTCGTTATTCAAGCCTTCGCCTTAGTGATGAGTTCCAGCGCCCGCCGGAGATCATCAGCGACCAACTCCGACAGCTCATCGAGACGAGCGAGGCCGGGCGTGCGTTGCGCCGCCCCAGTCGCGCTCCACGTAAGATCGAGCCGGCAGTCAGCGTTCGCGAGGACGTGAGACGTCGCAAATTGCCGGTGCCGATCGCCGCTTTCCCGATGATCCGATTTGAACAGCGTTACGAATTCGCGAAGGTCTTCAGCCTGCAGCGGCTTGGTACGGAGCGAAAAGCGCTTGTCAGACCGAAGGTCATAGACCCAGATCGATTCCGCAGGACCGCCGGAGGCGCGAACCGGCTTGTCGAAAAAGACGACGTTTGACTTAACGCCCGCGGCATAAAACAGGCCCGGCGGAAGCCGCAGGATGGTGTGGAGCCGGCATGTCTCAACCAAGCGGCGGCGAACCGATGCTGCGGCACCGGTCTCAAAGAGAACATTGTCTGGCACGACGACCGCCGCACGGCCGCCCGGTTTCAGCAGCGCCACGATGTGCTGCATGAAGTTCAACTGCTTGTTGGCGGTCTGAACCCAAAAGTCGGGGCGAACGATAGTAAGGCTGTCGTCGACCCGGGACGACTTCCCTTGTGAATAGGTCACGCTGCCTTTGATGCCGAAGGGGGGATTCGTAAGCACCACATCGACCTGCATCTTTGGTGGTGCCTTCAGGCTGTCCTCGCACGCGATCGGCAGCTCATCTTCGGCATTGCCGCCGACGCCATGCAGCAGCAGGTTCATCGTGGCTAACCGTGCAACCTCTTCGACGAGTTCGACCCCGCGGATCGCTTTGGTGGCAAGCTGTTTGCGTTGCCGCGGCGTCATTTTCGGGATTATTCTCTCGGAGGTAGTCGTGAGCCGCGAGCAAAAATCCGGCTGTGCCGCACGCTGGATCACAGATGACTTCGCCCAGACGCGGATCCACACAAGCGACAACGGCCTCGATCAAGGGGCGCGGAGTGAAATACTGGCCTGCCCCGCTCTTGGTGTCGCGTGCATTCTTCTCAAGCAGCCCCTCGTACGCGTCCCCTTTCAGATCATCGGATAGGCCTGTCCACTCCGTCTGGCCAATCAGATCAACGATGAGGAGCCGCAGTTTTGCGGGATCGCGTATCTTGTTTTTGGCGTTGCCAAAAATCAGGCCCAGCATTCCTCCCAGCTCACCGAGGGCGGGCAGAATACGGGTGTAATGCGCGTGCATCTCGACCGCATCAAGGCTGGCAAGAACGCCCCACGAGAGCTCCTTTGGGACCATCTCACCCGCTTGCTCGTCCGCCATCTTGAGAAACAGCAGATAAGTAAGCTGCTCGACATAATCTGGGTAAGACAAGCCATCATCCCGCAGGATATTGCAATACTGCCAGAGGCGACGAACAATGTTCTGTGCGCCATCGGCGCGTTGCTGGGTTCCCACCATAATCAGAGCTTCAACACCACGTCGTTAATCCACCAAATATCACGAAACGATTCGACGTAGACCTTGGCCGCAGCCGCGTACTGCGCCCTCGGGTTCAGCCGCCTTTTGAGGTCACCGATCACATCCTTGAAGGCTTGCGAGGCTTGCGGCATCCCAAGGTAGTCGTTCGGCGCTTCTCGCTTGCCGCGCTCCACGTCGCGCTCAATAATGTTGTAGAGCGTCATGCGGCCCTCCACGAACTTTGGCCAGTTTAGGTGCAGGCCCAATCGACTGGCGGCGATCTTGGCTTCAGCGACAGCATTTCCGCGATACTGCGGAGACAGATCGATCTCGCCGTTCGGTAAAAACGTCAGCAAAATCGGATCCCCGGGGTCGGTGGGATCCAGCAAAGCCGGATGCTCAAGACGGATGTCGTCGCCTGGCTCGGTTGCGCGTACACCGGTCGCGAGAAGCGGGAAATGGGTCGATTTCCCGCCGGCAACGCGGGCGCCCGGAGCAATCCGTGGCCGGTTCGCTCGCTGACAGCTCAACCGCATGTTGCGCCAGTCAAAGGCCAGCCAATAGTAGCCGGGATGACGCCGGTCCTCTTTTACCTTCCCCTTCGGCCGGAAATGGTCGATGTCGTTGTCCGCGCCAGGACTCTCACACTCGGTGTACCAGCATTTGCCGCCCGACGCGCCCTCGAAGGCGTCGCGCAACGCAGTCCACCGGTTCTGGTTTGCCTCAATGAGCGCAGCCCGACGGCGGGGGTCGGCTTCGGCCATGATGAGGTCTTGCGCCGTTTGCAGATCGGCGAGCAGATGCCGGATGTTGGGCAGGATATCTTCCAAATTAATGTACTGCATCGCGTTACGACATGCCCTGCTCGCGACGCAGCTCCTCGACGATGCGAGCGGCTAAACGGCTCCGCGCCTGCTGCTGTTCAGGGGTGAGTTCCACAGTCTCGCGCCAGCGAGGGTCCTCCTGGGCAGTCCAGGCCTTCAGGAATTCCTGATAAAGTGGATCGCGCTGCGTCAGGTCGAAACCGCGCCCGCGCAGCACCTCCCGCAGCCGCGCCAGTTCGGCCTGATCGTCATCAGTGAGGTTCTCCTTCATGGCCAACAGGCGTTGCTTATCAAGATCCGCCTGGGTTTCGGGGTCCAATGTGGTGCGCAGCCGGAAGAGATCGCTTGTTAGAATAGCTGCGACGCCCATGCCCCGCGGGTCTTGGTCAGGAGGGTCAGCAACGGCGCACCCCTGTTCGTCACGCCGAAAAATCCGCACCTGTTCGCGCTTCAATCCAGCGAAGACCAACGGATCATGCGTCGACATCACAATATGGCAACTGTCCCGATCGCGGATGAAACGGTCGAGGAAACTGAGATACTGAGTGCTCCAGGCGGGGTTCAAATGGGTGTCCGGCTCATCGAGCAGGAAGAGAGCTTCATCCCTCGCGGTAAATTTCAGAAGCCCGAGCACGAGCAACAACTGCTGTTCGCCCTCGCTCAAGTCGCGGTAGGTCACGTTCCCGCCGCCAGCTTCCGGCGTCATCTTGACGCGAGTGCGCACCTCGCCGAGCACTTTCGATAGGTGCATGCTCTCCAATGCCGTGAAGAAGGCATATTGGTTGCCGTAGGTTCGGTAAACTTCGGCCAGCGCGTCGGTGTTGGAGAGGAACAGGTATAAGCTCTGAACGATCGGGTTCTTGGTCAAGTCGATCGGAATTCGCCGCGTCATACGGAGCGGCAACAGTGCCTTGTCGTAAAGGTAAGCAAGAAACTGCTGAACCTCGCCCACGGCGTTCCAGAAACGCGGATCGCCGCCTTTGCGCTTCCACGGCGGCTCCTTGAGAGCGAACAGAACACTGTCGAGACCCTCGATTTGCAGGTGGTCGCGAAGGAAGTCGCGGTCGGCCTTCGACGCCTCACTCGCCTCCATGAAGAAGGCGATCAGGGCGAACTGGCCGTGCAGCGTTTCGGCGTAGAACAGCCGTCGCAGCGAATTCGGGTCAGCGATCGCCTTCCCACGTTGCTCCGGCGCTTTGATGATCCAGCTGTAAAAGCGCTCCCGATGCTTCTCGAAGATCGACGTTAGGCGATCACTCGGCCCAGAGTAATAGCCGAACACAAACGCCGGCCGGTGGCGAGGCCGCCCATCCGCGTCCTCCGCCATGAAGGCCTTGCGGGATAAGTCCGCGAACGACTCTTCGCCCGGCCGCCTTATCCGAAAGCTGGGATGCTGGTCGGCCTTCGCCTTGACCGATATGATGTTGTCACGGCACTCATATTGCAGCTCGTAGTCGAAGGGGGCCTCCACATCGAGATCGAGGTTGCGGAAGACCAGCGCTAGGCCCTCGATCAGATTCGACTTCCCGGCACCGTTTTCGCCAACGAGGACGGTGTAAGGTGAGAGCTCGTCGAAGACGACGTTAAGGTCACGAAGGTTTTTGAAGGAGCCGATCCTGACCTTCTCAAGCCGCATCGACGATCTCCACTTCGGCGTTCTCGGTTGCCTCGCCTCTCAGCCGCAAGCTTCCTTTCATGCCCTCGCGAAGCGCGAGGTAGAAAAGTTCGACATGCTCGGGCATGTCGCGATTGTATCCCGCTAATGCGAACAGATCCGGCAAGGGAAGAACCCCGCCATTCTCGCGGAGGACGGACGTCAGATCAGGACTTGGCTCCGCCTGTCGCGATGGGCGTGGTTTACGTTGCGGCATATTCTTTCCTCCCGAGCTCTTCGTCGTCACCGCGGTCACAGCCTGCGGCGGACCGCCCAGCCTGATTGCGAGCGCCGACGCCGGCTCATCGTTGGGATCCTGAGGAGCGAGTTCTCCGGCCACGGCCGCAGCGAACAGCTCCTGCTCGAGATCAGGCAGGCGAGCCAACGAGGTCCGTACGGCTGATATCTGTTGTTGTGTGATGCGCAGCCGATCTCGCGCCGCCTGCACAATCCTCGCCTGCTCCGCCAAAGGTGGCGTCGGGAACGGCAACGCCCGGTATCGCTCTAGGCC
>NZ_LNCQ01000022.1:0-194643 GCF_002831785.1 Allobosea sp. FBZP-16 | reverse complement strand
CAGGTGGCTGGCCCGGAGCGGGGCGAGCGCCGGGACGTTCCTGGCCACCCGGCGCCGGGCGCTCCTGGCCGCCCGGCCGCTGGCGGCGCTGGTCCGGCCGGTCGTCATCGCCGGATTGCGCCTGCGCAAGCTGGAGCGATGGAGCGGCGAAACTGCCCTGCGACAACACGATGGCGGGGATGATGGTGCCGATCAGAAGCAGGTTTTTCGTGCGCGTCATGACATCCGTTTCCAGTTGTTCTTCCGGAGATGAACGCCTCCGCGCCCTGAATTCCGAATGAACCGAAAACGGCCGAAATCGGGCACGGTTCCGCTGACGCGGGGGCACCGGGCCCGAAAATCACGCCCGCGTCAGAGCCCCGCCTGCGCCTTCACATAGGCCGCGATCTCGGCATGCGTCGCGAACCAGACATCGCCCTTGGCCTTGGCGTGGCGCACAAGCTCCTCGAGGATCCAGAAGCGCGAGCGGTAGGTGATGACATGCGGATGCATGGTCAGCAGGAAGAGCCCGCCCTCGGCGTAAGCACCGTCGAATTCGCGCTTGAAGATGTCGAACACCGCCTCGGGCGAGGTGTAGGGCCGCAGCGCCTGGAAGCGGTTCATGTTGAAATAGACCGCGTCGTCGCGAATCCACTCGACCGGGAGCTCGACCATGCCGGTCGGCTCGCCCTTCTCGATCAGTTCGTACGGATCGTCATCGGCGAAGAGCGAGGAATCGTAGATCAGGCCGAGCTCGCGCTCGACGGCGAGCGTCACCTCGGAAAAATCCCAGGACGGGGTGCGCATGCCGACCGGCCTGACACCCGTGACTTTCTCCAGCGTATCGGCCGAGCGCAGGTGCAATTCGCGCTCCGCCTCGGGCGGCACAGCGGTGTTCACCTCGTGGATCCAGCCATGGAGGCCGATCTCGTGGCCTTCCGCGATGACGCGGCGCTGTTCGTCGGGATAGAGCAGCGCGGTCACAGCCGGCACGAAGAAGCTCGCCTTGATCTCCTCGCGCGCCAGCATGGAGAGGATGCGCGGCATGCCGGCGCGATTGCCGTACTGGCCCCAGGACAGCCGGCCGACCGACTTGCCGCCGTCGCGCAATTCATTGGTCTCGTGATCGACGTCGAAGGAGAGCGCCACGGCGCAACGCGCCCCACCTGGCCACACCTTCGGCTTGAGGTTGCGGCCAGCGCGCACCTGCTCGACCTTGCCGCGCCAAATCTCCTCCGGCCATTGCCAGGGCTTCAGTTCGGTCATGGCGTTCCTCCTGATCTTACGCTGCCGCCTCGGGCAGCACCGGTACGGCCGCGAGCAGCCGCCTGGTGTAGTCGTGCTGCGGGTTGTCGTAGACCTCGCCTGCCGGCCCCTCTTCGACGATGCGGCCGCGATACATCACTGCGACGCGGTCGCAGAGATGCCGGACCACCGAGAGGTCGTGCGATATGAAGATCAGGGTCAGGCCGAGCTCGGCCCGCAGCCGCATCAGGAGGTTGATGATCTGCGCCTGGATCGAGACGTCGAGCGAGGCGACCGGCTCGTCGCAGATGACGAGATCGGGCTGCATGGCGAGCGCACGGGCGATGGCGACGCGCTGGCGCTGGCCTCCGGAGAACTGGTGCGGGTAGCGCTCGCCGAAGGCGGGGTCGAGCCCAACCGCGGCGAGCCAGTCGCGGACGTAAGCTCCGCTGGCGGACTTGTCGACCAGCCCATGGGCGAGCGGACCCTCGGCGATGCCGTCGCCGATGCGCATGCGTGGGTTGAGCGAGGCGAACGGGTCCTGGAAGATCGTCTGGACCCGGGTGGTCAGCTTCTTCGGCTCGGCCCCCTCGCTCATCACCGGCAGGCCCTCGAGGCGAACGGTGCCCGAAGTGGGCGCGTAGATGCCGGCCGCCATGCGCCCGAGCGTCGACTTGCCCGAACCGGATTCGCCGACGAGCCCGAGCGCCTCGCCGCGTGGGACAGTCAAGCTGACCTCGTCGACCGCCATCACTGCCGGCGGCGGTTGCAGCATGCCCAGCTTCTGGCCGAGTGCGCGCAGGGCGCGGGGCCGCGACTCGAAGCGCTTGCTGACGCGATCGGCGACGAAATAGGGCGCGCCCGGTACCGGCGCGGCAGCGGCTGCCGCCGGCTTGCGGGCGGGCGGGGCGGCATCGGGAACGCCGCCGCCGCGCAGCAGGAACTCGCCAGGCCTGGCACGCGAGGGCAATGCGTCCAGCAAAGCGCGGGTATAGGCGTGCTGCGGGCGCGTCAGCACGTCGAGCGTCGGGCCGGCCTCGACGATCTTGCCGAGCCGCATCACCGCAACGTGCTGGGCGATCGAGGCGACGGTGGCGAGGTCGTGGCTGATCCAGATCAGCGCCGTGCCGAGCTCGGCGACGAGCTCCTTCATCTCGGCGAGTATCTCGGCCTGGATGGAGACGTCGAGCGCCGTCGTCGGCTCGTCGCAGATGATCAGCTTCGGCCGGTGCAGCAGCGCGATCGCGATGGCAACGCGCTGGCGCATCCCACCTGAGAGCTGGTGCGGATAAAAGTCGACGGTCGCGTCGGGGCGCGGGATGCGGACCTGGGCGAGGCCGGCGATGGCGCGCCGGCGCGCCTCGGCAGCGGACATGGATCGGTGCGCCTCGATCGCCAGCCTGATCTGCTCGCCGATGGCCAGCACCGGGTTCAGCGTCATCAGCGGGTCCTGGAAGACCATCGAGACGACCCGGCCGCGCAAGCTTCGCAGCTCATCCGGCGGAAGGCCGACGAGCTCGCGGCCATCGAGCTTCACCGAACCACTCGCGACGCGGCCGGGCGGGTCGATCAGGCCGATGATCGAGAAGCCGGTCACGCTTTTCCCCGAGCCGGATTCGCCGACGAGCCCCATCACCTCGCCGCGACGCAGGCAGAACGAGACGCCGTCGACCGCCTTCACCACGCCGGCGCGG
Organism: Allobosea sp. FBZP-16; assembly: GCF_002831785.1. Lineage (NCBI taxonomy): Bacteria > Pseudomonadati > Pseudomonadota > Alphaproteobacteria > Hyphomicrobiales > Alloboseaceae > Allobosea > Allobosea sp. FBZP-16. The sequence continues at coordinate 191,725 of NZ_LNCQ01000022.1, read as the reverse complement.
GTGAAGAATTGCGTGGTGAGGTCACGGACCTCGAGAAGGGGGGCGTCTGTCATGAGCGCACCTCCCCCGTCATGCTCGGCCTTGTGCCGAGCACCCACGTCTTCAACACAGCCCTCGACCTACGAAGGCGTGGACGATCGGGACAAGCCCGACCATGACGGAGCGAGCTCGCACCCTCCCTCATCGCTTCAGCCTCGGATTGACCTGGTCGCGGATCTGGTCGCCGACCAGGTTGATCGCGACGATCAGCAGGATCAAGGCGAGCCCCGGATAGATCGAGATCCAGTAGCGGCCCGACAGCATGTACTGGAAGCCGTTGGCGATCAGCGAGCCGAGCGAAGGCTCGGTCACCGGCAGGCCGACGCCGAGGAAGGAAAGCGTCGCCTCCAGCGCGATGGCGTTGGCGACCTGCACGGTCGCGACCACGATCAGCGGCGGCAGGCAGTTCGGCAGGATGTGGCGCCAGATCACCTGCCGGGCCGGCAATGGCGTCGACAGCGCCGCCTCGACATAGTCCTTGCCGCGCTCGGCTGAGGCGGCGCCATGGGCGGTGCGGGCGAAATAGGCGTATTGTGCCGCGACCAGCGCGGCGATGAGCTGCGCCTTGCCCTGGCCGAGCAGGGCCGAGATCACCAGCGCCAGCAGGATCGCCGGGAAGGCGAGCTGCAGGTCGATCACGCGCATGATGAAGGCCTCGCGCCGGCCGCCGAGATAGGCGGCGGCGATGCCGAGCGTGACGCCGATGGCGAAGGCGAAGGCGCCGGCGACCAGCCCCATCTGCAGGGAGATGCGCAGGCCATAGAGGATGGCCGAAAGCAGGTCGCGCCCCTGCGCGTCGGTGCCGAGCCAATGGGTATAGCCGCTGGAGCCGACATAGCCCGGCGGACGGCGGGCGTCGGACAGAACGAGATTGGCGAGGTCGTAAGGGTTCTGCGGCGCGATCAGCGGCGCGAGCACGGCGACGCCGATCATCAGGACGACGACGACGAGCGCGGCAACAGCGATGCGGCTCTCGCGGAACTCGCTCCAGAAGCGGGCGATGGGCGTTTCGGTCCGCATCACGCCCGGCCCTTCCGCAAGCGCGGGTCGAGCGCGAAATAGGTCAGGTCGACCAGGAAGTTGATCATGATGAAGACGAAGGCGACCAGCATGAGATAGGCGACCATCACCGGCCGATCGAGCGACTGGATGGAGTCGATGATCAGCTTGCCGATGCCGGGCCAGGAGAAGATCGTCTCGGTCACCACGGCGAAGGCGAGCGTCGAGGCAAATTCCAGCCCGAACACGGTGACGAGCGGGATCGAGATCAGGCGCAGGACATGCCGACGCAGGATGACGCTCTCCGGAATGCCGGCGGCGCGGGCGAATTTCACGGTGTCGGTCAGCATGACTTCGCGCGTGCCGGCCCGCGCCAGCCGGGTCATCAGCGCGAGCTTGAAGAAGGCGAGGTTCAACGCCGGCAGCAAAAGATGCGACAGGCCGTTCGGCGTCAGGAAGCTCCATTCGACGCCGAAGAGCCGGGCGGTCTCGCCGCGCCCGCCGGCCGGCAGCCATTGCAGCTCGACGGCGAAGGTCATGATCAGGACGAGGCCGATCCAGAAGGTCGGCACCGAGAAGCCGAGGATCGAGAGCGCCATGATCAGCTTGGACAGCGGGCTGTCCGGCCGGTAGCCGGCATAGATGCCGGCGGGGATGCCGATCAGCGCCGCCCCCAGAACGGCCGCCAGCGTCAGTTCCAGCGTCGCCGGCAGGCGCGACAGGATCAGTTCCAGCACCGGCATGCCGAAGACGAAGGAGCGGCCGAAATCGCCGTGCAGGACGCGATCGAGAAAAGTGAAATACTGCTCCCAGAGCGGCTTATCCAGGCCGTAGCGGGCGATGGTGTCGAGCCTGATGTCCTGGCTGACATCGGGGCCGATCAACACGTCGATCGGGTTGCCGATCGCGTAGACGCCGACGAAGACAAGCGCCGACATGACCAGCATGACGGCCAGCGCCTGCAGGATACGCTCGATGACATGGGTCAGCATCGGAGGGACATTCGTCGCCGTTGCTTCGCAACCTCCATGCCAAGGAGAGGGGATTCGTTGCCGCTCTCCTGGATAGAGACAGCGGCAGGATAGGTCATCACGGCCAGCTCTCGACCATCACCGCGCGGGTTTCCTCGACGCCCACGGCCCAGAGCGCCAGCATCTCTTCGTCCGGCCGCTGGTAACGGCCATGGAAATTGCCGTCGCCGAGGATCTCGCGCTTCCGCTGCGGACTGGCGGCCTGGTAGAGCGCGGCATCGAAGGGCGGCTTCACCCCATCGGGCAGGGTCACGCCTTCGAGGCGCGTCCAGGGGAAATTCTCCATCCAGGAGGCATGCGAGGCTGCCGGGTCGGTCGCCTTCACCGCCTGCTGGAAGCGCGGCCCTGCCCACCAATTGTGCATCTTGACGCTGGCGTCGGGGCGCCGGCCCATCCATTCGGTCACCGCCGTCATCACCGGCGTATTGCCGCCATGGCCGTTGACCAGCACGATGCGGCGGAAACCGGAGCGGTAGACCCCTTCGAGCAGGTCCTCGAGCAGGGCGATATAGGTGGTCATCCGCAGCGAGATCGTGCCGGGATAGGCGGTAAAGCCCGGTGTCATGCCATAGGCCTGAACCGGGAAGACCGGGATGCCGAGCGGCTCGGCCGCCTCGGCGGCGATACGCTCGGACAGGATCGCATCGGTGGCGAGGCTCAAATAGGCGTGTTGTTCGACGCAGCCGAGCGGCAGCACGCAGCGATCGTCGCGCTTCGCCTGTTCCTCGATCTGCATCCAGTTCATCCGGGCGACGAGCACGGCCTGATCCTTGCGTTTCGGCGAAACCGCGTCATCCTTGACAGCGGTATACGGGACCGTCAAGTTCCATATGGAACTAAATTGGATGTCCGAGATGGCACGCGCCCCGACTTCCTTGTCCAAGCTCGACCGCGACCGCGAGGCGGCGCTGCGCGAGCTTGATCCGCTGACCGTCACCAAGCTCTGGGACAATCCCTGCTGGCTGTCGTTCCGGCTCAATTTCATCGCCTTCCGCTTCAACGACCCGGTCTATCGCTGGATCGAGACGCGCTACGGGCTGGTACGGCCGGAATTCGTCGCGCTTTACGCCGTCGGACTCAAGGGCGGCGTCGCGGCCAAGAACATCGTCTCCTCCGCCGGCCTGCCCAAGAACACGCTCTCGCGCGCGATCCAGAAGCTGCTGCAGCGGCGCCTGCTCAAGCGCGAGACCGATCCGGCCGATCTGCGCAGCTATGTGCTGGCGCTGACGCCGGCGGGGCGCGCCATCTTCGACGAGACCATGCCGATGATGGTGGGGCAGCAGACTGCGATGCTCGCGGTGCTGACCGAAGCCGAGCAGAAGCAGCTCTGCGAATTGATGGACAAGATGGTGATCGCCTCACCAGCGTGGCCTGCCGATCTCGAACCCGAAGGGACCTCAACATGACCAAGCCTTTGCCGCACCGGTCCCCGTTATGGCGGACCGTGGCCCTCGCCGCCCTGATCGGGCTGCCGCTCTCCGGCGCCGCGATGGCGCAGACGCTGACGATCGGCGTCCGCGCCGGGCCGGAATCGATCGACCCGCATTTCACCGCGACCGGCACGCATGCCGAGGCGCTGAAGCATGTCTTCGACACGCTGACTTGGTCGGGCGACAAGCTCCAGATCGAGCCGCGGCTCGCCTTGAGCTGGAAGGCGATCGAGCCCGCCGTCTGGGAGTTCAAGCTGCGTCCCGGCGTCAAGTTCCATGACGGCTCCGACTTCACCGCCGAGGACGTCAAGTTCTCGATCGAGCGCATCCCGGTCGTCGCCGGCCCGAATCCGACGACGATCTATGTCCGGCGCGTCAAGGAGGTGAAGATCGTCGATCCGCTCACCGTCCACATCGTCACCGATGGGCCGGCGCCGAATCTGCCGAACGATTTCATCCGCCTGTTCATCGTCTCGCACAAGGCCGCGGCCGGACTGACCAAGGACAATGCCAACGACGCCTTCAACACCGGCAAGGCGGCGATCGGCACCGGCCCCTACAAGTTCGTGTCGTGGACGCCGAAGGACCAGCTCGTGCTCGAGCGCTTCGACGGCTACTGGGGCGAGAAGGAGCCGTGGCAGCGCGTGCTGCGCAAGGAGCTGCCGAACGATGCCGCCCGCGTCGCCCAGCTCAAGGCCGGGCAGGTCGACATCATCGTGCGCGCGCCGGCCTCCGACGTGCCGACCCTTAAGCGCGACGCCAAGCTCACCGTCGCCACGATCGACACGGTCTATGTTTTCAACATGGAACTCGACATGCGGGACAAATCCCCGCAGATCAGCGCCAAGGACGGCTCGGCCCTGCCCAAGAATCCGCTGCAGGACGCCAAGGTGCGCGAGGCGATCGACCTTGCCATCGACCGGCCGGCGCTGGTGGAGATCGCGATGGAAGGTCTCGGCGCACCGGCCAACCAGCTGGTGACACCCGATATCGCCGGCTTCAACAAGAGCCTGCCGCCGCTGAAGCCGGATCTCGCCAAGGCGAAGAAGCTGATGGAGGAGGCCGGCTATCCCAACGGCTTCAAGGTCTCGTTCTCCTTCACCAATGACCGCCTGCCGGGCGACCGCCACGTCGGTACCTCGATCGCGCAGATGCTGGCGCGCATCGGCATCGAGGTGAACGCCAACGCCCAGCCCGGCGCCGTCTTCTTCCCGGCCCGAACCCGCGGCGAGTTCTCGCTGGCGATGTCCGGCTGGGGCACGCTGACGGGCGAGGCGAACTACACGCTTTCCTCGGTCGTGCACTCGAACGACCCGGCCAAGAAGCTCGGCGCCTTCAACGTGCTCGGCTACAAGAACGCCGAGCTCGACAAGCTGATCGAAGACGCCGCGATCGAGATGGACGAGGCCAAGCGCAACGATCTGCTGTCGCAGGCCAACGCCATCGTCGCCAAGGACCGGCCGCGCCTGCCGATCCTCGCCGTCGGCTCAGCCTGGGCGATGCAGAAGGCCAAGGTGACGATTCGCCCGCGCGTCGACGAGGACACCCTCGCGATGGATATCAAGCCGGCGAAGTGAGGCTCTAACCCTTCTCCCCTTGGGGGAGAAGGTGTCTGCGAAGCAGACGGATGAGGGCAGCGCGACCGGGTGAGGCGGCAGCCGACTTGCCCGTCCTTCCCTCATCCGTCAGCGCTTCGCGCTGCCACCTTCTCCCCCGAGGGGAGAAGGGATTGCACCTGAGGATGTTTCAGCATGACCATCGCCCTCGCCATCCATGGCGGCTGCGGCACCTTGCCCAAGGCCGAGATGACCGACGCCGAATGGGCCGAGGCCAAGGCCCATCTCGCCAAGTCGCTGCGGGCCGGCTGGGCTGTTCTCGCCAAGGGCGGCAGCGCGGTCGATGCGGTCGAGGCCGCCGTGCTGGTGATGGAGGATTCCGTCCATTTCAACGCCGGCCATGGCGCCGCCTTCAATGCCGATGGCGAGCATGAGCTCGACGCCTCGATCATGGACGGCTCGACGCTGGCCGCCGGCGCGCTCTGCGCGGTCAAGCGCATCCGCAACCCGGTCAGCGCCGCCAAGGCGCTGATGCATCGCGGCGATCCATTGCTGCTGACCGGCCCCGCCGGCGACGCCTTCGCCCAGACCGAGGGGCTCGACATCGTCGAGAACGAGTATTTCTCGACGGAGCGGCGCCGCAAGAACCTGGCCTCGATGAAGATCCGCGAGCTCGTCGGCACCGCCGGCGAGGCGAGCGAGGCCGAAAAGCACGGAACGGTCGGTGCGGTCGCGCTCGACGCCAACGGCCATCTCGCCGCCGCGACCTCGACCGGCGGCTACACCAACAAGCCCCCGGGACGCGTCGGCGATTCCCCGATCATCGGCGCCGGCACCTATGCCCGCGACGGGCGCTGCGCCGTGTCGGGTACGGGCAAGGGCGAGTTCTTCATCCGCTATTGCATCGGCCACGAGATCGCGTCGCTGATCGGCTATGCCGGCCTCCCGCTGAAGGAGGCGGCCGATCGCGCCATCGCCGAACTGACCCAGCACAAGATCGGCGCCGGGCTCGTCGCCGTCGGCGCCGACGGCACGATCGTCGCGCCCTATAATTCCGAAGGCATGTATCGGGGCTGGGTGACGCCGGACGGGCTCGTCCATGTCGCAACCCATGCCGATGTCGAGGTGATGGGGCAGGCATGACCAGCCATCTTTTCGCAGCCCTCATCCTGAGGAGCAGCCGAAGGCTGCATCTCGAAGGGTGTTCCAGGAGGCTCCGGAACCCGCTGGAGCATCCTTCGAGACGGCCGCTGACGCGACCTCCTCAGGATGAGGGCCGTGGGTTGGAGCAGATCGCGCGATGACGACCGAACCCATCCTGATCTGGGGCGCCGGCGCGATCGGCGGCACGCTCGGTGCCTATTGGGCAAGGGCCGGGGTGCCGGTGCTGCTGGTCGATATCGTCGCTGACCATGTTGTGGCCTGCCGGACCACGGGCCTTGCGATCACCGGCCCGGTCGAGGACTTCCGTCAGGTCGTGCCGGCGGTGACGCCGCAGGAATTGACCGGCACCTATTCGCGCATCGTGCTGGCAGTGAAGGCAGGCGCTACCGACGCTGCGCTTGCCGCCCTGAAGCCGCATCTCGCCGCCGATGGCTTCGTGCTCTCGGCCCAGAACGGGCTCAACGAGATCACCATCGCCAAGACGGTCGGTGAAGCGCGGACGATGGGCTGCTTCGTCAATTTCGGCGCCGACTGGCATGGGCCGGGCGAAATCCTCTACGGCAATCGCGGCGCCGTGGTGGTCGGCGAGCTCAATGGGGCGATGAGCGAGCGCGTGCGGGAGATGCACCGTTTGCTCGCGATCTTCGAGCCGGACGCGGTCCTGACCGACAACATCTACGGCTATCTCTGGGGCAAGCTCGCCTATGGCGCGATGCTGTTCGGCACCGCTCTCACCAACGACTCAATGTCGGCGAATTTCGCCGACCCGCAGCGCCTGCCGGTCTGGCTGGCACTGGGGCGCGAGGTCGGCGCGGTCGCGGCGGCGCGCGGCGTCACCTCGCTGGGCTTCGGCGAATTCGACCCAGCCGTGTTCGCGCCGGGCGCACCGGACGGCCCGCAGGTCGAAACGATCGCCTGGCTCGCCGACTACACCTCGAAGACCGCCAAGACCCATTCCGGCATCTGGCGCGATCTTGCCGTGCGCAAGCGCAAGACCGAGGGCCAGGCGCAGATCGGCATCATCTCGCGGCTCGGCCGCGAGGTCGGCGTCGCCACGCCGGCCCTGGAACTGTTGGTATCCCTGATCCAGGACATCGAGGACGGCCACCGCCCGATGTCCCTGGACACGCTGAAGGTCCTTATCGAGCAATGCAGATCCGCTTCGACGACCGCGTAGCCCTCGTCACCGGCGCAGCCCAGGGCATCGGCCGCGCCATCGCCGCCGCGCTGGCGCAGGCCGGCGCGAAGGTCCATCTCGCCGATCTCGATGCGGAGGGCGTCGCCGCCAGCGCAGATGCGCTCGGCGCGAGCGCCCATGTCGCCGATCTCGGCAGCCCGGAGGCCGCCAAAGACCTGGTGGGCGCGATCCTCGCCGCCGAGGGCCGGCTCGACCTGCTGGTCAACGCCGCCGGCGGCGTGCGCGGCCAGACCGGCCGGCCGATCGAGGAGATTTCCGAGAGCGACTGGCGCGCCATCTTCGCCGCCAATGTCGATGCCGCCTTCTTCCTGTCGCAGGCGGCGGCCCCGGCGATGAAGCGGGCCGGGTACGGCCGTATCGTCAACATCTCCTCCGGCGCCGGCCTGCGCCCGAGCCTGACCGGCATCCAGGCCTATGCCAGCGCCAAGCACGCTCTGGTCGGCCTGACAAGGCAGCTCGCCTGGGAGTTCGGGCCCGATGGCATCACCGTCAACTCGGTCGCTCCCGGCTTCGTCCGCTCCAATCCCGCGACCGAGCGGCAATGGGAATCCTATGGGCCGGATGGCCAGAAGCGGCTGATCGAGGGCATCCATACCCGCAAGCTCGGCACGCCCGAGGATATCGCCCATGCCAGCCTGTTCTTCCTCTCCGAGCAGGCAGGCTGGGTGACCGGCCAGATCCTCTCGGTCGATGGCGGGCGCTCCTAGAACGACCAGACCCGCACGACATGGCTGACGCAAATCGGCCGACCTGACAGCCCACCCGCATCGCCCGACCGCGCGCTGCTCAAGCCGGTGGCAGCCCCGCCTGTTTTTCGACGATTGACAAACTGCGAAACGCAGTCGAGATTTCATACGCATACAAACGAATTTTCACCCCGGCTTGTTGCAGTGCGCTGCACTGGCCTAGGGTAGGAAATCGCGCAGCGAGGGGCTGTGGATGCGTAAGACGTGCGATCAACGGGAGAGCCACCAGATGGACCGTCGCCAATTCGTCAGCGGAGCTGCGCTCGGCGCCGTCGCGCTGACCACGCCGTCGCTGCTGCGCGCCCAGGGCGCGCCGATCAAGATCGGCGAGATCAACAGCTACACCTCGCAGCCCGCCTTCCTGAAGCCCTATCGCCAGGGCTGGGAGCTGGCTCTGGAGCAGGTCAACGCCGCCGGCGGCGTGCTCGGCCGCAAGGTCGAGACCCTGTTCCGCGACGATGCCGGCAAGCCGGAGGATTCGGTGCGCCTCGCCGGCGAGCTGATCAACGCCGAGAAGGTCGACCTGCTCTCGGGCGGCTTCCTCTCCAATGTCGGCCTCGCCATCGCCGACTACGCCCTGCAGAACAAGCGGCTCTATGTCGCCTCCGAGCCGCTTTCGGACGCGATCGTCTGGGCCAAGGGCAATCGCTACACCTTCCGCCTGCGCCCTTCGACCTACATGCAGGCGGCGATGCTGGTCGAGGAAGCGGCCAAGCTCCCGGCCAAGAAATGGGCGACGGTGGCGCCGAACTACGAATACGGCCAGTCGGCGGTGAAGTGGTTCAAGGAGCTGCTGAAGAAGGCCAAGCCCGACGTCGAGTTCGTCGCCGAGCAGTTCCCGGCGCTCGGGCGCATCGATGCCGGCGCCACCGTGCAGGCGCTCGAAGCCGCCAAGCCCGATGCGATCTTCAACGTCACCTTCGCCGCCGACCTCTCGAACTTCGTGCGCCAGGGCAACACCCGCGGCCTGTTCGAAGGCCGGACGGTCGTCTCGATGCTGACCGGCGAGCCTGAATATCTAGACCCGCTCGGCGCCGAGGCGCCGGTCGGCTGGATCGTGACCGGCTATCCGCATGCCGACATCCAGACGCCGGATCACGTCAAGTTCCGCGATGCCTACAAGGCCAAATACAACGACTATCCGCGCCTCGGCTCGGTCGTCGGCTTCGACACCATGAACGCCATCGCCGCCGGCCTCGCCAAGGCGGGCACGACGGACAACGAGAAGCTCATCGACGCCATGAAGGGGCTGAAGTTCACCTCGGCCTTCGGCCCGGTGGAGTTCCGCGCCTCCGACCACCAGGCGACGCTCGGCGCCTATGTCGGCAAGACCGCGGTCAAGGACGGCAAGGGCGTGATGGTCGACTGGCGCTATGCCGACGGCGCCAAATACCTGCCGTCCGATGCGGAGGTGAAGACGCTTCGCCCGGCGGGCTAAGCGCCAGCTCCGACCTGATCTAGACTATGGCTGACCCGGCCGCGGCGGAAAGCTGCGGCCGCGGGAGAATTGCGCCCTTTTTCGGTTGTTTCGACGGAACCTCGCATGATCGATCTGATCTTCGCGCAGACGCTCAACGGCCTGGCCTCGGCATCGTCGCTCTTCCTCGTCGCCTGCGGGCTGTCGATCATCTTCGGCGTGACGCGGATCGTGAACTTCGCGCACGGCTCCTTCTACATGCTGGGCGCCTATCTCGCCTTCACGCTGGTTTCGCGCTTCGGGCCGGCCGATGCGCTCGGCTTCTGGGGCGGCGTGCTGCTGGCGGCTGTCATCGTCGCGGCACTCGGCGCGCTCGTGGAGATCGTGATCCTGCGCCGGATCTACCAGGCGCCGGAGCTGTTCCAGTTGCTCGCCACTTTCGGGCTGGTGCTGATGGTGCAGGACATCGCGCTCGGCATCTGGGGGCCGGAGGACAAGCTCGGCCCGCGCGCGCCCGGCTTCAAGAGCTTCGTCGCGCTGATGGGCAGCCGCTTTCCGAGCTATGAGCTCTTCCTGATCGTGGTCGGGCCCATCATGCTCGGCCTGCTCTGGTTCCTGTTCCAGAAGACGCGCTGGGGCACGCTGGTCCGCGCCGCGACGCAGGACCGCGAGATGGTCGGCGCCCTCGGCGTCAACCAGCGCCTGCTCTTCACCTCGGTCTTCGCCTTCGGCGCCGGCCTTGCCGCCCTCGGCGGCGCGCTGCAGCTCCCGCGCGAGGCGGTGAATCTGCACATGGACCTGTCGATGATCTCGGAGGCCTTCGTCGTCGTGGTGGTCGGCGGGCTCGGCAGCGTCACCGGCGCCTATCTCGCCGCGGTGCTGATCGGCATCATCCACGCCTTCGGCATCCTGATCTTCCCGAAGATCACGCTGGTACTGGTCTTCCTGGTGATGGCCGTGGTGCTGGTGATCAAGCCCTACGGGCTGATGGGCAAGCGCCCGGTCGGAACCGCCCATGCCCATGGCCCAGTCGAGCCGCTGCTGCTGCCGGCCAGCGCCAACGTCAAGCTGATCGGGCTCGCGGCGCTCGCCGTGCTGCTGCTCGCCCCCTTCATCGTCGCCGACCACTGGCTGCTGACGCTGACCGAGCTCTCGATCTTCGCGCTGTTCGCGGCATCGCTGCACTTCATGATGGGCCCGGGTGGCATGGCCTCCTTCGGCCACGCCGCCTATTTCGGGCTGGGCGCCTATGGCGCGGCGTTGGCGGTGAAGTGGCTGGGCATGCCGATGCTGCCGGCGCTCGCCTTCGCGCCCTTCCTCGCCGGCATCGCCGGCTTCGTCTTCGGCTGGTTCTGCGTGCGGCTGTCGGGCGTCTATCTCGCCATGCTGACGCTCGCCTTCGCTCAGATCGCCTGGGCGACCGCCTTCCAATGGGTCGACGTCACCGGCGGCGACAACGGTATTCTCGGTGTCTGGCCGGCGGCCTGGGCGAGCTCGAAACTGGTCTACTACTATCTCGCGCTCGCGGTCTGCGTCGCCGCGATCCTCTGCCTTCGCGTCGTGGTCTTCGCGCCCTTCGGCTATGCCTTGCGGGCCGGCCGCGACAGTCCTCTCCGGGCCGAGGCGATCGGCCTGCCGGTGATGCGCATCCAGTGGATCGCCTTCATCATAGCGGCCTTCGCTGCCGGCATCGCCGGCGCCTTGTTCGCCTTCTTCAAGGGCTCGGTCTTCCCGACCTATCTGGCGATCCCGCGCTCCGTCGACGGCCTGCTGATGGTGCTGCTCGGGGGCGTCCAGACCGTGTCGGGCCCGATCGTCGGCGCCTTCGCCTATATGGGCCTGCAGGAGCAGTTGATGAAGGCGACGATGTACTGGCGCTTCGTGCTCGGCGCCTCGATCGTCCTGCTCGTCATCCTGTTCCCGCGCGGGCTGGTCGGCACCGCCCTCGCCTTCGCCGAACGGCGGCGCGAGGCCGAGCCTGCCACGCACGTCGCCGCCACGCCGGAGCCCGCCCGATGAGCCCGGTTCTCGAAGTCCGCAATCTCGGCAAATCCTTCGGCGGCGTGCGCGCCGTCGACGATGTCAGCTTCTCGGTCGAGGCCGGCAAGCTGCTGGCGCTGATCGGCCCGAACGGCGCCGGCAAGACCACCTGCTTCAACATGCTGAACGGCCAGCTCCCATCCGACCGCGGCGAGGTGATCTTCGACGGCAAGACAATCACTGGCCTCAAGCCGCGCGAGGTCTGGCGGCTCGGCGTCGGCCGCACCTTTCAGATCACCGCGACCTTCGCCTCGATGAGCGTACGCGAGAACGTGCAGATGGCGCTGATCTCGCATGCCGGCGAGACGTGGAGACTGTTCGGCCGGGCCCAGGACCGCCATGTCGCCGAGGCGGACGCGCTGCTTGGCCAAGTCGGCATGCTCGACCAGGCCGAGCGTGCCTGCGGCGTCCTCGCCTATGGTGACCTGAAGCGGGTCGAGCTCGCGGTCGCGATCGCCAACAAGCCAAGGCTTCTGCTGATGGACGAGCCGACCGCCGGCATGGCGCCGCGCGAGCGCATCGCGCTGATGGCGCTGACCGCCGAGATCGCCCGGGAGCGCGGCATCGCCGTGCTGTTCACCGAGCACGACATGGACGTGGTCTTCGCCCATTCCGACGCGATCCTGGTGCTCGACCGCGGCAAGCTGATCGCGAAGGGCCGGGCCGAGGAGGTCCGCAACGATCCGGCCGTGCGCGCGGTCTATCTCGGCTCCGGCGCGACCTCGGGAGGCCACTAGGAATGATCGTTTTCATTCATTCGCGCCGTCATCCCGGACGGAGCGCAGCGGAGATCCGGGATCCATTCCGGAGCTTAGCCGAAAGAGGTTCCGGAATGGGTCCCGGGTCTCCCTACGGTCGCCCGGGACGACCAAGCTTGTTTCGAACGGTGAGAAGCGAGCGATGACCCAACCCATGCTCGAGATCGAAGGCCTCAACGCCTATTACGGCCGCGCCCACATCCTGCACGGCGTCGGCTTCTCGATGGGCCGCGGCGAGGTGCTGGCCCTGATGGGCCGCAACGGCGCCGGCAAGTCGACCACGATGAAGGCAGTGATGGGGCTGGTGCCGCCACAGGCCGGCCGCGTCACCTTCGAGGGGCACACCATCGTCGGCCGCGAGCCGTTCGAGATCGCCCGCCTCGGCATCGGCTATGTCCCGGAGGAGCGCCGCGTCTTCTCCGAACTCAGCGTGATGGAGAACCTCTCCGTCGCGCAGCGGCCAAAGCGCGAGGGTGCGCCGCACTGGACGCCGGAGCGGCTGTTCCAGCTCTTCCCCAATCTCGGGCGCATGCGCGACCGGCCGGGCGGGGCGATGTCGGGCGGGGAGCAGCAGATGCTGACCATCGCCCGTACACTGATGGGCAACCCCAAGCTCGTCCTGCTCGACGAGCCCTCGGAGGGCCTCGCCCCGGTCATCGTCGAAGAGATGGCCAAAACCATCCTGGCGCTGAAAGGCGAAGGGCTCTCGGTGCTGATCTCAGAGCAGAACCTGCACTTCGCCGGCTCGGTCGCCGACCGCGCCACCATCATCGAGAAGGGCCTGATCCGCTTCACCGGCACGATGGACGAGCTCAAGGCGGATGAGGCGGTCAGGGCGCAGTATCTGTCTGTGTGAGCGACCGAGCTGGCGGCGGCCCGCGCTGGCTCCTCCCTTCCCCCTTGTGGGGAAGGGTTTGGGATGGGGGTGGTGCAGCTTGGTGACCGGGGGCAGGAAGGAGGCTGGCAGCAGTGGTCGCGCTGTCAGCTCCTAACGATCGCTCCGGCTTTGCGACCCCCACCCCTGCCCCTCCCCACAAGGGAGAGGGGTAGCGCTCGCCCAAACGAAAAACCCCGGAAGCTTGCGCTTCCGGGGCAGGTGCCCGGCCGTGACCACGGCCTGGGGGAGGAGCCTTACCAGCCGGCGAGGACCGAGCCCTTGAAGCGCTCGGCGACGAAGGCCTTGATCTCGGGGGTGTGATAGGAGGCGAGCAGCGCCTTGACCCAGGGCTTGTCCTTGTCGGCCTCGCGCACCGCGATCAGGTTGACATAGGGACCCTTCGGATCCTCGCGCAGGATCGCCGAGGTCGGCTCGATCTTGGCGTCGACGGCATAGTTGGTGTTGATCGCGGCGGCGGCGACATCGGCGAGCGAACGCGGCGTCTGGGCGGCCTCGATCTCGATGATCTTCAGCTTCTTCGGGTTGCTGACGATGTCGGCGACGGTCGGCTTGAAGCCGACGCCGTCCTTGAGCTTGATCACGCCCTTGTCCTGAAGCAGCAGCAGCGAGCGGCCGCCATTGGTCGGGTCGTTCTGGATCGCGACGGTGGCGCCATCAGGAACCTCGGCCCAGCTCTTGTACTTCCACGAGTAGATGCCGAGCGGGAAGTTCACGGTCAGGCCGACACTGACGATCTTGAAGCCGCGATCCTTCACCTGGTTGTCGAGATAGGGCTGGTTCTGGAAGGAGTTCGCCTCGAGCTCGCCGGCGGCCAGCGCCTGGTTCGGCACGACATAGTCGGAGAACTCGATGATCTTGAGGTCGAGCCCGTTCTTGGCGGCGATCGGTTTCACCTTCTCGAGAATCTCGGCATGCGGGCCGGGCGAGGCGCCGATGCGGACGACCTGGTTCTGCTGGGCGAGCGCCGGGGCGGCGATGACGAACGAAGCGGCAAGGCCGAGCGCAATGCGGCGGCTGACGAAGATGGACATAGTGGCTCCTTGGTGAACTGAACGGGTTGAAAAAGGAAAGCAATCAGGCGTGGCGCAGGCGCTTGTTGAGGCGGCGCGAAAGACGGTCCCCGACGCTCTGCACGGTCTGGACGAGGACGATCAGCACGGCGACGACGATCGCCATCACATCGGGCATGAAGCGCTGATAGCCGTAGCGGATGCCGAGATCGCCCAGCCCGCCACCACCGACGGCGCCGACCATGGCCGAGAAGCCGAGCAGGCTGACGAGAGCGAGCGTCAGGCCGAGCACGATCGCCGGCAGCGCCTCGGGCACCAGCACCTTGCGGACGATCTGCAGCGGGGTCGCGCCCATCGAGCGGGCGGCCTCGACCAGGCCCTGATCGACCTCGCGGATCGCGCCCTCGATCAGGCGGGCGATGAAGGGCGTCGCGGCCACGGTCAGCGGCACGGTCGCGGCGAAGGTGCCGATCGAGGTGCCGGCGATCAGCCGGGTGAAGGGGATGATCGCGACGACCAGGATGATGAAGGGCGTCGAGCGGGTGGCATTGACCAGCGCGCCGAGCACGGCATTGACCGCGGGCGCCGCGAAGAGCTCGCCCTTCTTGCTGGTCGCGAGGAAGACGCCGAGCGGCAGGCCGAGAGCGGTGCCGAGGCCAGCGGCGATCGCGACCATCAGCAGCGTGTCGCCGGTCGCCTCGACGATCAGACGGATGAGTTCAGGAGACATGGCCGACCAGCTCCGCCTTGAGATCGAGGGATTTCAGCGCGCCAAAGACGGCGGCGAGCTCGGGCTCGCTCGCCGGCACCGAGACCAGCAGGCTGCCGAAGGGCTTGTCGCCGATCGCGTCGATGCGGCCGGCGAGGATGTTGACATCGACGCCGATCACGGCGCTGAGGCGGCTGATCACCGGCGTCGTCGCGTTCTCGCCGGTGAAGGCGATGCGCAGCACGGCACTGTCGCCGGCCAGTGCCTGCTTATGGATGCGGCCGGCGAGGTATTCGGGGACCTCGACGCCGGTCACCGCCTCGACGAAGCTCGCCGTGGTCGGATGGCGCGGCTTGGTCATCACTTCGAAGGTTTCGCCCTCCTCGACGATATGACCGCCCTCGATCACCGCGACGCGGTCGCAGATCTCCTTGATCACCGGAATCTCGTGGGTGATCAAAAGGATGGTGATGTCGAGCTCGCGATTGACCTGCTTCAGCAGGGCCAGGATCGCCCGGGTGGTTTCGGGATCGAGCGCCGAGGTCGCCTCGTCGCAGAGCAGCACCTTCGGCTCGGTCGCCAGCGCCCGGGCAATGCCGACCCGCTGCTTCTGGCCGCCGGAGAGTTCGGCCGGATAGCGCTCGCGCTTGTCGGCGAGCCCGACCAGGTCCAGCAGGCGGCTGACCTGCGCCTCGATCTTCGCCCGCGGCACGCCGGCGATCTCCAGCGGCAGCGCGACATTGTCGAACACGGTGCGCGACGACAGCAGGTTGAAATGCTGGAAGATCATGCCGGTGGCGCGTCGGCGCTCGCGCCAGCCGGCCTCGGTCAGATTGGTAACGTCCTCGCCCTCGATCAGGATGCGGCCCGAGCTGGCGCGTTCCAGCCCGTTGACCAGGCGGATCAGCGTCGACTTGCCGGCGCCGGAGCGGCCGATCACGCCGACGATGCTGCCGCGCGGCACGACGAGGTCGATGCCGGCGAGCGCCGTCACCGGCTCCTGGCTGTCGCGGCCGGCAAAGGTCTTGCCAACTCCCTCGAAGCGAATGATCGCATCGGCGGGCGGCACTGGAAGGATGTCCTCGACGCGAAAGGCGCCGGGCTTCACGGGGGCGTTCATCATGTCCTCAGAAATGCGTGTGGCACGACCAGTGCGCAATGCCCAATTGCTCCAGCGTGACCTCGCGGATCGAGCGGCGGCGCTCCTCGGCGCCGAGCTCGGCCACAGGCCGCTCCAGCCAGCAAGGCTCGCTCGGTTCGACCGGCACGGCCCGCTCGAACCAGGCGGCGAATGCCGCGCGCAGTGTCTCGAACAGCGTCACCGAGGTGCTCCTCACGCCGCCAAGCGCAGGCCGGGACGCGAACGGACGAGCTGGCGCGCTGCCAGTTCGGCCGCAACCGGCGTGGCGAAGCGCTGGCCTTCGAGCCGGTCGAAGGCGGCCGATGCAGAGATGAATGTGAAGAAGCGCTCATCGGCGCCGCGGGCGACGAGACCCGCCTGGGTTTCGCCGATCTCGATGACATAAGCCTGACGAGCCGGCGGGCTGGAAATGACCTGGGACTGGAACGACATGATGACCTTCGCCGCGTTACGGCGCCCTGTAGTACGGTGATGTCTGGATTGATGCCGCGGAGCGGCGTCAGCGCTGGATCAGCGACAACAACACATCATCGAACGGACGATCGGTTCGACAGGGCGGAGAACGGAGCCGGTCATGTTCATCTCCTCAAGCTGGGGAGCCCACGACCACGTCGTGGCGCTTTAGCGTTTGGTGACGCGGCGCAAGCTGCTCGCTCAAATCTCCGCGGCCATCGGTGACCCGACGACATCCGCAATCTAGGAAATGCCGTTCTGCATGTCAATCCAAACGTTCTTTTAAAGGTACGCACCGATCAGGAAGAGCCTTTCGTCGAACGGCAAGAGAAGGAAATTTTCTTTTCCGGCGCAGCCCATTCCTCCCTCGACGTAGAACAACATGCCATTCTGGCGTCGCGGGCCCGACCTGCTATCGTCCGCTCCGACTGAACGTGGGGATGGGATGAACGACAGGACGGACAGCGCCAGCAGCGCGGACGGCCGGATGACGGTGGCGGGCAGCACCTTCGTTCAGGACGTCGGCAGGCCGCTCGCCTTCACGGCCGACGGGCTCGTGGCGGTCTCCGGGCACGACTGGCGCGATGGCGTGCTGCATGATGCCGCCCGAATCGAGGGCCATGCCCGGCCGGATCGCGCGCGGATCGCCCGGATCGACCAGCCCGAACCGGCGCAGGACCTGTCTCTGACGATCCGCTCCTTCCCCGGGCAGAGCGCGCCGCTGCTGCGGCTGAGCCTGCCAGCTGGGGCACAGGGCGATCTCGACGACCGGCTCGCCGCCGAACTCTTCCTCCCGCAACCCTTGTTCGCAGCGCTGCGGCAGGATCTCATTGACGGACGCGCCGGTCATCTCTCCTTCGCCGCGACGACCAATCTCTGGCTGCGCGAGGGCAATGCGGACGAAGAACCGCCGGTCTTCTATCTCCCACCGGAGGCCGATGGCCGGCCGGCGCAGGCTCATGGCCGGGTGCACAGCATCGGCTGGCGCCCGCTGGACCCGGCTGGCGACCCGGCCTTTGTTGCGTCCGGGCAGCCCGATCAGGAAGCGGAGGAGCCGGAAGACCCGGTCTCCGAGCAGCTGCGGCGGATCAACTGGAGCCTGAAGCAGGTCCTGATCATCCTCGTCTTCCTGATGCTGATCATCGCGCTGAAATAGGGCTTACCCATCCTGAGAGCGCTTGTTCGCTTGCGTCTCGTAGACCTGCTCGTTCTCGATCCATTTGCCGTCGAGGCCGCGGCCGCGGTTGAGCTGCGTCTTGTCGCGATTGGAGAGCACCTTGTGGTCCTGAAGCGAGACCGGCCGCGTGCTCGTCGCCCCGGTGCCATCGCCCTTGCCCTTGATGCTCGGACCGAGCTTCCCGCCTGCATTGGCCATCATCGTCTCCTTTGCGTGCGTCGAGCCCCCTCGCATTGCCAACGCCGCGGCCCGGCGATGGTTCGCCCGCAGGCCTGCGTTGTTTCCGGTGCAGACCAGGAGGCGCCCATGCTCGACATCCTTCCCGCCGCCGACCATGTCGCGGCCTTTCGCATCACGGGGACGCTGTCGGAGCCGGATTTCGACAGGCTGATCGCCGAAATCGAGAGCAAGCTCGAACGCCACGAAAAATTAGGCATCCTCGCCGATCTCACCGGCTTCGAGGACATGACCTTTCGCGCCGGCCTCAAGGATGCGCGCTACGGCTTCGGCAAGCTGACGCAGCTCAGGCGCTTTCCGCGCGAGGCCGTGGTCACCGACAAGGGCTGGATCGAGACGCTGGTCGCGATCGCCAGCCCGCTCGTGCCCTTCGTCGAGGTCAGGAGCTTCAAACCGGGCGAGTTCGATGCAGCGCTCGCCTGGGCGAGCGAGATCGAGGGCGGGCCGAACGCCTGACCTTCAGGTTTCAGCAGGCAAAGCCCAGAACGCCCGCGCTTCCGGCGGCAAGGTGTCGAGTATGCGCGCAAAGGCGCGCCGATCGACATGCCGCCAGAGCGCGGCGGCGACATCCTCGATCGCGCTCTCCGGCAGAAAGCTGTGTTCGATGCGAAATCTCATCGCCTCGCGCGCCAGTTCCGCCCGCGGTGCGAAGGCCAGCGGCTCCTGCGCCGGGTCCCACTCGTAGAGGAACATCGCGCCGAGGAGCGGCGGCAGCGCCTGCGCGAAAGCGACCGCCTGCGGTACCGACAGGCGCGCCCGGAAGGTGACGAAGACGCCGAGCACCGAGTACCAGGTCTGATGGGTGGTCGCGTGGCCCAGCGTCTCGCGGGCATCGAGCAGGAAGCGTTCGAGGTCGCGCGAGGCGTGGACGAAGTCGGGCGGCAGGGGCATCCCGGCATCATAGCCTCGCAGGCCCGCGGCGGAAACCGGGCGAAGATGAACGCCAGCGAACTATTCCGTTCACGCGGAGTTCTGGACAGACCCGCTTTTATCGCGGCAACCAAAGGAGATGCCCCATGCGACACCTTCTCATCGCCGCGGCGATTGCACTCGGCGCCGCCGTGACCCCGGCCGCCGCCAGCGAAACCTTCAGCGGCGCTGCGGCGCTCGACAAGGTCGAGGCGACCTATGTCCGGCACAACCGCGAGCACCGGATGTGGGAGATCCAGCGCAATATGGAACGCCAGCAGCGCTATGGCCGCCACCATCGCGGCTATGACCGCGGCTACGGCTACGGCCACCGCCGCGGCGGTCCGCCGCCCTGGGCCCCGGCCCATGGCCGCCGCTATCACGACCGTTACGACCGTTTCTGAGCGGTCGCCGCGCCCTTCGCCTCCCTGTCCCCCAGGGCGAAGGGCGCGGGAGTCTTCCTTGGCTCCCCTTGGGAAATAAGGCAGAAACCCAGGCGCTTTCCCCGCCCGCAGGCTCCTCCTGCGGGCGTTCTCGCATGTGGGGACAGCCTAGCGGCGCGCACAGGGATCATAGCATTCCTACGTCGGTTGTTCCCGACGCCCCCCGGGAACGAGGCGCAATCCTCGTCTGCAGGCGCCGCACGAGGATACGCGGTGCCTTGGGATCAAGGTGTCCGGAATCGCGCCCGGCCACTGCCTGTGCTGCGCCCAATGATCCTCCTATCCGGCAAGGGCACCGGCGTGCCGAAGCTGGATCGCGTGCTCCACGAATGCGCTGAGCGAATGTGCGAAGGCTTCCGCGGTAATGTGGCGGCGTCGATACTTGGAACGCTTGACGTACCAGTCCTGGAGCATCGGCTTGATCAAGGCCGCGCACATCTCGACATCGTCGATCTCGAACGTCCCGAGGGTTTTCCCCTCCGCCAGGATCTCGGCGAGGAGGCTCTCCGTCATGCGCTCAGCCGCGACGGCCATGGCGCGCGCCCGCGGCGGAAAACTCTTCGCTTGCATGTACGCGAAGATGAACCATGGCAACAGCGCCTCGGTCAGAGCGACATGGGAGGCAAGAAGCCAGCGAAGTCGCTCGATAGGCGGGAGCTCCTTGGGCGCATCGCCGAGCGTTTCCTCGACGACCTCGGACACGGTGCCGAGGATCATCAGCAGCAGGGTCTCCTTGGAGTCGAAGTAGGCATAGAGCGCTCCCATGCTCAGCCCGGCATGCTCGGACAGGTCGCGCAGACTCATCGAGTGAAAGCCGACCTGGTTGGCGAGGGTGAGCGTGCTGTCCAGGATTCGCGCCAGGCGTTTCGTCGCGACCTGCGGCTTCTTCACGCGCACGGTGTCCAGATGGCGCGCCAAGGTCCGCTCTGCCAGCGCCTCCATCGACAAGTCCAGGCGAATAGGAGGCATAACCGCGACTGGCGGAGATGGTCTCACGCTCCGCTCCTTCTCAAAGAGCCCTTTGCACGGCCCCTATTGCAACATGCCGGCACCGATGTCTATAAAGCGAGCGCTCGCTCTATGAACCCAACGAAGCAAGATCGCGGAGAGACCTCGATGAGCTTCC
This sequence comes from Allobosea sp. FBZP-16, assembly GCF_002831785.1. Taxonomy (NCBI): domain Bacteria; kingdom Pseudomonadati; phylum Pseudomonadota; class Alphaproteobacteria; order Hyphomicrobiales; family Alloboseaceae; genus Allobosea; species Allobosea sp. FBZP-16. The sequence goes on along the minus strand of NZ_LNCQ01000022.1, from coordinate 171,244 downwards.
ACGCGTCGTTCGAGGGCCGTACGGTTCTGATAACTGGAGCCTCCCGAGGTCTCGGCGCGCATTTCTCCGAGATTCTCGCGGCCTCAGGTGCTCGGGTAGCCATGGCGGCTCGCCGAAGCGCTGATTGCCAAGCCCGCTGTGACCGTATCCGCGCGGCCGGAGGCGAGGCGCTGGCGATCAGTCTCGACGTGACGGAGCGTGCTTCGGCGGATGCCGCCATGGCCGCAGTGCTAGCCGCGTCGGGGCGCCTCGAGATGCTGGTGAACAATGCGGGCGTCACCACCACGACGCCGCTACTCGATCAGGACGAAGCCTCCTGGACCCGCATCATGGACACCAATCTCAAAGGAGCCTTCATCGTCGGCCAGGCCGCGGCCCGTGTGATGGCCGCGGACGGGAAGGGAGGCAACATCGTCAATGTCGCTTCCATCCTCGGTGTCCGTGTCGCCGGACAGGTCGCAGCCTACAGCGCCTCCAAGGCGGGACTTCTGCAGCTCACCAGGTCTATGGCGCTCGAATGGGCGCGTCACGGCATCCGGGCCAACGCGCTGTGCCCCGGCTATGCCGAGACGGATCTCAACCGCGAATTCTTTGCGAGCGAGGCCGGCAAGGCCCTGATCCGCCGCATTCCGACACGCCGGTTGGGACAGCTCTCGGACCTCGACGGGCCGCTTCTCTTCCTCTGCTCCGACGCCTCCGCCCATGTGACCGGCGCCTCGATGCCGGTCGACGGCGGGCACCTCGTTTCCTCCCTCTGAGGGCTTCGCCATGGATTTCAGCTTGCCTGCCGCAACCGAAGACATCCGCAGCCGCATCGAGGATTTCGTGGCGCGGGAGATCGTCCCGCTGGAGGCTGATCCGGCATCCTATGACGATCACGAGAACATCCGCCTCGATCTGCTCGATGCGATGCGCGCGAGGGCGCGCGCGGCAGGGCTGTGGTGTATTCAACTGGCGCCCGAGCACGGTGGCCTCGGCCTCGGCCGCGTCGGCATGGCGGCCTGCTACGAAGAGATGAACCGGTCCATCTTCGGGCCGGCGATCTTCAACTCCGCCGCTCCCGACGACGGCAACATGATGGTGCTGGAGAAGGTCGCGACCCCCGCGCAGAAGGCCCGCTGGCTCGCGCCGATCGCGCGTGGCGAGGTGCGCTCGGCGTTCGCCATGACCGAACCCCATCCCGGCAGCGGCTCGGATCCATCGATGATGCTGACACGGGCCGAACGACAGGCGGACGGATCCTATCGGATCTACGGCCGCAAGTGGTTCATCACGGGTGCCGCGGAGGCCGCCCATTTCATCGTGATGGCCCGCACCTCGGACGATCCCCGCAAGGGTTTGACCGCCTTCCTTTTCCACCGGGATCAACCGGGCTGGCGCATCCTTCGGCGCATTGCGATCATGGGGCCGGAAGAACATGGCGGGCATTGCGAGCTGGAGTTCGACGGCCTGGCGATCTCCCCCGAAGATGTGCTGATGGGCGAAGGCGATGGGCTCAAGGTCACGCAAATTCGTCTGGGCCCGGCGCGGCTCACCCATTGCATGCGCTGGCTCGGCCTCGCCAGGAGATGCGTCGAGATCGCCCGCGCCTATGCCGTCGAACGGCACAGCTTTGGAGTAGCCTTGGCGGAGCGGGAAAGCGTGCAGATGAAGCTCGGCCAGGCCGCCATGAGCATCGAGATCGGCAGGCTCCTGACGATGAAGGCGGCCTGGGAGCTGGACCGCGGCAATCTCGCCCGCAAGGAAATCTCCATGGCAAAGATCCAGGCGGCCAACACGCTGCATCAGGCCGCCGACATGGCTATTCAGATCAACGGTGCACGCGGTTATTCCCGCGATACCGTGCTGGAGTGGATCTATCGCTACGCACGCCAGGCACGCCTGGTGGACGGGGCGGACGAGGTCCACCAGATGGTGCTGAACCGCTTCCTGTCGCAGGAGAAGGCCGACTTCTGGCGCTGGCCGGTGGCGGCGCCATGAGCTTCGATCTGGACAGGCTCGATGCCTTCATGCGCCGCGCGCTGCCGGAGCTCGAAGGACCGATGCGGCTGGAGCCGATCTCCGGCGGTCAGTCGAACCCCACTTTCTTCCTGACCTACGACAATCGCCGGCTGGTCCTGCGCAAGCAGCCCGCGGGCGAGCTCTTGCCCTCGGCCCATGCCGTGGACCGGGAGCACCGCATCATCAGCGCGCTGAAGGACAGCAGCGTGCCCGTGCCCTCGGCATTGCTCTATTGCGACGACCGAACCGTGGTCGGCACACCGTTCTACCTCATGGAGCGCCTGGACGGCCGCGTCTTCCACGATTGCACCCTGCCTGGTGTGTCGCCGCGGGAGCGGGGCGCCATGTACGCCGCGATGGCACGCACGCTCGCCGCCCTGCACAATGTCGATTTTGCTGGCGTGGGCCTCGGTGACTATGGCCGCCCCGGCAACTACTTCATCAGACAGGTGAGCCGCTGGAGCCGGCAATGGGCGGACATCCGCACACGGGACGATGCTGACGTCGACCGTCTCATCGCCTGGCTGCCACAGCATATCCCCTCGGACGATGCCACCTCGATCGTCCACGGGGACTACCGCATCGGGAACCTGATGTTCCATCCGACCGAGCCGCGTATCGTGGCCCTGCTGGACTGGGAGCTCTCCACCCTCGGCCACCCGCTGGCGGATCTGGCTCACAGCGCGATGGCCTGGGTTTCCGCTCCCGACGAATATGGCGGTATTCGAGGGCTCGATCTTCCGACGCTAGCGATCCCTTCGCTGGAGAGCTATCTGGCGGCCTATGACGGCGAAGCGCGCCATGGCGTCAGGCTCGACACCTTTCACATGGTCTTCGCGCTGTTCCGCTGGTCGATGATCTTCGAGGGCATTGCCGCACGCGCCAGGACCGGAACGGCCAATGCAGCCGACGCCGCTGGAACGGGGCGTTTGGCAGCCGCCTTCGCCAGCCGTGCCGCTGAACTGATCTAGGCTCTAGTGACAATTTAGTCATTTGAGCCAGATCACCACACCGCTCAGGTATCGACCGTCGCGTTCAGCGCATTGGTCTGGATGAATTCGCGGCGCGGTTCGACCACGTCGCCCATCAGCTTGACGAAGAGGTCGTCGGCCTCGTCGTTCTGGTCGTTCTTGACGCGCAGCAGCGAACGCACGTCGCGGTCGAGCGTCGTCTCCCAGAGCTGGTCGGGGTTCATCTCGCCGAGGCCCTTGTAGCGCTGCAGCGAAACGCCCTTCTTGCCGATGGCGTTGATCGCGTCGAACAGGTCGCTCGGGCCGTTGACGACATGGTCGTCGCCTTTGCGGCTGAGCACGCCAGGCTTGGCATAGGCCTCCTGCAAGGAGACGGCTGCGGCGTCGAGCTTGCGCGCTTCGGCGCTGGCGAGAAGTCCGGCATCGAGCGAGACGACCTGCTTCACGCCGCGCACCAGCCGCGAGAAGGTGAAGCCGCCATCGGCGGCCCTGCCCTCCCAGCCGCGCTCGATCTCGTCCGAGATCGCATCGAGCCTGCGCGCGACATAGGCCGCCGCCTCGGCGAGCTCGGCCTCGCTGCGCTCGCCCTGCGGGCGCAGAGCGCCAGCGATCGCGGTCTGCTCGACGACGCGCCGGTCATAGCGCGAATGCAGCTGAGACAGCGTGTGGCGGACGTTGCGGGCTTCCTCGATCAGAGCGCGCAGGTCGGTGCCGCCGCGCTCAGCTCCGTCGCCGGTGCGGAAGACGGCGCCGTCGAGCGCTGAATCGACCAGGTAGTCCTCGAGCGCGCGCTCGTCCTTGAGATAGGTCTGCGACTTGCCGCGCGCCGCCTTGTAGAGCGGCGGCTGGGCGATGAAGAGGTGGCCGCGGTCGATCAGCTCCGGCATCTGCCGATAGAAGAAGGTCAGCAGCAGGGTACGGATATGGGCGCCGTCGACATCGGCGTCGGTCATGATGATGATCTTGTGGTAGCGCAGCTTCTCGATGTTGAAGGCGCTCGAGTCCTTCTCGTCGCGCCCGATACCGGTGCCGAGCGCCGTGATCAGGGTGCCGACCTGGTCGGAGGACAGCATCTTGTCGAAGCGCGCGCGCTCGACGTTCAAGATCTTGCCGCGGAGCGGCAGGACGGCCTGGTACTCGCGGGCCCGGCCCTGCTTGGCCGACCCACCGGCCGAATCACCCTCGACGATGAAGATCTCGGACTTCGCCGGATCCCTCTCCTGGCAATCAGCCAGCTTGCCTGGAAGCGAGGCGATGTCGAGCGCGCCCTTGCGGCGGGTAAGGTCGCGCGCCTTGCGGGCGGCCTCGCGGGCGGCGGCGGCCTCGGCCACCTTGCCGACGATGGTCTTGGCCTCGTTCGGATGCTCTTCGAGCCAGGTCGAGAGCGCCTGGTTGACGACGTTCTCGACGACCGGGCGGACCTCCGAGGAAACCAGCTTGTCCTTGGTCTGCGAGGAGAACTTCGGATCCGGCACCTTGACCGAGACGATCGCGGTCAGGCCCTCGCGGCAATCGTCGCCGGTCAGCGAGACCTTTTCCTTCTTCGAAATGCCGGACGTCTCGGCATAGCCGGTGACCTGCCGCGTCAGCGCGGCTCGGAAGCCGGCAAGATGGGTGCCGCCATCGCGCTGCGGGATGTTGTTGGTGAAGCAGAGCACGTTCTCGTGGTAGCTGTCGTTCCACCACAGGGCGACGTCGACGGTGATGCCGTCCTTCTCGTTCGAGAGCATCACCGGCTTGGAGATGATCGGCGTCTTGGCGCGATCGAGATAGCGCACGAAGGCTTCGACGCCGCCTTCGTACATCAATTCCTCGCGCACGACCTCGGCATGGCGGGCATCGGTCAGCACGATGCGCACGCCCGAGTTCAGGAATGCGAGCTCACGCAGCCGGTGCTCGAGCGTCTTGTAGTCGAACTCGATCATCGTGAAGGTTTCTTGGGAGGGCGTGAACGTCACCTCCGTGCCGCGCTTGTCCCCGGCCGGGCCGACGACGGCGAGCGGGGCAACCGCATCGCCATGGCGGAACTCCATGAAATGCTCGTTGCCGCCGCGCCAGATCCGGAGCTTCAGCGAGATCGAGAGCGCGTTGACGACCGAGACGCCGACGCCGTGCAGACCGCCCGAGACCTTGTAGGAGTTCTGGTCGAACTTACCGCCGGCATGGAGCTGGGTCATGATGACCTCTGCCGCCGAGATGCCTTCCTCGCTGTGGATATCGGTCGGGATGCCGCGGCCATTGTCGGTGACGGTGACCGAGCCGTCGGCGTTCAGCGTCACCGTGACGAGGTCGGCATGGCCGGCGAGCGCCTCGTCGATGGCGTTGTCGACGACTTCGTAGACCATATGGTGCAGGCCCGAGCCGTCATCGGTATCGCCGATATACATGCCGGGGCGTTTGCGCACCGCATCCAGGCCCTTGAGAACCTTGATGGAATCGGCGCCATAGGCGGCATCCTCGAGGTCGCGGGCAGAATCGCTCATGATGGGGTCCTTCGGCGGGCCAGCAGGCGCCCGCGATGATCTTGATTCGTCAGGAGAATATAGTGCTTCAGGATGGCTTTTTCACGTGCGTGCGCGTACGTACGCGAGAGTCGCTGATTTAGCCAGTGAAGGTCGCGATCGCATCCAGGAAAACCTCGCCGTATTGGGTGAGCTTGCGTTCGCCGACCCCTTCGATCGCGCGCATCTGGTCGAGGCCGAGCGGACGCTCCCGCGCCATGGCGATCAGCGTCCGGTCGGTGAAGATGATGTAGGCGGCGACGCCTTCCTCGCGCGCGATGCTCAGCCTGAGCTGGCGCAGATGCTCGAACAGGGCGGCGGTGTCGCCATCGAGCCCGTCGGCGCGCGCTGCCTCGCGCTGGCCGCGGCGCGAGCGCCGTTCCGCGAGCGGGTCGACCCGCAGCGCGATCGGCTCGCGCCCGAACAGGATATCCTCGCCCTTCCCGGTCAGGCAGAAGCCGCCATGCTCGGTGCTGGCCTCGGCGAGTGCGCCGGCGGCGAAGAGCTTGCGGGCCATCGCCATCCAGGCTCCCTTGGGCTTGTCGTTGCCGACGCCGAAGGTCTTAAGGCCGTCATGGTTCTGGCGCCGGATCGCCTCCGTCTGGGTCCCGGTCAGGATGTCGGCGAGATGGCCGGCGCCGTAGCGCTGGCCGGAGCGGATCACCGCCGAGAGCAATTTTCGCGCATCGAGCGTCGCGTCGGCGAGCTCGGGCGCGGTCGGCCCGCAGAGATCGCAGCGGAACTGCGCCTCACCGTGCCGGCAGGGAGCGACCTCCTCGCCGAAATAGGACAGGAGCGCCGAGCGCCGGCACAGCGCCGATTCGCACAAGTCGATCATCGCGTTGAGGCGCTTGTGCTCGATGCGGCGGCGCTCCTCGTCGATCTGCTTCTCGTCGATCTGGCGGCGACGCAGCGCCATGTCGTCGACGCCGTAGAGGGTCAGCGTATCAGCCGGCAGCCCGTCGCGGCCGGCGCGGCCGATCTCCTGGTAGTAGCTCTCGATCGAGCCCGGCATGTCGGCATGGACGACGAAGCGCACATCCGGCTTGTTGATGCCCATGCCGAAGGCGATGGTGGCGCAGACGACGACGCCGTCCTCCTGCAGGAAGATGTCCTGGTTGCGGTTGCGCTCCGCCTGCTCCAGCCCGGCATGGTAGGGATAGGCCTTCCAGCCCTTTTCGCTGAGACCCTGCGCCAGCCGCTCGGTACGGCCGCGCGAGGAGCAGTAGACGATGCCGGAGCCGCCGCGATGGACCTTCAGGAAGTCGTCGATCTGCCGGCGCGGCTGATCCTTCGGCGCGAAGGCGAGCTTCAGGTTCGGCCGGTCGAAGGAATGGACGACGAGGTGCGGCGGCGCCGGGAAGAGCTGCTGGGCGATGTCATCGCGCGTCTGGCGGTCGGCGGTCGCCGTGAGCGCCGTCACCGGAACGTCGCCGAGCGCCTCGCGCACCTTCGAGAGCAGACGATATTCCGGCCGGAAGTCGTGGCCCCATTGCGAGACGCAATGCGCCTCGTCGATGGCCAGCCGTGTCACGCCAAGGCGGCGCAGGCGGGCGACGAGGCCCTCGCCGGCCAGACGCTCGGGCGAGACGAAGAGGAGCCGCAGCTCGCCGGAATTGAGCTTGTCCCAGGCCTGGGCCGCCTCGGCCTCGCTGTTCATCGAGTTGAGCGAGGCGGCGGCGACGCCTGCCCGCACCAATTGGCCGACTTGGTCGCGCATCAGCGCGATCAGCGGCGAAACCACCAGCGTCAAACCGCCGGTGACCAGCGCTGGCAGCTGGTAGCACATCGACTTGCCCGAGCCGGTCGGCATCACCGCGAAGACGTCGCGGCCGGCGAGCGCGGCCTCGATCACCTCCCATTGCCCGGGGCGGAAATCGTCATAGCCGAAGGCCGACTTCAGGATCGCGCGGGCTTCTGATTCGCGGGGCGATGACATGTGGAGGATGTGCCGGATTCGGAGCACAATGGCCAGCCATTGCGCGATTCCATCCCCGGTTCGCACAAGCCGGGCGGATCGGCCGCGGCCCGCGCCTCACGCTGCGGCGATCCGGCAAGGAGAGCCATGATGCGCTTGCCCCTGATTGTCGCCATTTGCTGCCTTGCCGCCTTTGCGCAAGCCCGGCCGCTGGAGCGCGAGCTGCCGCCGGCGAAGGCCGCCTGCTGGGAGCGGACCTATGATGCCGCCCATCTCGCCAGCCACCCGCAGCAGAAGGTCACGCGGATCCGCCTCGTCCATCTGCCGCAGAACTGGGCCGAAGCCGGCCAGGGCGGCTTCTACGTCGCGCTCTATCTCAACCTGCGCCAGCGCGTGAAGGCCGATCAGCGCTTCGACTACCAGCTCGGCGGCATCTGCAAGCCGGCCGGGCAGGCGCTGCGCTGCGTGCCGGAATGGGAGGCCGGCAACTGGCGGATCCAGCGCGGCCCGAACGGCACGCTCGACATCCGCAATGCCGGCATCATCGCCAATCCCAACCCCTACGATGCCGAGGAGATCGCCGACGGCGCCGCGCGGATTCCCGCCAGGCCCGATGACGGGCTCTGGCGCCTGTCGCCGGCGAGCGGGCTGTGCGGGATGGAGTAACCGCGCCCTAAGGATGCAGCGCCGCGACCTTCACCAGCCGGGCCACCATCTTGTCGCGCATGCCCTTCAGGCGCTTGTCGGTGAAGTCGCCATCCTCGCCATAGGCCTTGTCGGCGCCGTTGACCGCGAGCATGTCCGGCACGAGCAGCGCGCCGAAGCCGAGCTCGAGGACGGTGCGCAGCTGGGTCAGGCAGCGATAGGTGCCGAGATTGCCGGCAGAGGCGCCACCGATCGCGACGGTCTTTCCGCGCAGCCCGGGGCCGCCGGAGCGGACAATGCTGATCCAGTCGAGCGCGTTCTTCAGTGCCGGCGGATAGCCGGAATTGTACTCGGGGCTGGCGATGAAGAGCCCGTCATGACCATCGACCAGCGCCGCCAGCGCCTTCGCCTCGGCAGGCGGATCGTTGTCATAGGCACGGGCGTCGATGAGCGGCAGCGGGTAGTCGCCGAGCGAGATCTGCGTCACCTCGGCTCCGGCATCCTGCAGATTCCTCGCGATCAGGGTTGCGAGCCGGGTATTCATCGAACCCGGGCGCCAGGAGCCGGCGAAGACGAGGATTTTTGGCATGGTCACTCCGACTTGATAACCGGACTGCTGGGTCCGGCGTTCTCAGTTCGTGATGTCGGAGTGAGGCAGGGCTGACGTCAAGCCCACGCCGTCACGGCTTGGCGCGGCGATAGACCCAGACGCGCGCCGGCGGGATGTTGCGCAGCACCCAGTCGGAGACCTGGGCCTTGAGGCCGGAGCCCTTGCGCGGCACCGGCGAGATCACCGCATAGGTGAACTGGATGAAGGGAGCGCCGGGGTTGAGCACATTGGCAAAGGCGTCCTGCACCAGTTCGGTCCGCTCGGCCGGCGGCTTGTTGAACAGCGGCAGCGAGGACACCACCGCGCTCGCCCTGTCGGTCAGATGCCCGGCGAGCGTGGTCGAGAGCGCATAGGCATCGCCCTCGATGACGGTTGCCCGCGGGAAGCGACGACGCAGCAAGTCGCAGAATTCCGGGCTGTACTCGACCAGGATCAGCCTGGCTTCATCGATGCCGCGTTCGATCAGCGCTTCGGTGACCGGGCCGGTGCCGGGGCCGATCTCGACCACCGGCCCTTGCGCCTGCGGATCGACATAGGAAGCCATGCGCCGGGCCAGGAAAGGGCTCGACGGCGCGACCGCGCCGGTCCTTCCAGGCGAATCGATCCAGGACTTGAGGAAGCGGGCATCGTCGCTGAACCGGGCCTTGGCCTCGTCGGCCGCCTTGCGCACCTGCGATTTCAGCTTGCCGGCGGTATTGCGGACCTCGTCCTCGACCTTGTAGCGCGCCGCGGCGACCCGAAGCCTGGCCTCTGCGACGCTGTCGGCGAAATCCGCCGCCGTCAGCCGCACCTCATGCTCCAGCCGCGCTGCCACGGACGAGCGCCCGAGGCGAGTGGCGCGCAGGCGCTGACCGGAAGCGGAATGGGCCATCCAGAACCTCGATGCGGCCAGGCAAAAAGCCCGCGCCGGAGCGACATGACAATGCCGTGACGTTACGCCGCTGTCATATGGGGTCAAGAGCGGGTCGAATCCAGCGATTTCTTGGCCGCCCGCACGGCCCTCAGCGATCAAATCAGCGGACGCGGGTGAAGCTCGCTCTCGAACAGCAGCGCCATGCGCTCGGTCAGGCGCGGATTGTGGATGGTCAGGCGGCCGCGCTCGAGCGAGAACATCCCGGCTTTGCGCAGGCGGGCCCAAGTCTTGCTGGTATGGACCAGCGAAAGGCCGAGCGCATCGGCGAGCTGCTGCTGCGTCAACGGAAAGACGAAGCTCCTCTCGGCAACCAGGCCGAGCGCGTCGGCCCTGCGGTAGAGCGAGATCACCAGCGCCGCGATCCGCTCCTGCGCATTGCGCTGGCCGACCGAGGTCAGGTTCTCGTCGATCAGGCTCTCCTCGCGCGAGCCGAGCCAGGCCAGCTCATAGGCGAGTGCCGGCATCCGCCCGAACATTTCATAGGTGCGCCGGCGCGGGAAGACGCAGAGCTCGACCTCGGTCAGCGCCTCGATGCCGTGCTGGGCGGCGCTAAGCAGCGAGGCCTGCAGGCCGACGATATCGCCGGGCAAAAGAAAATTGAGGATCTGCCGGCGTCCATCCGGCAGCGATTTGTAGCGGAAGGCCCAGCCGGAAAAGAGCGTGTAGAGCTCGGCATCCTCCTGGCCGGGATGGATGATGTCGGCGCCGGCCGGCAATTGCCGGTGATCAAGCTTCATCTCCTGGATGAAGCGGATCTCCTCGTCGGATTTGTCCTTGAAGGCAGGTTTCAGCCGCAACGGACAGGCCAGGCAGGACGGGCTGCGGTGATTGCGATGATTGCTCGATGCGACGATCACGCCCGGCTCCTTCATTCGCCGGAACCCGCGGCGAATGCTTTGCGTTTGTGTGTGGCGCGAAAGCGTTGGCTTAGCAATCGCGCTTCGTCTCGGCATTAGCAGATCGGCTGGGGAGGCCGCCGCATGAAATCACGTGCCTCCGGGCTGCGGCGCTCGCGCTTGCGCCAGTTCTTTCGTGTCGCCCTGGGTTTCTGGCGCGGCAAGACCAGATTGCGCGCCTGGGGACTCACCCTCGCGGTGCTGCTCTTCGTCGCCGCCCAGCTCGGTGCCGCAGTCGGCATAAACAGCTGGAACCGGCTTTTCTTCGACGCGCTGGAAAAGCGCGATTTCGACAAGATCTGGACGGCTGTCGGCTGGCTGCCGCTGATCGTCGCGGCGTCGGCTGCATCGTTGTCCTGCCTGGTGATCAGTCGGATGCTGCTGCAGATGCGCTGGCGCGAATGGCTGACGCATCGCCTCGCGGGCTGGTGGATCGCCGACCAGCGCTATTACCGGATGCAGTTCGTCGCGCGCGAACAGAGCGCCCCCGAGTACCGCATCGCCGAGGATGTCCGCCTTTCCATCGAGCCCCTGGTCGAGTTCGCCATCGGCCTGCTCAGCGCCTTCGTGACCGCGGTGACCTTCGCCGCGATCCTGTGGCAAGTCGCAGGCTCGGCGCATTTCACGCTCGCCGGGGCCGAGATCGTCATACCCAGCTACATGGCGATCGCCGCGATCGTCTACGCGGTCATCGCCTCGATCGCGGCCTATTTTGCCGGGCGCCCCCTGGTGCCCCGGATCGCCGCCAAGAACGAGGCCGAGGCGCAGTTTCGCGCCGAGATGACGCGGTTGCGCGAGAACGCCGAGAGCATCGCCCTGATCAAGGGCGACGCCGACGAGCGCGATTCGGTCGGAGAGAACTATGGTCGCGTCGTCGCTGCCTGGCTGAAGGTGATCCGGCAGCAGGGCGTCATCGCCATCGTGCTGAACACCAATGGCGCGCTGTTCCCGATCGTGCCGCTGCTGCTGATCGCGCCGAAATACCTCTCGGGCGAGATCACCCTGGGCGCCGTCATGCAGGTCGTCGCCGCCTTCAGCGCGGTGCAGGCCGCCCTGATCTGGTTCGTCGACAATTTCGTCCGGCTGGCGGAGTGGTTCGCCTCGGTGAGACGCGTCGACGAGCTGGCCGAAGCGCTGGAGGCGCTCGACGTCGGCACGATCATGGAAGGCGAGACCCAGATCGAGCTGGGCGAGAGCGAGGACGACGACATCCATATCGCGGATCTGTCGATCGCCCATCTCAACGGGCGGATCGTCATCGCCGATGCGTCGATCGTGATCGAGGCCGGCGAGAAGGTCCTGGTCGCCGGCGAGAGCGGCACGGGCAAGAGCACCTTGATCCGTGCGATCGCGGGCCTCTGGCCGTGGGGCGCGGGCTCGATCAAGCTGCCCCCGGGCAAGCGTATCGCCTTCGTGCCGCAGAAGCCCTATCTTCCGATCGGCACGCTCCGCGACGTGCTGCTCTATCCGGAAGCCGAGAGCCGCGTCGACGACGAAGCGGTCAGGGACGCGCTGAAGCGCTGCGGGCTCGCCTCGCTCGGGCGACGGCTCGACGAGGAGGAGCGTTGGGACCAGACCCTGTCCGGCGGCGAGCGTCAGCGCATCGCTTTCGCCCGGCTGCTGATTCAGAAGCCCGACATCATCATCATGGACGAGGCGACCTCGGCTCTCGACGAGGCCAGCCAGGATTCCCTGCTCGGGCTGATCGACAGCGAACTCTCCTATGCGACGATCATCAGCGTCGGGCATCGGCCTGGCCTCGAGGATTTCCACGAGCGCAAGATCACCTTCGAGAAGCGCGAGGCCGGCGCGCATCTGACCTCGAAGCGCCTGACCCGGTCGCTCTGGCGGCTCTTCCGCCGGCGCGAAGCCGCCAATGATCGCTCGGTCGCCTGAAAAACGAATCGCCCCCGAAGAAAGAATCGGGATCGCTGCGATTTTCGCGCAAACCGGAACAATTCCCTGCCAGACGGGTTGAAAAGCCGTTCCGCCTTTCAAGAACGACCACACGAACCGGGAGAGCGAAGATGCCGACTGCCAGCCTTGCCCCCTTCAAGCGCGCTGCTACCTTCTTCGGCGGCATGGCGCTGGTCGTGACCGCCTTGACCATGGGCGCCTCGTACCAGAACGGTTTCGGCGAGAGCTCGGAAGCGGTCGCACAGACCAAGCTCCAGCGTGGCGCCCCGGCCGACGTCCAGTTCGCGGCGGTCAATCCGGCCGAGATGCGCCGTGATTTCGCTCATCGCGTCGTCCCGACCTCGCAGCGCGAGGCCAGCCTCAAGGGCAACACCGTTCTGCGGTAAAACTCCGGAACCGATCCGGCGCTCGCGCGTAGTTGACCTGCCTGACCAGCAAAGCCGCCGCGAGGCGGCTTTTCGCATGATGGCGAGGTAAGATGGATCGGCTGGAGATCAAATGTATCTGCGCATTCGCCACGCGACGACCTATCGCTACGCCGAGCCGGTCGTCTTCGGCCCCCACCGGCTGATGCTGCGCCCGCGCGATTCGTTCGATCTGCGCGTCATCGACACCGCGATCGCCATCTCGCCGCCGGCCGCGCTGCGCTGGATGCACGATGCCTATGGCAACCCCGTCGCCATGGCGAGCTTCGCTGGCCCGTCGGACACGCTCGATGTCGTCAGCGAGCTCGTCGTCCAGCGCTTCGGCTCGGCCCTGCCGCGCTCCAGGCTCGAGCCCGACATTGATAGCTCCGATATCAACTACACCCCGGCCGAGCGGGCCGTCCTCCAGCCCTATCTCGATCTGGCTGCCGCCGATCCCCATGGCGCGCTCGACGCCTGGCTGCAGGCGTTCCGGACCCGGCTCAACGGCGGCCACCTGCTGCGTGCCCTGGCGCATGAGATCAACGCCAGCCTGAGCTATGCCGTGCGCTTCGACGAGGGGACGCAGCATCCGCTCGATACCCTGCAAGCGGGGGCGGGTTCATGCCGCGACTACGCCTGGCTGTTCATCGAGCTGGCGCGCCGGCTCGGCTTCGCAGCGCGCTTCGTCACCGGCTATATCCATGACCGCTCGCCGCAGGGCGGGGCGATGACCTCCGTGGCCGGGCTGACCCATGCCTGGGCCGACGTCTTCATTCCCAATGACGGCTGGGTCGAATTCGATCCGACCAACGACCTCGTCGCCGACCGGCAATTGCTGCGGGTCGCGGTGGCGCGTGTACCGGAGGATGCTTCGCCGGTGTCGGGAAGCTATGTCGGGCCGACCGGCGCCTTCCTCGGACTCAGCGTCGGCGTCGAGATCACGCCGGTCGACAAGCTCGGCTGAGCCTCGTCGCTCTGGCGCTGAGCGCCGTGACTCAAGCGCCAGACGCCGAGGCTGCGCCCCTGCGGCGGGCTGATCTCCACGGCTTCGATCTGCATCAGAAGTCCGGCGAACAGGCGCGGCGGCGCGATCTGCGTGGTGTCGCGGTCGGAGCTGATGGCGATATCGAGGATGCCGTCGCCGGCTGCGGTCACGGCGAGTTCGAGGCCGATGCCCGGAGCTGTGCGCAGCACCCGGCTGACCACGTCGACGATCAGGAAGCCGAGCGGGATGATCCGATCGATCGGCAGGACAGCTTGCGTCTCGATGCGGCTTTCGAGCCGCTGGCCGCGGGCGAGAATCAGGCTGGAGACCATCGCCACGACGTCGTCGAGGAACAGGTCGATCCGCACGGGCTGCATCTCGCCGTCGGCGAGCGTGAAGCGATAGGCGGCCGACAGCACATGGACGCGGCACTCCGCATCCGACAGCGCCATCCGCGCCTCGCCCCGATGGTCGCGCTTGGTCAGGCCGATATAGCTCTGCACCACCTGGAGGCTGTTCTTGACCCGATGGTGCAATTCGCGGACCAGGAAACGGTTGTCGTCGAGCGCGAGCCTGAGCTTGCTCTGGCGCACCTCCTGCTCGTCGACCATGGCATTGAAGGCCTCGGCGACGCTGCGGATGTCGCGCGGCATCTCGTCGGAGAGCGGGACGTGGGCACTGGCCGAGCTCGACCTCGCCCGGGCCGTGGTCTCGATACCGCGCAGCCAGCGCACGCAGTGCTGGTCGATCGCCTTCATATAGACCAGGCCGAGGAGAGTCAGCGTCAGCAGGGGTGCGAGCAGCAGAATGTAGAACTGCGTCCGCGCAGCTTGCTCCGCCGTGCCGTCGAAACTCGCCACGACATAGAGATCCGGCTCGGCCACCATGCGGGCTGCGTAGGTCCGGCTTGGTCCGGCCCGGCTCCGCGCAACCCAATGCGCGGTCGGTTCGGGTACGATCTCGGCGTTCGGAAGCCAGGATGCATCGGCTTGCGCGCCGCCGCGTGCGACCACGACGTCGCCGCCGCGCCGGAGCAGCGCTGCCATCATGCCCTTGTCGCTGCTGCCGAGGTCGAAGGTATCGTCGAGCGGGTCCGGCTTGGTGAGCAGGAGCGCATCGCCTCCATCGAACTCGCTATAGATGGCGAGATAGGAGCGGCCGGCGATCGTCACCTGATCGTAGCGGGCCTTGGTAAACTCGGTGCCGCCCCAGAGCTTGATGGGAGGCCGCGTGGCGAGCTGGTTCGCCACGGCCGTGAGCTCACCGCGCGGGATGCTGCCTCCGAGCCCACCGACACAGTCCGGCTGGCCGGAGACCCGCAGCAGCAGTGACTCGTAGCCGTAGACCGCGGCAATGGCCTTCTCG
Organism: Allobosea sp. FBZP-16; assembly: GCF_002831785.1. NCBI lineage: Bacteria > Pseudomonadati > Pseudomonadota > Alphaproteobacteria > Hyphomicrobiales > Alloboseaceae > Allobosea > Allobosea sp. FBZP-16. The sequence continues at coordinate 156,115 of NZ_LNCQ01000022.1, read as the reverse complement.
GCGATGCGCCCACAGCTGTCCACCGCCGGCGCTGCCGCCCGGATCGCTGTGGAGCTGGCGACGAGCGAGCGCAGCGCGCCGCGATACCAAACGCGGGCGCGCACTGCGAAATCATCCGCTGCACGCGCCTGGGATGTCTGGATTGCCTCGAACACCGTCCGATAGGTCGCGACCGCCGCCGCCGCCGTCAGGCAGGCGATGGGCAGGACGATCGCGACCATCAGTGCCAGGAGGCGGCCGCGGACCGTCCTGAACAGCGAAAGGGCCATCAGATCACGATGATTCTGGATCGAACCGATCCAGAATCAAAAAATGTGATCGATTCCAGGAGCTCAGAGCAGGATCCCTGCGAAAAACCGGTCGCACCTTTTCGCATCCTGCTCTAGCTGCCGACGGGTTCAGGTCCGGCGCGCTGCACGGCTGCGGTGATTCGGCGATCGGGGCCGAGATCATCGACGCCGCCGATGGACAGGAGCTCCGCCAGCTTGGCGCGTGCCCGGTTGACGCGGCTCTTGATCGTGCCGATCGCGACGCCGCAGATCTCGGCGGTCTCCTCATAGGACAGCCCGGTGGCGCCGACCATGATCAGCACCTCGCGCTGCTCCTCGGGGAGCTTGGCCAGTGCCTTGCGGAAATCGGCGAGGTCGAGATGGCTCTCCTGGTTGCCGTGGGTCGCGAGCCTGTCGGCATAAGTGCCTTCGCTGTCCTGCACCTCGCGCCCGCGCTTGCGGTAGAGCGAGTAATAGGTGTTGCGCAGGATGGTGAAGAGCCAGGCCCGCAGGCTGGTGCCGGGCTGGAACTTCTCGGCATTGCCCCAGGCCTTGAGCAGCGTGTCCTGGACCAGATCGTCGGCGAGCTGCATCGAGCCCGAAAGCGACGCCGCGAAAGCGCGCAGATTCGGAATCTCGGCGATCAGCCCGTCCTTGAAGTCAGCTGCGCTCATCGGAGCCGCCTTCGGCTTTGAGGCGCCGTTCGGTATCCTCGAGCTGGGCGAGCAACACCAGAAACCGGTCGGGCACCGGCGCACTGATCAGGTCGTCGTAATGCGCCTTGAGGGATCGGCCGATCGATTCCTGCACCCGCGGGTCGAGCACCCTCTCGTCGTCCGGTTCGGCCCTTGCCGCTTCGGGCGGATCGGCATTCATCAAATTCATCACCCTAGCTCCATTGGCATGCCGACATGTTCGCCGATCACACCCCACCACGCCACGCACGCTCATCGGCACGCCAGCGCGCAACCACCCGGAAACGTACCTTCATTCGGCCCAATAACGAGGCCGAAAGCAAAAGGTTCCATTCCGGACGAAAAATAATTTTCTTGTCATAACAGTAACTTGAGTGCTTCTCTCCTGCAACTTTGATGGACGTGGGATTTTGTCTGGTCGGATGTCCGATCGGTGGTTCCGCCTCTCAATTCTGGATCGTAACCGACCCGATCAGCTGCCATCGAAAGCAGATCGGGCCGGACTTCGTGGGGGATAGCAAGATGTCGATCGCCACTGAAATCGCGCCGCATTTGCCGTATCTGCGCCGCTTCGCCCGGGCGCTGAGCGGAACGCAGGCCAGCGGCGATGCCTATGTCGTTGCGACGCTGGAAGCGCTCATCGCCGACCCCGGCACCTTTCCGCGCGATCTCGGCGCGAGGGTCGGCCTCTACCGGCTGTTCCTGCAGATGTGGTCGTCCGTAGGACTCAACACCCAGGCATCGGCGCCGGAGACGGAGCGTTCCGCCGCCGAGCGAAATCTCGACGCGCTGACGCCGCGCTCGCGCCAGGCCTTCCTGCTGCGGACGGTCGAAGGGTTCTCCATCGAGGAGGTCGCGCAGGTCATGAACATCGCCCCGAGCAACGCCGCAGCCCTCGTTCAGACCGCCGGTCAGGAGATCGCCGAGCAGGTCGCCACCGACGTGCTGATCATCGAGGACGAGCCGATCATCGCCCTCGACATCGAGACCATGGTCGAGGAGCTCGGCCACAACGTCACCGGCGTCGCCCGGACACATCGCGAGGCCATCGCGCTCGTCGCCAAGAAGCGGCCGGGCCTGGTGCTGGCCGACATCCAGCTGGCCGACGGCAGCTCCGGCCTCGAGGCGGTCAACGAAATCCTCGCCGCGATCGAGGTGCCGGTGATCTTCATCACCGCCTATCCGGAGCGTCTGCTCACCGGCGACCGCCCGGAGCCGGCCTTCCTGATCACCAAGCCGTTCCAGCCGGAAGCGGTGAAGGCCGCGATCAGCCAGGCGCTTTTCTTCGATCGCCGCGCCGGCCGCAAGGCGGCCTGACCCACCGATCGAGGTGACCGGGAACAAATCGGCCATCCCTCGCGTTGCCCCGGCCCGGGGGATGCGAGGGAGATCGGCCATGTCCATGGCTCTGCTGGCGGCGCTGATTGTCGCGGCTTCGATCACGGTCCTGTTCACGACCGTCGGCTGAACGCATGTATCGGCGCAGGCCCATTTGGTGGGGTTGCTTGGTAGCCCTCGTCGCCTCCGCCGGATTGGTCGAGGCCGATCGGGCCGCGAGCCAGGATGCCAAGCCGACGAACGCTCCACGGCCCCCGCCGCGGCCCGCCTCCCTGCAGAAGCCCGCCTCGGCTCCGGCGATCATCCCGCCGGAGGACAAGCCGGTCTCCGCGACAGAAGGCAGTGGCTGCGTGCGGATGCTGGCAGGCATCCCCGGGAACAGGGTTCGCCCGATCGCGCCGGCCCCGAAGCCGGAGGCGGAAGGCTGCCGCGTGGTCGATCCGGTCGTGGTCGAGGCGCTTGCAGTTCGTACCGCCGCCGGGCCGGGGCAGGTCAAACTGGTGCCGCCACCGACGCTGAGCTGTGAGCTGGCGCGGGCCGTTTCGCTGTGGCTCGACAGCGGCCTTCAGCCTCTGGCGCGCGGGACGTTCGGTCGCGAGCTGACGGCGTTGCGCGTCGGCGGCGGGCACGAATGCCGCCGGCGCAATCGTCAGGCGTCAGGTGCGCTGAGCGAGCACGCCACGGGGCAGGCGCTCGACATCTTCGCCTTCGAGCTGGGCGAGGAAAAACAGGGCGGAGCGGTCGTGGTGGTCGAGCGGCCGAAGGGCCTGGAGCAGTCGCGCTTCCTGGACGGCGTGCGCCAATCAGCCTGCGGCGCCTTCATGACGGTCCTGGGTCCGGGCGCGGACGCCGCCCACGCCAACCATCTCCATGTCGATATCCAGCAGCGCCGGGCGGCTTCAAGCCGCTTCTGTCAATGATCCCGGCGACATCCTATGACGCGATCGTGAAGATGGCGTCGGGCGTGTCGGGCTGGGTCGCAGCCGGTGGCGGACGCCTTCCGCTCGACCAGCTCTCACGCCGGATAGCAAGCTCGGCCAGCGCCGAATCATGGTCAAAACCCTCGCGCAGAAGTTGTTCAAGGTCCCAGAATGGCGGAAGATCGCGCGCCAGCTTGGGAGTAGGGAACATCTGCGCAGGGCTGGTCTGTCCTTGCTTTGGCATTCGCGCGTCCACTGGTCAGTTCCCATCAACGCAAGCACCGGATTGAGGTTCCGGATTATTTGGGAACTATGGAGTGATTGCGGCGCTTTGGTGCGGTTTCGAGGCGCAGCGGACGATTCGGCGAAACCGGCCTCGTGTCGGTGCGGTGCATTCGGAGTAGGGCGCAGGAGAAGGTGAATGAGACGTCTTATCGCAATGCTCGCTTTGGCGGCCGGTGCCAGCCTGTCCGCAGTTCCGGCCCTGGCGCAGAGCACCGCGCCGGCGGGGCGTCTGACCTGCACGATCGGCGCCGGCCTCGCCCAGGCCGTGGCCACACAGAAGCCGCTCGAATGCCGCTTTCGCCCGCGACGCGGGCCGCTTCAGACCTATACCGGAGTGATCCGTGGTTTTTCGCTCGACGCCAGGACGGTCGGGCGCAGCCTGCTCGCATGGCGGGTCTACGGGCCCTATGCGCGCGCACCTCTCGGCGTCCTCAGCGGTCCCTATGCCCGCAAGGAAGGTGATGTAAGGTTGTTCGGCAGCCATGACGGCGATGTCCGTCTGGTGCCGCGGTCCCTGCCCATCCAGCGGGGCGCCAATGTCGCCCTCGGCGTCACCGCCTTCGAGCTCAGTCTCGTCCGCTCGCCGCGCAAGCGCTGATCGGAGGTACTTACGCTTTCCTAACCATATCCAGGCAATTTAAGTTGAATTTGAAGGGTTCGGGGCGGACAATCCGGCTCAGAACGGAACAAGGCCGACCGAGCGGGCGTTCATCAAGCTCACAAGCAGGAAACAGCTTGGGGTTGAGTCGTGAAGTTGGAAGGTGATCTGGGTCTCATGGCCGGTATTCGGGTCCTCATCGTCGAGGACGACCCCTTCATTGCGATGGATATCGAGAGCGCCGTGAGCGAAGAGCTCGGCGGCGACGCCGAGCTGATCGTGGTCGACTCGGTGTCGCAGGCACGGCGTGCCGCCGACCAGCCGATAGACTGCGCCTTGCTCGACATCGACGTCGTCGGCGGAAAGACCTTCGCGATCGCCGCCAGCCTGCGCGCCAAGGGCACTCCGCTGGTATTCGTCTCCGGCTCCGCCCCCAGCGAGGTTCCGCCCGAATTGCGCGACATACGCTTCGTGCGCAAGCCCTTCTCGGCCGACGAGCTCGGCCGCTTCGTCTCCAAGGCCGTGAACAAGGGCTGAGAAAGGGCTTATGCTGCCGCGTCCTCCTCGGTCCGCTGCTCCCGTTTCGGGAAGGTGACGGCGACACGGGTACCCGGCCGCGCGACACCGGGCGACAGCGGTGCAATCTCCATATCGCCCCGCATGCTGCGCAGCAGGGCGTTGATAACCGACTTGCCCAGCCCGGCGCTCTGCTGGTCTTCCGGCATGCCGACGCCGTCATCCTCGACGCAAAGGACGAGATTCTCTTCGGGCGTGCGCGCGAGCCGGATCGTGATACTGCCGGCGGTACCGTCCGGAAAGGCGTGCTTGATCGCGTTGGTCACCAGCTCGTTGATGACGACGACGAAGGAAACGGCGTCGCGTCCCGGCAGGCGGATCGCATCCATCGCCAGGGCGATCTCGATCGGACGCCCTTCGGCCGCCTTGCCGATTTCGGCCAGCAGATCCTCCAGATAAGGCCGGGCCTCGATCTCGTCGGCCTCGATATCGAGCCGCAGGCGTCGCTGGCCGGCCGCGATCGCTTGGATGCGCGATTGCGCCTGGGCCAGGGCCTGCTTGACGGCGGGCTCGCGCGTCTGCCGGCCCTGGACGTTGAGCAGGGCGGAAACCATCGCCAGATTGTTGCCGACGCGATGGTTGACGTCGCGCAGCAGCGCCTCGATCCGCAAGCGCTCATTCTCGAGCTGGAGCGTGCGCTCGGCCACCTTCCGCTCCAACTCGGCGTTGGAGGTGGACAGGGATACCGTCCGGCGATGCCGCACCCGCAATTGCAGCCAGGCGGCGAGGCACAGGCCGGCGAGCGCGATCAGGATGCCGGCACTGGCCAGGACACGGCGACGGGCTTCGTGGCGGCTGCTGGCGGTAAGGCGGTGATTCTCCTCCAGCTGGATTTCGCCGACGATGTCGCGCAGTTCCTGGGTGAGGCGATTGCCGGTCCCGCGACTCACCATGGCGGCGGCCTCGCCGCGCTTGCCGGCCCGCATCAGCGCCACGGTGTCGGTCATCTCGACGAGCTTGCGGGTGGTCGCGGCACGGGCACGCTGTATGCGTTCGGTCTGCGCCGGGCTGTACGCGACGAGGCGTTCGATCTCGGCCAGGCTCGGCAGCAGCTTGGCACGGCTGTCGTCGTAGGGCTCCAGATACTGCTCGTCGCCGGTGAGCAGAAAGCCGCGCTGCCCCGTCTCGGTATCGAGCACGTTGCTAAGGAACCGCTCGCTGCGCTCACGGATATCGATCGAGCGCGAGACCAGCTTCGAGGCTTCGTCCGCCCGGATGTTGATCCACCCCGCGATCAGGACGGCGGCAGCAACCACGAGGATCGCGATCGCGGCCGAGGATGCGGTGTAGCGGCGCGTACCGAGCAAGGGCAGTCCCGGCGAGAGCCAGCGTGGACGGAGCTTCAGCTGGGCATTCATTGCCGTCTTGAATAGACGCTGACACTTGATCGCCCAAGGTAAAAAGACACATCGCCCCAGACCGGCGGCGGAAAGGCCGCCGATTCAGGGCGAATCTGCTCTAGCTTTCAGCGTCGTCGTCGCCCCGCGCAAACTGCCGCCCGAGGATGAGCCCCAGCAGCACGACGCCGCCGACCAGTCCGGTGCGCCAGCCGAATTTGCGATTGCCGACCAGCGTGGCCGCGATCGGGGCGGCGGCGACCGCGGCGGCGAGGCGCCGGTCCGGCCGCGGCCGGCTCTTCACATAAAGGGCGATGCCGATCATGAGCAGGGCGGCGACCAGCAACCCGCCGGCGATCGACAGGCTGGCGGTGACCGCCCCGTAATGCAGCGTCAGCACCGTGTGCAGCGCATTGAGCGCGTAGCCGACTGCGCCGGCCGCCAGCACCCCTGCCAGCAGGTAGAGCACGACGACCGTGACGTTGCGGCGCACGACGCCGCCGACCTCGCGCGTGACCAGACCGGTCAGCCCCCCCAGCATGGCTCAGCGCGCCGAGAGGAAGCCGACGAACAGCCCGACCGCGGCCGCAAGGCCAAGCGCCCGCAGGGGCCGCTCGCGGATTTCGCGGATGATCAGCTCTTCCAGGTCGCCGGCCTGCTCGCGCGCCACCGCAGCCATGCGGTCGGTGTCGACGCCGACCGATCTCAGCTTTTCGCTGACCGTCGCGGCGAGGTCTTCGGCGCCGCGCGTCAGGCTGGCCTCGATCTCGTCCGCCTCGTCCTTGACGCGACGGCCGGCGCGGCGGGCGCGCTCGGCCGTATCGGCGGCAGCATCGGCCACCTCGTCCTTGGCACGCTTGACCGAGGCCGCAGCCTGTCGCTTTGCGGTGGAACTGGTTGCGGCCATCAAATGCCTCCTGGTGCCTGCAATGAACGATGCCATGCGCAACGCACGGCGCAAAGCTCAACGCGTCAGCAACAGGACGGTTCCCGGCCGTAAGGTTAGTGCGCCTCGTCCCAGTTGTCGGCGGCGCGCGCATCGACGACGAGCGGCACCTTGAGCGCGACGGCCGGCTGCGGCGCTTCGACCATGACCTTGCGGATCACCGGCAACGCCGCCTCGACCTGCCCCTCCGGGACCTCGAAGACCAGCTCGTCATGCACCTGGAGCAGCATGCGCGCGTCGAGCCTGGCGGCGGCGAGCGCATCCTCCATCCGGATCATCGCCCGGCGGATGATGTCGGAAGCGGAGCCCTGGATCGGCGCGTTGATCGCCTGGCGCTCGACGAAGGCGCGCTCGGACGGATTCTTCGAGGCGACCGCCGGGAAATGGCAGACGCGGCCGAAGATGGTCTCGACCGCGCCCTTGGCACGCACCGTGGTGCGCGCCTGGTCCATATAGTCGCGGATGCCCGGGAAGCGCTCGAAATATTTGCGGATATAGGCGCTGGCTTCCTCGCGTGAGATGCCGAGCTGGTTGGCGAGGCCGAAGGCCGAGATGCCGTAGATGATGCCGAAATTGATCGCCTTGGCGCGCCGGCGCACCTCGCTCGGCATGCCCTGGACCGGCACGCCGAACATCTCGGAGGCCGTCATCGCATGGATGTCGACGCCATCCGCGAAGGCCTGCCTGAGCTGCGGAATGTCGGCCATGTGGGCGAGGATGCGCAGCTCGATCTGGCTGTAGTCGGCCGAGATCAGCTTGTGGCCCTTCTCGGCGACGAAGGCGGTCCTGATCTTGCGGCCGGCCTCGGTGCGGATCGGGATGTTCTGCAGGTTCGGCTCGGAGGAGGAGAGCCGACCGGTGGTGGTCGCCGCCAGGGCGTAGGAGGTGTGGACCCGCTGGGTCTGCGGGTTCACATAGGTCGGCAGCGAGTCGGTATAGGTCGATTTCAGCTTGGCCAGCTGGCGCCAGTCGAGGATGCGGGCCGGCAGCTCGTTGCCCTGCTCGGCGAGGTCCTCGAGCACGCCGGCGCCGGTCGCCCATTGCCCGGTCGCGGTCTTCTTGGCGCCGGGCAGGCCCATCTTGCCGAACAGGATGTCGCCGAGCTGCTTGGGGCTGCCGATCGTGAACTTCTCGCCGGCGAGCGTGTGGATCTCGTCCTCCAGTCGCGCCAGAGACTGGGCGAACTCGCCCGAGAGGCGCGACAGGATCTGCCGGTCGATCGAGATGCCGCGCCGCTCCATCCGCACCAGCACCGGCACAAGCGGGCGCTCCATCGTCTCGTAGACCGTGGTCTTGCGCTCCGGCACCAGCCGCGGCTTCAGCGCGAGCCAGAGGCGGAGCGTGACGTCGGCGTCCTCGGCGGCATAGGCGGTCGCCTTGTCGAGCGGTACCTTGTCGAAGGTGACCTGGCTCTTGCCGGTGCCGGCGACCTCCGAATAGGCGATCGGCTTGTGGCCGAGATGGACCTCCGAGAGCCGGTCCATGCCCTGTCCACCATTGCCGGCGTCGAGCGCGTAGGAGATCAGCATGGTGTCGTCGATGGGGCCGACCTCGACGCCGTGCCGATTGAACACGGCGATGTCGTATTTGAGATTCTGTCCGATCTTGAGCACGCCGGGGTCGGCGAGCAGCGGCTTCAGCTCGGTCAGCGCCTGGTCCAGCGGGATCTGGCCTTCGAGCAGGCCTGAATCGAACAACCCGTCGCCGGCACGGTGCTGCAGCGGGATATAGCAGGCCTTGCCCGGCGCGACCGCGAGCGAGATGCCGATCAGGTCGGCCTGCATCACATCGAGCGAGTTGGTCTCGGTGTCGAGCGCGACGCAGCCGGCCTCGTAGGCCCAGCCGATCCAGCGCGCGAGATCGGCGACGGTGCGGACGCACTCATAGGCGCCATGGTCGATCTTCACCGCGAGCGCCGCGTCCTTGCGTGCGGCAGCGAGATCGGCCGGCCGCAGCCAGCCATCGGCTGAAGGAGAGCCCGCCGGCGCGGCACCGTTCGCGACGGGAGCCGTCGCGGCGAGCTCGCCTGCCCCAGCCACCGGAGCATCGGTCTCGGCATAGAGCGCCTTGAGCGCAGCGGCGCGGGCGCCGCCCGGCGCGAGATCGGGGTCGGCATCGATCGCGCCGACATCGGCCTCATAGGCCTCGGCCGCGCGCTTGGTGATGGTGGTGAACTCCATCGCCTTGAGGAAGGCGATCAGCTTGGCCGGATCGGGCTGGTTCAGGGTGAGCTCGCCGAGCGGCGTCTCGACCGGCACATCCTCCACAAGCGTGACGAGCTTGTGCGAGATGCGGACCTTCTCGACCACCTCGGGATTGGTCAGCGTCTCCCGGCGCTTGGGCTGCTTGATCTCGCCGGCACGGGCCAGCAGCGTTTCCAGGTCGCCATACTCGCCGATCAGCTGTGCCGCGGTCTTGATGCCGATGCCGGGCGCTCCGGGCACGTTGTCGGTCGCATCGCCGGCGAGCGCCTGGACGTCGGTGACCTTGTCCGGCGTGACGCCGAAATACTCGACCACCTCAGGCTCGCCGATGCGCCGTTCCGGCCGGAATCCGGCGCCCTTCTTGGCGTCGCCGGAAGCCGGGTCGTACATCGCGACGCCCGGCCGCACGAGTTGCATCAGATCCTTGTCGGCCGAGACGATCAGCACGTCGGCGCCGGCCTCGCGCGCCTGCCTGGCATAGGTCGCGATCAGGTCGTCGGCCTCGTAGATGTCCTGCTCGACCGGAATCAGCCCGAAGGCGCGCACGGCGTCGCGCATCAGCGGGAACTGCGGAATCAGGTCCGGCGGCGGGTCCGAGCGATTGCCCTTGTACGCCGGGTAGATTTCCTTGCGAAAGGAGTTCTCGCTCTTGTCGAAGACGATGGCGAGATGGGTCGGCTTTACCCCGAGCACGCCATCGCGCACGAACTGGAACAGCTTGGTCGCGAACAACCGGACCGCGCCCGACGGCAAACCGTCGGAGCGGGCATTGTATTTCCGGTCCTGGTTGATCGACTGGAAATAGGCGCGGAAGATGAAATTCGAGCCATCGACCAGGAAGAGGTGGTCGCCGGGCTTGAGCTGTGAGGCCGGGTTCGTCATGGGCGGGACCATAGGGCGGCAGACCGGGATGGTCTATTGTGCAAGCAGCAGTGCCCGCAAGAAGCTGTCAGGAGGACATCGATGAACGCCTATGTCACCATGCCGCTCGCCTTCCAGGGCCTGCCCGAGGAGGAGATGAAGGCGCAGGCGCTCAGGTTCCTGGAGACGATGAGGACGCGCCGCACGGTGCGCGACTATTCCGACAGGCCGGTCCCGCGCGAGATCATCGAGGCGGCGGTTGCGACCGCCGGCACCGCACCCTCCGGCGCCAACCAGCAGCCCTGGACCTTCGTCTGCATCTCCGATCCGCAGATCAAGCGGAAGATCCGCGACGGCGCCGAGGAAGAAGAGCGCGCCTTCTATGCCGGCCGCGCCGGGGAGGAATGGCTGGGCGCGCTCGCCCATCTCGGCACCGACGAGCACAAGCCTTTCCTCGACACCGCGCCCTGGCTGATCGCGATCTTCGCCCAGCGCTGGGGCTATGATGCCGATGGCCGCAAGCTGAAGCATTACTACGTGCCGGAGTCGGTCGGCATCGCCGCCGGCTTCCTGATCGCCTCGCTGCATCAGGCCGGGCTGGCGACGCTGACGCATACGCCGGCGCCGATGAATTTCCTCAACGAACTCTGCGGCCGGCCCGACAACGAGAAGGCGCTGATCCTGCTGGTCGTCGGCTATCCTGCCGAGGGCTGCGTCGTCCCGGCGATCGGCAAGAAGCCTCTGGAGGAGATCGCCAGCTTCCTGTGAGGCTCCCGCCGCACTTGAGCTATCGCGCCGGCCATGGCTGATGGTGCAGTCTTGGCCGGCGGGAGATTCGTTCACGTCATGCAGACCAGTTCGCCGCCGATCCGCCGGGCCATGGTGCTCGCCGCCGGGCTCGGCAAGCGCATGCGCCCGATCACCGACACCATGCCGAAGCCGCTGGTTGCGATCGCCGGCAAGACCATGCTCGACCACGCGCTCGACCGGCTGGCTGAAGCTGGCGTTGCGGACGCCGTGGTCAATGTCCATTATCTCGCCGAGCAGATCGAGGCGCGCGTCGCCGGCCGCTCCAGCCCGCGCATCGCGATCTCCGACGAGCGCGACCTGCTGCTCGAAACCGGTGGCGGCGTGAAGAAGGCGCTGCCTTTGCTCGGCACCGAGCCTTTCTTCCACGTCAACTCCGATTCGCTGTGGAGCGAGCGGGGGGCGTCGAACACTTCCGCCATGGCCGCCGCCTGGGATGCCGGGCTCATGGACATGCTGCTCCTGCTGGCGGAGCGTGAGAGCAGCGTCGGCTTCGACGGCGCCGGCGATTTCTTCCGCGACGAAGCCGGCCGGCTGACGCGGCGCGGGCAGGCTGCAAGCGCGCCTTACGTCTATGCCGGCGTCGCCATCATCAAGCCGGAGCTCTTCGCCGACACGCCGGAGGGACCGTTCTCGCTGAACCTGCTGTTCGACCGCTGCATCGCCAGCGGCACCCTGTTCGGCCATCTGCTCGATGGGCGCTGGCTGCATGTCGGCACGCCCGAGGCGATCCCGCTGGCGGAGCAGGCTTACGCCGCCCATCAGGGCGGGTGAGCCGCGATGGCCGGGCTCAACCTGTTCAGCATCCCGGCCGGCGCGCCCTTCCTTTCGGTGCTGGCGCAGGCGCTGATCGCCGGCCGCTTCGGCCGGGCCTATGATCCAGGCGATCCCACTGCCCTCTCGCGCACCACGCTCTATCTGCCGACGCAGCGCGCAGCGCGGGCTTTCGGCACGATCCTGTCGGAAAAGCTCGGCGGCCGGCCGCTGCTCCTGCCGCGAATCGTCCCGCTCGGCGATGTCGACGAGGCCGAGACCGCGCTGATCGCCGGCGCCGGCGATGCCCTGGCGCTGCAGCGCCTCGCGCCGATCGATCCGCTCCGCCGCCGCTTCATCCTGACGACGCTGATCTCGGCCTGGGGCCGCACCGCCAACCGCCAGCACCTCAAGCTCGATCCGGCCGAGCCCTCGCTGATGCCGGCGACCTTGGCCGAGGCCTGGGGGCTTGCCGGCGACCTCGCTCATCTGCTCGACCAACTGCAGACCGAAGGCATCTCGCCGGCACGATTGAAGGGGTTGGATGCCGCCCGCTTCGACGAGATCTGGCAGTTCAACGCCCGTTTCCTCGACATCATCGCGCAAGCCTGGCCGGCGATCCTCGAACAGCGGGCCGAATGCGACCCGGCCGAGTTCCGCAACCGCATGCTCGCGGCCGAGCGCGAGCGCCTGCTCGCCGGCGATTTCCACGGGCCGGTGATCGCGGCCGGATCGACCGGCACGGTGCCGGCGACGGCGCGCCTGCTCGCCGCGCTCGCCCGCGCCCCGAACGGCGCCGTCGTGCTGCCCGATCTCGACGAGGCTCTCTCCGAACAGGGCTGGCGCGCCATCGTCCAGGAACCCGCGCCGTCCCACCCGCAGGCGGCGCTGCATCGACTGCTCGACGAGATCGGTGCGAACCGGGACGAGGTCGTCACCCTTGCCGAGCCCTCACCTGGGCTGGAAACGCGCCGCGACCTGCTGCGCCGTGCCCTGTTGCCGGCCTCGATCACGGATGACTGGGCCGGCGCTGCGCCCCTAGTTGCCGGCGCGCTCGACGGGCTTCGCATCGTCGAGGCGGCAGATGAACGCGAGGAGGCGCTGGTCGCGGCGCTCGCACTGCGTGAGGCACTGGAAGAGCCAAATGCCCGTGCCGCCCTGATTACCCCCGATCGCGGCCTTGCCGAGCGCGTCGCGGTCGAGCTCCGGCGCTGGGGCATCCAGGCCGACAATTCCGCCGGCATGCCGCTCGGCCGCTGGCCGGCCGGCGCCCTGCTGCGACTGGCGCTCGATGCGGTCGAGGGCGACCTCTCGCCGGCGAGCCTCGTCGCACTGCTGGCGCATCCGCTCTGCCGCCTGGGCCTGGCCGAGCTCCGCCTGCGGCAAGGCGCGGCGACGCTGGAGATCGGCTGCTGGCGCGGCGAGCCGGTCGGCCCCGGTTTCCCCGGCCTGCGCCGCGCCTTCGAGGCGCTGCCGGAGCTGCGCGAGGCGACCTATGCGCCGCGCCCGCGCCGCAAGCTCACGGACGAGGATGTCGGCGCCGCCGAACAGGTGCTCGCCGGGCTGGAAGATGCGCTCGCGCCGCTCGTGGCGGCCTTGGCGGGCCCAGCACCCGAGCTGCGCGAGATCGCGGCGCAGGCCCGCCGGGCCGTCGAAAAGCTGAGTGGTGACGAGAACGGCGCCATACTCGCCTGGCGCGGCCCGGATGGCGAGGCGCTCACCGCTCTGTTCGATGATCTCGACGCCGCCTTGCCGGAAGCCCCCAGCGAGGGCCGCGCCCGCGACTGGGTCGCGATCTTTGAGGCCCTGATCGGCGAGCGCGTCGTGCAGCGCCGTGACCCCGGCCATCCGCGCGTCAAGATCTGGGGCTTGCTCGAAGCCCGCCTGCTCGAAGCCGAGCATATCGTGCTTGGCGGCTTGATCGAGAGCGTCTGGCCGCCGGCCACCGAGACCGATTCCTTCATCAACCGGCCGATGCGGGCGGAACTCGGCCTTTCGCCACCGGAACGGCGCATCGGCCAGACCGCGCATGACTTCGTCGCCGCCGCGCTCGCCGGCAAGGTGACGCTGACCCGCGCCCGCAAGGCCGGCGAGGCCGAGACGATCCCCTCGCGCTTCTGGCAGCGCCTCAAGGCGGTGGCGCCAGCTGAAGGCTGGGAAGCGGCCGAGGGACGCGGGCGCGAGCTGATCGCCTGGGCCGCGTTGCTCGGCAAGCCGGCCGATCTCCTGCCGGTGCCGCGGCCAAAACCCTTTCCGGCGGCGCATCTGCAGCCGAAGCGGCTCAGCGTCACCGAGGTCGAGACGCTCTATCGCGATCCCTATGCGGTCTATGCGCGCAAGATCCTCAGGCTCGACGCCCTGCCCGAGCTGGTCGAGGATCCCGGCGCGACCGATCGTGGTTCGCTGCTGCACGACATCGTCGGAACCTTCGCCGAAACCTACCCCGAGCAGATTCCGGCCGGCGCCCTCGGCAGCCTAATCGAGATCGGCGAGCGCTTCTTCCGCGCCTATGAGGAGACGCCGGAGGTGCGCGCCTTCTGGTGGCCGCGCTTCCTGCTGATTGCACAGAACTTCCTCGGCTGGGAGGAGAGGCGCCGGCCGGGGCTCGCCCGCGTCGCGGTCGAGCGCGATACGCAAGGCGAATTTCCGCTGATCGATGGCTCCTCGATCCTGCTGACCGGCCGGGCCGACCGCGTCGAGATCACGCGCGATGGCACCCTGCGCATCATCGATTTCAAGACCGGCGCGCCGCCGAGCGACGAGCAGGTCCGCCTCGGCTTCGCCCCGCAATTGACGCTGGAGGCCGAGCTCGCTTTGCGCCACGGCTTCTCGCCCGACATCCTGCCCGGGCCGGTCGAGGCGCTGCTCTATCTGCGACTCAACCACGATCCGAAGAGCTGGGAGAAGGACAAGAAGCTCGCCTTCAAGGACGAAACGCAGGCCGACGTCACCGCCCGCCATCTCGCGCAATTGCTCGACCATCTCTCCGTGCTGCGCGCCGGCCGCGAGCCCTGGCTCTCGCGCCGTGCACCGGCCTACATCAAGTACGCCAGCCCCTATGACCAGCTCGCCCGTGTCAAGGAATGGTCGGCGGCGCCCGAGCTCGGCGCCGATGCCGGAGACGAGGCATGACCCCGGCCGGCTGGACCATTCCCGAGCAGACGCGCCGCAACCAGGCGCTGGCGGCGCAGCCTGATCTCAGCGCCTGGGTCTCGGCCAATGCCGGCTCGGGCAAGACCCATGTGCTGGTCAACCGTGTGCTCAGGCTCCTGCTCGAAGGCGTCGCGCCCGGCCGGATGCTCTGCATCACCTATACCAAGGCGGCCGCTGCAAACATGTCGAACCGGGTCTTCGGGGCGCTCTCGAAATGGGCTGTCGCCAAAGACGGAGACCTGTGGAAGGCGTTGAAGGAACTGACGGGAGAATTGCCGCCCCCGAGCGACATCAGCCGGGCGCGGCGCCTGTTCGCCCAGGCGCTGGAGACGCCGGGCGGCCTGAAGATCGAGACGATCCACGCCTTCTGCACCCGCGTGCTGCAGAGCGCCCCCTTCGAGGCCAATGTCCCGCCGCGCTTCGAGGTCGCCGACGATCTCGCCCAGGACGAGTTGATGCGCGATGCCAGGCGCGACCTGCTCGCCGCGGCCGAGGCCAACCCGGACGGGCCGCAGGCCCGGGCACTGCGCTTCATGGCCGAGCACGCCGCTCAGGACACTTTCGACCAGATCATGCGCGAGGCCCTGCACCAGCGCGCCGTGTTCAGCGATGCCGAGGGGCGGGCGCGGCAGCCGGAGGAGATCGTTTCGGGGCTCAGCGCCTTCCTCGGCATCGGGCCGGAGCTGGCCGCCGAGACGGTACGAGAGCGTTTCCAACGCGAATTGGCTGCTGTCCCCGATCTCGAGCGGCTGATCGCCGCCTTCGAGGCCGGCAGCGCGACGCGGGCCAAGGCGGCGGCAGCGATCAGGCTCGCGCTGTCGGATGCGCCGGGCATCGATCCGGTCTCCGCCTGCCGCGCCGGCCTGCTCACCGCCGAAGGCAATGTCGCCCAGCATGTGCGTGGCAAGGGCAACAGCGCCCTGCCCGCCGATCTCGACGCGGCGCTCGATGCGCTAGCGGCCTGTCTGGCCGCCGCGATCGACCAGCTCAACGCCATCGCCGTGCGCGAGCGCAGCGCGGCGCTGGCCGTGCTGGTGACGCATATCCTTTCCGCCTATCGCCGGCTGAAGGCGCAGCGCTCGCTGCTCGACTATGACGACCTGATCGCCAAGACCCGTTCTTTGCTCGACCGGGTCGATCCGGCCTGGGCGCTCTACAAGCTCGACGCCGGCATCGACCACATCCTGCTCGACGAAGCCCAGGACACCAGCGAGGCGCAATGGGCGATCCTGCGCCGCCTCGCCGAGGAGTTCTCGGCCGGCGAGGGCGCGCGCGAACTGGTGCGGCCGCGCACCGTCTTCGTCGTCGGCGACGAGAAGCAGTCGATCTACGGCTTCCAAGGCGCGGCCCCCGCCCATTTCAGCGAGGAGCGGCGGCTGCTCGGCCGGCGCCTCTCAGAGGCTGGGCAGCGCTTCGAGCCGATCAGTCTCACCACCTCCTTCCGCTCGGCGCCCGACATCATGCGTGCGGTCGATGCGGTGTTCGCGCCGCCGGAGCACTGGCGCGGCCTCGTCTTCGACGGCGGCGCCGGGCCCGAGCGACACGATACGGTCAGGCGCGCCTCGGTCGGCGCGGTCGATCTCTGGCCCGTCTCGGCCGATGACCCCAGCGAGAAGCCCGATGCCTGGACCGCGCCGGTCGACGCACCCGAGCGGCGCTCGGGCCTCGTGAAGCTCGCCGCCCGCATCGCCGACGTGCTGAAGCGCTGGAGCGAGGCCGGTCGCGACGATATCGGCCGTCCCTTCAAGCCCGGCGACGTGATGATCCTGCTGCGCCAGCGCGGCGCGCTGTTCGAGGCGATCGTCAAGGCGCTGAAGGATCGCGAAGTGCCGGTCGCCGGCCGCGACCGCCTGACGCTGGCCGACCATCCGGCGGTCGAGGACCTCCTCGCGCTCGGGCGCACGATCCTGCTACCGCAGGACGATCTCTCGCTGGCGATCACGCTGAAGACGCCGCTCTTCGGTCTCGACGACGACGATCTGATGCGCCTTGCGCCGGAGCGGAAAGGCTCGCTGCGCGACGCCTTCCGCACGGCGGCGCAGACCGAGCCGCGCTACGCCGCGATCGAGGCGCGCCTGACCGAGCTTGCCGAGGAGGCTGGGCGCTGCGGCCCGTTCCGTTTCTACGCCGGCCTGCTCGGCCCGGGCGGCGGCCGCAATCTCGCCCTCGCCCGGCTCGGCCCGGAAGCGGGCGATGCGCTCGACGCCTTCTTGAGCGCCGCGCTCGACCATGAGCGGCGTTACGGCCCCTCGCTCGCCGGTTTCCTGCACCATATCGGCGCGGTGGCGACGCAGGTGAAGCGCGATCTCTCGGCCAGCGCCGGCGAGGTCCGGGTGATGACCGTGCACGGTTCGAAGGGGCTGGAGGCGCCGGTCGTCATTCTCGCCGATCTCGGCATCGCGCCCGGCGAACGCCGCCTGCCGAAGCTGATGGCGGTCGCGCCGCCGCGCGGCGCGCAGGTGCCGGTCTGGCCGAACAGGCGCGCCGACGACCCCGCGGCGATGCGGCGCGCCAAGGATGCGATCGTCGCGCAGATGGTCGAGGAGCATCACCGCCTGCTCTATGTCGCGCTGACGCGGGCCGAAGAGCGCCTGATCCTCTGCGGCGTGCAGGCCAAGGGCGAGGCGCCTGAAGGATCCTGGTACGCCATGGCAGAGCTTGGCCTCGCCGGCTCCGAGCCCTGGCTGCGTGACGTTCCTGCACCCGATGGCGACGGTGAAGTCCGCCGCTTCATGGTTTCGCAGCCGGGAGAAGGGGCAGTCGAGGACGCTGTCGCTGTGCGGGCGGCGGCGGTGCCGCCGGACTGGCTGATGCGTTCTGCGCCGGAAGAGGCCGAGCCGGCTCCGCCCTTGCGGCCGTCGAGCGCGCTGTCCGCGGCCGATGCGCAGGAGCGTCCGCATGACGGGCCCTTCCTTGCCAACGCCGCCGCGGCCGGCCGGCTCGCGCATCTCCTGCTGCAGGTCCTGCCGGAGGTGCCGCACGAACGCCGCGCCAGCACTGCCCATGCGCTGGCGCAGGCGCGCGGTGGCTCGCTGCCGGATGAGCGTCGCACCAGGATCGTCGACGACGCGCTCGCGCTGATCGCCGCGCCGGAGTTCGGCGGGCTGTTCGGGCCGGGCAGCTTGGCCGAGGTGCCGCTCGCCGGCGTGATCACCATGGGCGATGGCAGCAGGCGCCCGGTGCAGGGCCGGATCGACCGGCTCGCGGTCAGCGAGAGCGAGGTCCTGATCGCCGATTTCAAGACGGCTGCCCGCCCGCCGCAGGACGCTGCCGCGCTGCCGGCCTCGACCTTGGTTCAGCTCGCGGTCTATCGCCGGCTGATCGGCGAGATCTATCCCGGCCGGCGCGTCAGGGCGGTGGCGATCTACACGGCGAGCCTGAAGCCGCTGGAGGCGTCGGCCGAGCTGCTCGATGCGGCCCTGGCAGGGATGGCGGCACCCTCCCCGCACTGATGGATCAGCCGATCGCGGCGACGCATTCGATCTCGATGTCGAAGGGCAATGGCCAGGGCCGGATCGCGGCGCTGGTCCGGGCCGGAAAACCGTCGCTGAAAAAGGTGCGGTAGACCGCATTCACTCCGGCCATCAGCGCTGGATCGGTGACGAAGATCGTCGCCTTGACGACGGCGTCGAGCGAGGCGCCGCCATGGCGCAGGGTCACGGCGAGCGCCTCCATCGCGGCGCGGGTCTGCGTCTCGATATCGCCACTGACGATCTCGCCGGTGGTGACATCGATCGGCGGCATGCCGCAGGTGAAGAGCAGGTCGCCGACGCGCGCCAGCGCCGAAGTCGGCGCACCGAGCCGGCGGATCGCCTCGGAGATGACGGGGACTTCGATGATCTCGCGGCGCATGATGTTCCCCGCTTGTTTGCAGACGGCAGGCCGGCTTAGCGGCCTCGCAGCAGGCCGTCGATACCGGCGGCGCAGAAGCTGGTCAGGCGCTGCAGCAGGTGCTCGGCATTCTCCACGACCGGCACCGCCTCGCGCGGCTGGTCGAGCCGGCTGGCGCGGTCACCGGCGGCCATGGTCATGACGAGCGCGCCGACCATGAAGAGATAAGCGTCGACAAGCGCGCCCTCCGGCGCCTGCGGGTAAAGCTTGCCCAGCGCCGTGACGAACTGCCGCGCTGTCGGGTCGAAATGCTCGGCGACCACGCCGCGTGCCGCCTCGCGCGGGTCGACCGCCTCGCGGGCGGTCATCATGGCGAAGGCCGCGCCCTGCACGCCTTCGCTGAAGCGCTGGCGCACGGACGGGCCGATCAAGGCGGCGACGATCTCGCCGACGTCGAGCACCGGCCGGGCCATGGCCTCGCCCAGAGCCTGGGCGCGCGCCAACGCCAGGGCATGCGCCCGGCGGGCGAAGACGGCGCGGTAGAGCGCCTCCTTCGAACCGAAATGATAGCTGAGCTGCGAGAGCCGCACGCCGGCCGCGGCCGCAAGGTCACGCATCGAGGCGCCGTCGGCGCCGCCGCGCTCGGCGAAGAGCCGTTCGGCAGCGTCGAGAATACGGTCGCGCGTCGGCATCGCGGACATCTTGCCCCTCCAGAATCCAGCGATTCCCCTCTTACCAGAAACATGGCGCCCTGCTATAGGTCGGACGTTCGTCCAAATTCGAACCAAAGAGAACGCATCCTCAAGGGAGGGCATACCGGCATGCTGCCAGGCCGCCTCGTCGATCTGTCGATTCCACTTGAGAACGACGTTCCTGCCGACCCGCCCTTCCAGAAGGTCAAAATCGACTATCGCACGCACGAGGCCACGGCGAAGGACGTCGCGGCGGCCTTTCCCGGCCTGAAGCCCGAGCAACTCCCGGGCGGAATGGGCTGGGCAGTCGAGCTCGCGACGATCTCGACCCATAACGGCACCCATGTCGATGCGCCCTGGCATTATCACCCGACGCAAGATGGTGGCGCGCCAGCGCTCCGGATCGACGAATGCCCTCTGGAATGGTTCCTGCAGCCGGGCGTGAAACTGGATTTCCGCCATCTCCCCGATGGCCACGTCGTCAGCCCCGCCGAGATCGACGCCGAGCTTATGCGGATCGGCCATACTTTGAGTCCGCTGGAGATCGTCGTCGCCAACACAAGGGCGGGCGCGCGCTATGGCGAGGCCGATTATGTCGATTCCGGCTGCGGCTTCGGCCGCGAGGCGACGCTGCATCTGGTCCGGCAGGGCATCAAGGTGGTCGGCACCGATGGCTGGAGCTGGGATGCGCCATTCAGCCACACCGCCCGCCGCTTTGCGCAGACCGGCGACGCCTCGCTGATCTGGGAGGGACACAAGGCCGGGCGCGAGGCCGGCTACTGCCAGATCGAGAAGCTGCACAATCTCGAAGCGCTGCCGGCGAGCGGCTTCACCATCAGCTGCCTGCCGGTGAAGGTCCGCAACGGCTCGGCCGGCTGGACACGGGCAGTCGCCATTCTACCGGTCTGAGCGCAGGGACGAAGGAAAGCCTCATGAGCAAGATCATCATCACCTGCGCCGTCACCGGCGGCATCCATACGCCGACCATGTCGGACCATCTGCCGATCACGCCGGACGAGATCGCCAGCCAGGCGATCGCGGCAGCGGAAGCCGGCGCGGCGATCCTGCATCTGCACGCGCGCGATCCCCGGGATGGCCGCCCGACACCCGATCCGGCGGTGTTCATGGAGTTCCTGCCGCGGATTAGGCTCAGGACTCATTGATCCAGAAGATCATGATGGCGGCGATGGTGATGGCGGCCATGAAGGTGTGGGCGCACCGGTCGTAGCGGGTGGCGATGCGGCGCCAGTCCTTGAGGCGGGCGAAGAGGTTCTCGATCCTGTGTCGGCGGCGATAGACGGCCGGGTCGTGGGGGATTGGGATCTTGCGGCTGCGGCTTGAGGGGATGCAGGCGTCGGTTCCGCGGGCGGCGAGAGCGTCGCGGAAGCCGCGGCTGTCGTAGCCCCTGTCGCCGATGAGGACGCGGGCGCGCGGCAGGGCGCCCAGCATGAGGGCGGCGCCCCTGTGGTCGCTCATCTGGCCTTCGGTGAGCAGCATGACCAGGGGCCGCCCCCGGTCGTCGCAGACGGTGTGCAGCTTGGAGTTCAGGCCGCCCTTGGTTCGCCCGATGCGGCGGGGAACATCCCCTTTTTGAGCAGGCTCGCCGCCGTGCGATGCGCCTTCAGGTGGGTGCTGTCGATCATGATGGCGTCCGGCTCTCCCGCCTGTCCGGCCAGGGCCGCGAAGATGCGGTCGAACACCCCCAGGCGGCTCCAGCGCACAAACCGATTATACAGCGTCTTGTGCGGCCCATAGGCCGACGGCGCATCGCGCCAGCGCAGGCCGTTCCGGATCACGAACACGATCCCCGACACCACCCGCCGGTCATCCACCCGAGGTACGCCGTGCGCCAACGGAAAGAACGGCGCAATCACCGCCATCTGCCTGTCCGACAACCACAAAAGATCGCTCATCAACGCCTCCCCGATCCCTATCGGGAATCAGAGCAACGCCCGTCATGCAAGCAATTTAATAGGTCCTGAGCCTAGATGGGCAATGTTGGTCGACCACCGGGCAATGGATTTGAAAACACCCGAATGCATGTAGTGTCGAAAGACCAACAGCGCGTAATTGGGGTCCACGTGCTCATACGCTCTGAAGCGTATAAGCGTATTCTGGAAGCACGCGCCCGGCACCTCACCTCGGTAGATCGCTGGGCGACCCACCAGCTCAGGGCTCTGTCCCTCGTTCAGCAGAATGTCCCCGTCGCGCAATTCATAGATGGCCACTTCCTCAGGCTCGAAGTTCATGCGGAGCACGTCCGAGGTATCGATCCGATCCTCATAGACGTTGGCGACCCGAAGATAGGGCCGCATGTGCTTGCCGCGTTCATGCTTGGGTGAACGCTGGCGGCCGAGGGTCACCTCGCCCGCCCCATCGACGCGCGACCAAGCCCAGCCCGCGGGAAGCACCGGGTCAAAGCCTTCTAGGGTCCGGACTCACAACCAATAGCTGACGGTCGCGGCGATGCAGACGGCCGCGAGGAAGTTGACGGCGTTGCGGTCGTATCGGGTTGCGACGCGGCGGAAGTCCTTGAGGCGGCAGAACATGCGTTCGATGGCGTTTCGATCTCGGTAGAGGACGGGCGAGAAGCAGTTCTTCCAGCGCCGGTTGGCCTTGGGCGGGATGTTGGGCATCGTGCCGTTCTCCTCGACCTGGCGGCGAATGGCATTGCTGTCGTAGCCCTTGTCGCCATGGAGGATTCGAGCGGCCGGCATCTGCTTCAGCAAGGCCGATCCGGCCGTGCAATCAGCGACCTGTCCGCCGGTGAGCAGGAAGGCGATGGGCCGGCAGTCGCGATCGGTCAGCGCGTGGATTTTGGTCGTGCGCCCGCCGCGCGAGCGGCCGATGGCCTGGTTACGTTCCCCCCTTTTCCGCCCGAGGCCGAGCGGTGCGCCTTCACGGCGGAGGAGTCGATGAGCACCTGGGCCGGGGGGCCGCCAGCGCTGGCCAGAGCATGGAAGAGATCGACCCAGACGCCCTTGGCAGCCCAGCGGACATAGCGGTTGTAGAGCGTCTTGCGTGGCCCATAGTCAGGCGGCGCATCGATCCACCGCCCGCCGGACTTCAGGACATGAACGATGCCGCTGATCACGCGGCGGTCGTCAACACGAGGCTTGCCGCGCGTATCCGTCGGCAGATGCGGCTCGATCCGAGCAAATTGCGCGTCTGTGAGCCAGAAACGATCCCGATTCATCCGTGCCTCCTCCCGGAAGCCGTGAATCACGCCGAGCCGCCAAAGCCAACTACTTTATGGGTCCGAGCCCTAAGCAGGCGACCGATGCGGTCGTGAACATCACCACCGGCGGCGGCCTGACCATGACCGTCGAGGAGCGCCTCGCCGCGCCGCTCAAGGCCGCGCCGGAGATGTGCTCGCTCAATATGGGCTCGATGAACTTCGCGCTGCACCCTCTCGCGGAGAAGTACAGGGACTGGAAGCATCCCTGGGAGCAGCCTTATCTCGCGGGTACCAAGGACTTCATCTTCCGCAACACTTTCGGCGACATCGAGCGCATCTACAAACTGCTCGGCGAGGGCCACGGCACCAAATTCGAGCACGAATGCTACGATGTCGGGCACCTCTACAATCTCGCTCATTGCCTGGATCGCGGCTGGTTCCGGCCGCCGGTCTTCCTACAGTTGATCTTCGGCATCCTCGGCGGCATCGGCGCCGATCTCGACAATCTGATGTTCATGAAGCGCACCGCCGACAAACTGTTCGGCAAGGACTACCACTGGTCGGTGCTCGCGGCCGGACGCCACCAGATGGCGTTCTGCACGCAGGCTGCGATGCTCGGCGGCAATGTTCGCGTCGGGCTCGAGGACAGCCTGTTCATCGGCAGGGGCAAGCTCGCCACGTCCAATGCCGAGCAGGTCGCCAAGATCCGCCGCATCGTCGAGGAGCTCGGCTACGAGATCGCGACGCCCGATGAGGCCCGCGCGACGCTCGGCCTCAAGGGCGGCGACCGCGTGAACTTCTGATGTCACCCACCCCCAACCCGCTTGACGGCTTTGCCATCGATCCCGCCGCGATCACCTATGTCGGCGAGGGCCTGCAGCGGCCGGAGTGCATCCTGGCCGAGCGCGACGGCTCGCTCTGGTCAGCCGATGCGCGCGGCGGCGTCGTCCATATCCGGCCGGACGGCACGCAGCTGCTGATCACGCAGACGGCGAGCCGCGGCTTTGCCGAGGCCGCCGACGAGGAGGCGCGCTTTGTCTCCGGCACCTTGCCGAATGGCCTTGCCTTCGCCCGCAATGGCGATGTCCTCATCTCGAATTTCGGCACCGACCGGCTGGAGCTGATGACTCGCTCGGGCGAGACGCGCGTGCTCGTCGACAGCATCGACGGGCAGGCGATCGGCAAGGTCAATTTCGTGCTGCGCGACAGCAAGGACCGGATCTGGTTGACGATCTCGACGCGGACCAGGAACTGGATGCGGGCGATGAGCCCCAATGTCCGCGACGGCTATGTCGCGCTCTATGATGGCGGACGCCTGCGCATCGTCGCCGATGGCTTCGCCTTCACCAACGAGATCCGTCTCGATGCCACCGAGGAATGGCTCTACGTCGCCGAGACCTGCGCCTGCCGGGTGACGCGATTGCGGGTCGGGGCCGATGGCAGCCTGACCGACCGCGAGATCTTCGGCCCGAGCGATCATGGCGCCTTCATCGACGGCATCGCGTTCGACGCCCATGGCAATCTCTGGGGCACGCATGTGATGCTCGACCGGGTCTTCGCGATCACGCCCGAGGGCGAGCTGCGCATCCTGCTCGACGACGATCGCGGCAGCACTGCCGGCAAGGCGCTGATGGCCGCCTTTGCTCGCGACGAGGCAACGCCCGAATTGATGCTCGCCTGCGGCGGCACGATCGCCCCCTGGTTCGCCAGCATCACCTTCGGCGGCGCGGACCTTCGTACCGCCCATATCGGCAGCCTGCGCGGCAGCCGCATTCCCAGTTTCAGATCACCGGTCGCCGGCCTGCCGATGGCGCACTGGCACGACCGCTAGCCACGACAAACGACAAGCACGGGAGGAATTCACATGAAGGCTCTGGTTTCGGCGCTCACTCTGACCACCGCATTGCTCGGAGCACTGCCCGCCGCGGCCGAGATCTCGGACGGCGCCGTCAAGATCGGCGTGCTGACCGACATGTCCGGCGTCTATTCCGACATCACCGGCAAGGGCTCGATCACGGCCGCCCGCATGGCGGTCGAGGACTGCCTGAAGGCCGAATGCCAGGGCATGAAGATCGAGATCGTCTCGGCCGACCATCAGAACAAGGCCGATATCGGCTCGGCGATCGCCCGCGAATGGATCGACCGGCAGGGCGTCGACGTCCTCGCCGACATGTCCAACGCGTCGCTGCAGCTCGCCATCCCGCCGTTGCTGAAGGACAAGAACCGGGTCGGCCTCTTCCCCGGCGGCACGGCCCGCCTGACCGGCGATGCCTGCCAGCCCGACCATGTCGTCCAGTGGATGTGGGACACCTATGTCCAGGTCGCCGGCATCGCCAATCACCTGACCAAGCCCGGCACCAAATGGTATCTGGTCACCGCCGATTACGCGCTCGGCCACCAGCTCGAGGCCGATGCCAAGACGCTCGTCACCGCCAAGGGCGGCACCTATGTCGGCTCTGTCCGGCATGCTTTCCCTGCGGTTGATCTCTCCTCGCAGCTGCTGACGGCGCAGGGCTCGGGTGCCGACCTGATCGCGCTCGCCAATGCCGGCGGCGATACCGTCGCCGGGATCAAGACCGCCCGCGATTTCGGCATCGGCCAGGACAAGCAGAAGCTGGTCGCCTTCTTCCTGACCGCGATGGACGTGAAGAGCGTCGGCCTCGCCTCGGCGCAAGGCACGATCCTGACCGAGGGCTTCTACTGGAACATCGACGAGCGCACCCGCGCCTTCTCCGAGCGCTTCAAGACGGCGCATGGCGCGGTGCCCTCGGCGATCCAGGCCGGCGTCTATTCCTCGGTCCGGCACTATCTCAAGGCGGTCGTCGCGGCGAAGTCGGACGAGGCCAAGACCGTGATCGCCAAGATGCGTGAGGTCCCGATCGAGGATGAGGTCGTTCGCAACGCCAAATTGCGCGAGGACGGGCGCATGGTGCACGACTTCTACGTCTTCCAGGTCAAGAAGCCGGCCGAGTCGAAGGGCGAGTGGGACCTCTACGACCTCGTCGCCACCATACCCGGCGACCAGGCCTTCCGCCCGCTCGCCCAGAGCGCCTGCCCGGCGATCAAGAAGTAGCCTGGTTGCTCAGGCGACGCGGCGCAGCTCCTCCTGGGTCACGCCGAGGCTCGTCAGCAATTCGCTGCGCACCTCGGCGAAGCGCCGCTGCCGCGGCCCGGCCTCGGACGGCAGGTCGATCTTGAGGTCGACGGTGAAGCGACCCTGGTCGAGCACCAGCACGCGCTGGGCGAGATGGATCGCTTCGTCGACGTCATGGGTAACGAGCAATACCGCTGGGCGATGGCGGGCGCAGAGATCGAGCAGCAGCGCCTGCATGCGCAGGCGGGTCAGCGCATCGAGCGCGCCGAATGGCTCGTCGAGCAGTAGGAGTTCCGGCTCGCGCACCAGCGAGCGGGCCAGCGCCGCGCGCTGCTGCTCGCCGCCGGAGAGCTGCATCGGCCAGGCCCTTGCCCGCGCCGTCAGCTCGACCTCGGCGAGAGCGTGCAGAGCGCGCTCGCGCGGCGTCGCGCCCTTCAGCCCGAGCGAGACATTGTCGACGACGCTTTTCCAGGGCAGCAGGCGCGCATCCTGGAAGACGACCGAAACCGCGTCGGGGATGCCGAGCCGGCCGGAGCCTGGCACGCCATGATCGAGCCCGGCGAGCGCCCGCAGGAAGGTGCTCTTGCCGGAGCCGGAGCGGCCGAGCAGGGCGACGAACTCGCCGCGGCCGATGTCGAGATCGACATTGTCGATGATGGTGCACTCGCCATAGCGGCGGGTCAGGCCGCGGACCGCGACCACGGGCTGCTGGGTCAGTCGGCCAGAATCTTGCGCCATGGCAGAGCCTTTCGGGTGATGAAGCGGACAAGCCAGTCCGAGCTCAGGCCGAGCGCGGCGTAGACGGCGAGACACAGGATGATGACCTCGGTCTGGCCATAGGTGCGGGCGAGGTTGATCATGTAGCCGAGGCCGGAGGTGGCGTTGACCTGCTCGACCACGACGAGCGCAAGCCAGGAATAGGTCACACCGAAGCGCAGGCCGAGCAGGAAGCCGGGCAGCGCCGCCGGCAGCACGACATGGCGCAGGAACTGGCCGTTGGAGAGATCGAGCGTCTCGGCCAGCTCGATGAAGCGGGCATCGGTCGAGCGCAGGCCGTCATGGGTCTGGATATAGATCGGCGCGAAGGTGATCAGCGCGATGGTAAGGATCTTCATGCCCTCGCCGATGCCGAACCAGAGCATCAGCAGCGGGATCAGCGCCAGCGCCGGAATGGCGCGCTTGATCTGGATCGGGCCGTCGACGAGGTATTCGCCGATACGGCTGAGGCCGGCGATGACGCCGAGCGAGGCGCCGGCGACGATGCCCCAGAACAGTCCCCAGAAGGAGCGCTGGAACGAGGTCCAGAGATTCTCCTGCAGGCGCCCGTCCTGGATCAGCTCCCAGCCTGTCGTCGCCACCGTCCACGGCGCCGACAGGATGCGGTCGTCGATGAAGCCCGTGGCCGAGCCGATGCTCCAGAGGATCAGCAGCAGGGCCGGGCCGAGCGCGGCGCCATAGGGGATCGGCCGGCCCGGGCCGAGCTTGCGCCGGCGGCGCGGCTTGTCGACCGCACCGTTGGTCTGGCCGCGACGGAGCCGGAGCCAGCCCGGGTCGACGGCGCCCTGTCCGCCGGTGAGCGAGAGATCGGCCATGGCTCACTCTCCCTGATAGGCCGCGCCGGCGATCCGCTCGAAGCGTTGGTCGAACAGCGTCGCGGCCTTGAGCACCGGCTTCTTCAGTTCGGCAGCGAGGAGATCGATGGTTTCCTGCTGGCGCTCGATCGCCCCGTTCCAGTCAAGCGGCACATCGGGATCGCCATTGGATTCGACCAGGAAGCGCCCGGAATCGGGCTTTAGCCCCTGGTCCTTGACGTAATAGCCCTTGATCCATTCCTCGGGATGGGTCTCGATCCATTTCGCGGCGCGGCCCCAGGCCTGGACATAGGCGCGGATCGCCGCCGCCTTGCCGGGATCCTCCAGCGAGGCCTTCACCACATAGAGATAGGCCGGATCGTCGCGCAGGCCGTGCGGCAACGCCTTGGCGCCGTCCCGCTCATAGTTCTGGACGAAGCGCTGCTTGTTCGCTTCGGCGATCGGCGCGGCGTCGACCAGCTTGCTGGCGAGGGCGTTGACATAGGCGTCGCCGACGCTCGGCAATTCGACGAGCTGGATCTCGTCATGCCTGAGGTTCAGCTTCTTCAGGACGCGCAGGACCAGCGCGCCCTGGGCCTGGCCCGGGCTGAAGGCGATCTTGCGCCCCTTGATCTCCTCGAGCTTGGTGATGCCGGAACCGGGGGCGGTGGCGATCACATAGATCGGATGGCCGATCGGATCGCGCCGGAACTTGGCGGCGACGATCCTGACCTCGAGTCCGGTCCATTGCGCGTGGATCGGCGGGATGTCGGCCACCGAGCCGATATCGAGCGCCTTGGCCCGAAACGCCTCGATCGTCTGCGGGCCGCCGGAGATATTGGCCCATTCGACCTTGAAGGGCAGCTTGGCAAGCTCTCCCGACAGGGTGAGCGCGACCTTGGTCTGCGGATCGCCGATCACCAAAGTCGTGCCCGGCGGAACCCGCTCGGGAAGTGGCGCGCTCTCCGCCAAGGGCTGGGCTGCGGCCGGGCCGACCAGCAAGGCGGCCGCGAATGGCAGGACGTAGCTGAATTTCATCGGATGTCCTCTGCGGGGCCTGGCAAGGCCCGTCGCGTCATGGCTGGATTGGAAACCTCCGCAGGCAGGCTCAGGCGCTCTGGCGCTGCTCCGTAGCGAAGACGCTCTCCGGGCGCGGCAGCCCGTAATGGTCGCGCAGCGTCGTGCCGGAATACTCCTGCCTGAACAGGCCGCGCTTGCGCAGGATCGGCACGACTTCGGCGACGAAGCTGTCGAAGCCGCCGGTGAGATAGGGCGGCATGACGTTGAAGCCGTCGGCAGCGCCCTGCTCGAACCAGGTCTGGATCTCGTTCGCGACATGCTCGGGCGTGCCGACGACGACGCGATGCCCGCGCGCTCCGGCAAGGCGCCGGATCAACTGGCGGATCGTCGGGTTCTCGCGGTCGACGATGTCGACGACGAGCTGGAACCGGCTCGCCAGTCCCTTTGGTCCATTGGTATCGATGATGTGGCGCGGCACCGGCCCGTCGAGATCATAGCCGCCGAGGTCGACGCCGATCATCCGCTTGAGCTGGTCGAGCGAGGCGGCCGGCTGGATCAGATCGTCGATCTCCTGCTCCAGCCGCTTCGCCTCGGCCTCCGTAGAGCCGAGGAACGGGCTGATCCCCGGCAGGACGCGCAGATGGTCCGGCCGGCGGCCGAGCGCCACCGCACGGGTCTTGATGTCTGAATAGAATTCCTGCGCGCTGGCAAGCGTCTGGTGCGCGGTGAAGATCGCCTCGGCGAACTGGGCCGCGAAGGAGCGGCCATCCTCGGAGGAGCCGGCCTGGACATAGACCGGCCGCCCCTGCGGCGAGCGCGAGACGTTGAGCGGCCCGCGGACGCGGTAATGCTTGCCGACATGGTCGATGCGATGAACCTTGTCGGCATCGGCGAAGACGCCGCTTTGCGCGTCTGCGACGAGGGCGTCGTCCTCCCAGCTGTCCCAGAGCCTGGTGACGACGTTCAGGAACTCGCGGGCCCTCTCGTAGCGCTCGCCATGCGGCGGATGCTCGGGCAGCCCGAAATTATGGGCGGCCCCGGCATCGCTGGTGGTGACGATGTTCCAGCCGGCGCGGCCGCCGCTGATGTGGTCGAGCGAAGCGAACAGACGGGCGAGGTTGTAAGGCTCGTTATAGGTGGTCGAGGCCGTGCCGATCAGGCCGATCTTCTCCGTCGCCGCGGCAATCGCGGTCAGCCAGGTGATGGGCTCGAAGCGAACGCGCGAAGAGTAGCGCACATTCTCCGGCAGCGAGGGCCCGTCGGCGAAGAAGATCGCGTCGAACTTCGCAGCCTCCGCCTTCTGCGCCAGCTCCTGATAGTAGCGGATGTCGAGCACGCGCGCCGGCTCGGACTCCTTGTAGCGCCAGGCCGCCTCATGGTGGCCACCAGGATAGATGAACAGGTTGAGCGTGAGCTGTCGGCCGGCACTGGACATCGCGCACCTCGCATGGAGCGAATGATCTGGCGGGATGCGAAGCGTGCATCCCTGGTCATTCACGATGGCGGCCAGCAGAGCAGGTGGTCAAGAGAAGTGTTTTTTAAAAAGAACGGTTCGTTCGGGAAATTATTACTCGATTTCCGCACTGTCATTTTGAAAGATTGATGCGACCGACAGAAATAAATAGACTGAATTCACTTCAGAATTTGGGATTTTCATCGCTCATTACGCTGAAGATTCAAAAGGATATTCTCATTTCGGGGCCGCACGCGTCCTGAAAGCAGGGTGCATGCGGTCCGCCGGCAGTACGAGTCGATGGATGGTGTTCGTGTCTCCGTTCCGAGCACACCTGCCCCGAGCTCGGCTGACTCCTCGGAACCACGACGGTTGCAGTCCTCCGCAGTTCCTCACGGAATCCGTTGATCGACGCCATCAGGGCAAAGTCGCGTCTCGGCACGTGACTTCGCTGGCGCATACCGGCAGGATCGCTCCAGTAAGGAGTTCTCATGACAAAGCTCTTCGCGGCCGCGTGCTGCCTGTTGCTGGCCGGCTGCACCGCGACCGGCATGTCCGCGGGCATCGATCCGATGCAAAGCGATGGATCGCGCTATGTGCCGGCGGATGTCGCGCCGACCTACGCACCGCCAGCCGACGAGCGCGTTACCTCGACCTGTGCCATGCGCGGACAGAGCGTCGTCTGTCGTTGAGCGGCGAGCGCGCCCGGATCGACCGGGACACCGTCAAAACGGAAAAGCCGGCCTCAGTCAGAGCCGGCACCGGTCGTTCGCAAATGTCGGTTAGGAGAGATTTGGTGGAGCCAGGCGGAATCGAACCGCCGACCTCTTGAATGCCATTCAAGCGCTCTCCCAACTGAGCTATGGCCCCACTTTGCCGGCCTTCTTGGGGAAAGGCCGGGAAATCGTCGCTGACCGAGGGCTCTTTCGAGGCGGTCCGCGTTCGTCGCCGCAGCGACGAAGCGCTCTATAGGCAAGCTTGCGCCAAGACACAAGCACTGATGTCACGTTATCGTCGCGCTTTTTTCAGGCGCGCGATTTGACGCGATCCTGCCGTTGATCAGGCGTCTTCGTCGCCTTCGATGTCGCCATCGATCAGGTCGGAGACGTCGTCGTCGCCTTCCTCGTCCTCTTCCAGGAAGGTGTCGTCGTCATCGCTGGCGTCGCCGTCATCCTCGATCTCGATGTCGTCGTCGCTGGTGACCACCGGCTCCTTCTCGGCGGCCTCGGCATCGGCGTCGTCGAGCGAGACGAGTTCGACCGCGCCGTCGGCGGCCTCCGTCTCATCCTCGTCGTCCGCCTGCTTGGCCGCTGGAGCTGCCGCCGCCTTGGCCTGCGGCTCGAACAGCGAGCGCGGATAGGATTGGCCGGTATAGGGCGAGACGATCGGATCCTTGTCGAGATCGTAGAATTTGCGGCCCGTGACCGGGCAAACGCGCTTGGTACCAAGTTCCGGTTTCGCCACGGCGTCGGACCTTCAAGTTCGTACAGGGTTCGTAAAAAGCAGGGGCGTCCGTTAGTCGGGCGAAGCGTCGCTGTCAAATATTGATTTGGCTGCCGCGCAAGCTGGCGACGCCGGGCGCAAAACCGCTTCGCATCGGTGCACCCGGTGCTTTAGAACTCTGCCTTCACCAGCGCACTGACGAAAGACCGAGAATCGTGCCCGCGACCCAGCCCTCCGCCTCTCCGACCCAGCAGGCCGACGGGCTGGTCATCGCCGTCGATGGGCCGGCAGCCTCCGGCAAGGGCACCCTGGCGCGCCGGCTCGCCGCCCATTACGGCCTGCCCTATCTCGACACCGGCCTGCTCTACCGCATGGTCGCCCGCACCATGCTCGATGCCGGCGAGGCGCTCGACGATGCGCAGGCCGCAGCGGCGAGCGCGGCCGGCTTCGACGATGCTGCTATGGACGAATCGCGGCTGCGTGGCCGCGAGATCGGCGAGGCCGCCTCGGTGGTGGCGGCGATCCCCGCCGTCCGGCGGGCGCTGATCGACCGGCAGCGCCGCTTCGCCGCGGCAGGGGAAGGGGCGGTGCTCGACGGGCGCGACATCGGCACGGTGATCTGCCCTGAGGCGACGGTAAAGCTCTTCGTCACCGCGACCCCCGAGGTCCGTGCCGCGCGCCGGCACAAGGAGCTGGCGGGGCGGGGCGAAGCCGCTACGCTCGACGGCATCCTCGCCGATATCCGCCGGCGCGACGCCAGGGATTCAGGCCGTGGCGATGCGCCGCTGAAGGCGGCTGAGGATGCGGTGCAGCTCGACACCTCGGCGCTCGGCGTCGAGGAGGCCTTCCAGGCGGCGCTCGCCATCGTCGAGGATCGCCGGCGCGGATAATCCCATCGCGGTATCGCTTTGGGCAGGCCGATGCTCACTTTTCCGGCTCATAGTCGCGTTTTCGTGCTTTGCGCGAATCGAAACCGAGCGCAGACTTCGACGACATTCGTTTGAAGCCTGCCTTCGCCCGAAACCATCCTCCTTTCGGCGTCACGCTTCGACGACAGATGACGGAGGTTTCGATGCGGCGCTGGCTGTTCGGTCTCTTTTGTCTCGCCGCCGCCGGCGCCTGGCCTGCATCGGCGCCCGACGCGCAACAGGCCAGCGCGCCGCCCGAAGAGGTCGATGTCGCCCTCGTGCTGGCAGTCGACGTGTCCTATTCGATGGACCTCGACGAGCTCGCTTTGCAGCGCAACGGCTATATCGAGGCCTTCCGCTCGAAGGTGCTGCATGATGCCATCGCCAAGGGCGCGATCGGCAAGATCGCCGTCACCTATTTCGAATGGGCGGGCGGCGATTTCCAGCACATCGTCCGCCCCTGGACGGTGATCGAGACCCCGCAATCGGCGATCGCCTTCGCCGAGGAGCTCGGCGAAGCGCCGACGCGGCGCGGGCGGCGCACCTCGATCTCCGGCGCGATCGATCTTGCCGTCGCCCTGCTCGAGAAGAGCAATGTGACGCCGCTGCGCCGCGTCATCGACATCTCCGGCGACGGCGCCAACAATGACGGGCGCCCGGTGACGGCTGCCCGCGACGCTGCGCGCGACAAGGGCATCGCGATCAACGGCCTGCCGGTGATGCTGAAGCAGGCGAGCTATTTCGACATCGACAATCTCGACGTCTACTACGAGGACTGCGTCGTCACCGGCGTCGGCGCCTTCGTGATCCCGATCCGCGAACGCAACCAATTCGTCGATGCGACCAGAACGAAGCTGGTGCGCGAGATCGCCGAGATGCCGGCCTCTGGCCCGGATGCCCTGATCCAGAAGGCGCAGGCGAAGGCGCCGCGCGTCTCCTGCATGCAGGGCGAGCGGCAATGGCGCGACCGGATGGGGAACTGACGCTCAGGTCTTGCCAGCGCGGATTGCGGCGCTGACGCGGAAGACGATCAGCGTCGCCACCCCGATCACCGACATCACGGCAGGCAGCGGCAGGGCGCTGCCCTTGAGAAGATGGCCGACCAGCAGGCCGACACAGGCCGCAAGCAGCATCTGGCAGAGGCCGGTCAGCGAGGACGCCGCGCCGGCCCGGTCCGGGAAGGGCATCATCGCCGACGCCTGCGCCTGCGGCATGACGAGGCCGACGCCGCAGGCATAGAGCGCCATCGGGGCGACGACCCCGAACGGCCCGCCGAAGCCGGTCGCGACGCCGGCCAGCATGGCGAGCCCGCCGGCGGCGAGGCAGATGACGCCGAGCCCGATCACGCCGTCGAGGCCGCGGCGGCCGACCAGGCGCTGCGCGATGATCGTGCCCAGGATGAAGCCGAGCACGGCGCAGCCGAAGGACAGGCCATAGGCGGGCGCCGACAGGCCGTAGACCCCCATCAGCACATAGGACGAGCCGGAGATGAAGGCGAAGAGTCCGGCATAGGCCAGCGAGGTCAGCGCGACATAGACGCGGTAGGCCGGGTTGCGCAGCAGCAGCCTGTAGCCGCGGAAGATCGCCGGCAGCGACAGGCCGTCGGGCGAGCGCTGGCGCAGGGTCTCCGGCATGATCGTCGCGATGATGGCGAGCATGGTGAGCGCGAAGACGAGCGAGGCCAGGAAGGTCGAGCGCCAGCCGAAGGCGTTCTGCAGCAGGCCGCCGACCACGGGGGCGATCGCCGGGACGAGGCCCATGATCATGCCCATGCGGGCGAGTTCGCGGCCGGCGCGCGGCCCCTCATAGAGGTCGCGAACCATGGCACGGCCGAGCACGATCGGCCCGGACGCCCCGACCGCCTGGGCGAAACGGGCGCCGATCAGCGCCTCGATCGAGGGCGCGAAGGCGCAGGCGAGCGTGGTGGCGATGAACAGGCCAAGGCCGATCATCAGCACCGGACGGCGGCCGAGCCGGTCCGAGAGCGGCCCCCAGATGATCTGGCCGGCGGCATAGCCGAACAGGAAGGCCGAGAGCGTCGCCTGCGCGCCGGCGAAATCGGTACCCATCACCCGCGCGATCTCGGGCAGCGACGGCAGATAGAAATCGGTCGAGAGCGGGCCCAGCGCCGTCAGCATGGCGAGGACGGCGGTCATCGCCAGCGTGTCGGGGCGCAGGGGCATCGGGGCTTCCTTCGGAAGCCGCCCCTTTAGGCGCGCATCCGACCGGTGTCTATGCTGCCGGCACGCGCCTCAGCGGAAGAAGATCAGCGTCTGCAGCACGAAGAGCGGGATCAGGATCGCGCCCGACCAGAGCATGTAGCCGAAGAAGCTCGGCATCGCGACCTTCCGGTCCTTGGCGATGGCGTAGACCATGAAGTTGGGGGCGTTGCCGATATAGGTGTTGGCGCCCATGAAGACGGCGCCGGCCGAGATCGCGGTCAGCGTCAGGGCACCGGTCGTCATCAGAGCCTGCGCATTGCCACCGGCAAGCTCGAAGAAGACGAGATAGGTCGGCGCGTTGTCGAGGAAGGACGACAGGCCGCCGGTCAGCCAGAAATAGGCGACGTTGTTGGCACTGCCGTCAGGATTGCTGACGAGGGCGACCAGCGGGGCGAAGGCGCCGTTGCGGCCTGCCTGCAGCATCGCCAGCACCGGGATGATGCAGGCGAAGATGCCGGCGAAGAGCTTGGCGACCTCCTTGATCGGCCCCCAGCTGAACTCGTTGCCGGCGCGCACCGGCTTGGGTGTCAGGGTGAGCGAGAGGCCGGCCAGCGCCAGCAGGATGAGGTCGCGTGCCAGGTTCTGCCATTCGACGGCGATGCCGTGGATGGTGAAGGCAACGCCCGGCTTCCAGCTCGCCGACATCAGGATGGCGAGGATGACGCCGCCAAGCAGGAGGATGTTGACCTTGCCGAACAGCTTGATCGCCCGGTCCGGCGTCGGGTCGCGCAGCGGCGGGAAATTCTCCTCCTTGCGGAAGAACCAGCTGTCGAGCGCGTAGAACAAGGCGAGCAGGACGACGACCGCGAACAGCGTCTCCGGCAGCAGATGTGTCGTCGTCCAGAAGAAGGAGACCCCGCGCAGGAAGCCGAGGAAGAGCGGCGGGTCGCCGAGCGGCGTCAGCGAGCCGCCGATGTTCGAGACCAGGAAGATGAAGAAGACGACGACATGGACGTTGAAACGCCGGTTGTCGTTGGCCCGCAGCACCGGACGGATCATGATGATCGAAGCGCCGGTGGTGCCGACGAAGCTCGCCATCAGCGTGCCGATCGCGAGCAGCACGGTGTTCGTCGCCGGCGTGCCGTGCAGGTTGCCGGTGATCAGGATGCCGCCGGCGATGGTGAACAGCGCGAAGAGCAGGATGATGAAGGGGACGTATTCGAGCAGCCCGGTGTGCAGCAAGGCGCCGAGCGCCGGATCGAAGCCACGGAACAGGGCGAGCGGCACGACCACCAGCACGGCCCAGAAGGCAGCGAACTTGCCGTAGTTCAGCTCCCAGAAATGCGGGAACAGGATCGGGCCGAGCGCGATCGAGAGCAGCATGCCGGCGAAGGGCAGGGCCCAGGCGACGCCCATGGTCGCTCCGCCGATGTCGCCTGCGGCGAAGGCTGCCTCGGGGAAAAGGGCGAACAGGAGCGCCGCGCCGGCGAGCTTCGTCAGCATGAATATCGGCCCTTCCCCCGCCCGCTTGTCGCGGGACCTCGTCGTCACCCCATCGCCGCGACGGTTATAGCAAGGCTATGGGAGCGGCAACCGCAGCGGCTAGCTCCAAATCGTTATGCAGGCGTTCATTCTCGTGGAATAATCTTCTCCTGCGGCGTCCCGCCCGCACCTGATTCGGGACTACCATGTGCCGTTTCCTCGCCTATGCCGGCGCCCCGGTCTTTCTCGAGGACTTCATCGCCTCGCCCTGCCATTCGCTGATCCACCAATCGCTGCATGCCGAGGAGGCCAAGACCGGCACCAATGGCGACGGCTTCGGCGTCGGCTGGTATGGCGAGCGGGCCGAGCCCGGCCAGTATCGTGAGATCAGGCCGGCCTGGTCGGATGAGAACCTGCTCTCGATCGCGCGACTGGTGCGCTCGCATCTGTTCTTCGCGCATGTGCGTGCCGCGACCGGAACGGCGACGACGCGGGCGAACTGCCACCCCTTCGTCCATGGCCGGCATCTGTTCATGCATAATGGCCAGATCGGCGGCTACGCCCTGATCCGGCGCAGGCTCGAGAACCTGATCCCCGACGGGCTCTACGGCGCGCGTGTCGGCACGACCGATTCCGAGGCGCTGTTCCTGCTGGCACTGGCCCGCATCGCCGAGGGCGCTGCGCCTGGCGATGCCCTGGCGGGCGCGCTCGGCGATGCATTCGCGCTGATGCAGGAAGCCGGCGTGCGCGAGCCCTTGCGCTGCGCCGCCGCGCTGGCCGACGGCGAGACGATCCATGCGGTGCGCTGGTCGTCCGATCCGAAGCCGCCGACGCTCTATCTCTGCGATCGCGGCGATGCCGTGGTGATCGCCTCCGAGCCGGTCGATGCCGCCCGCGATTGCTGGCAGGCGCTGCCCTGCAACACTTTGGTCTCGGTCAGGGCCGGCACCGTCAGCATGACGCCGTTTACGGTCGGATTGCGGCAGGCGGCCTGAGGCGGCTTGCACAGCAGCGCCGCCTGCGCCACATCGCAGGCGCATGCGCGCCTTCGATACAGCCCTCCCGATCGACGCGGTTCTCGACGCACTCGCTAACTCGCTGCGCGAGAAGTCGAGCGCCGTGCTCGTCGCTCCGCCCGGCGCCGGCAAGACCACGCGTGTGCCGCTCGCTCTGCTGGATGAGCCTTGGACCAGCGGCGGCAAGCTGATCGTGCTGGAGCCGCGGCGCCTCGCAGCCCGCGGCGCGGCCAATCGCATGGCACAGACATTGGGCGAGCGCGTCGGCGAGACGGTCGGCCTGCGCGTCCGGCTCGGCTCGAAGATCGGCCCGAAGACGCGGATCGAGGTCGTCACCGAAGGCGTCTTCGCCCGGATGATCCTCGACGATCCCGCGCTCGACGGCGTCGCCGCCGTGCTGTTCGACGAATTCCACGAGCGCTCGCTCGATGCCGATTTCGGGCTGGCGCTGGCGCTCGATGCGCAGGTCGGCCTGCGCGAGGACCTGCGCATCCTGGTGATGTCGGCGACGCTGGACGGCGCGCGCGTCGCCAGGCTTCTCGGCGATGCCCCGGTGATCGAGAGCCAGGGCCGCGCCTATCCGGTCGAGACGCGCTATCTCGGCCGCGACCCGCTGAAGCGCATCGAGGATCAGGTCAGCGAGGCCGTGCTGCAGGCGCTGAACGAACAGGCCGGCTCCCTACTCGTCTTCCTGCCCGGCCAGGGCGATATCCGCCGCGTCGAGGAGCGCTTGCGCGAGAAGATCCGCAATCCAGCGATCGAGATCGCGCCGCTCTATGGTGCGCTCGACCAGGCCGAGCAGGACCGCGCCGTGCTGCCGGCGCCCAAGGGCAGGCGCAAGGTCGTGCTAGCCACGTCGATCGCCGAGACCTCGCTGACGATCGAGGGCGTGCGCGTCGTCATCGATTCCGGCCTCGCCCGTGTGCCGCTCTACGAGCCCGACATCGGCGTCACCCGCCTCGTCACCCAACGCGCCAGCCGGGCAGCCTGCGACCAGCGCCGAGGCCGCGCCGGCCGCACCGAGCCCGGCATCTGCTATCGCCTCTGGGAGGAGGCGGGCAACGGCGCGCTCGAAGCCTTCGCCCGCCCGGAAATCCTCTCGGCCGACCTCGCGCCGCTACTGCTCGACTGCGCCGCCTGGGGCGTCTCCAATCCGACCACGCTCGCTTTCCTCGACCCGCCGCCGGCGCCGGCGCTGAAAGAAGCGCGGACGCTGCTGAACGACCTCGACGCGCTCGATTCCGACGGGCGGATCACCGAAGACGGCAAGGCGCTGCAGGGCCTGCCGCTGCCACCGCGGCTGGCGCATATGGTCGTCGGTGCGGCGCATCTTCGCCAGGCCGAGCCCGCCGCCCTGCTGGCGGCGCTGCTGGTCGAGCGCGGGCTCGGCGGCGATGCGATCGACCTGTCCGAGCGGTTGGAGCGCTTCGGCCGCGAGCGCGGCGGCCGCGCGGCCGACATGCGCCGCCTCGCCGAGGGCTGGGCGAGGCAGGCGGCG
Organism: Allobosea sp. FBZP-16; assembly: GCF_002831785.1. Classification (NCBI taxonomy): domain Bacteria; kingdom Pseudomonadati; phylum Pseudomonadota; class Alphaproteobacteria; order Hyphomicrobiales; family Alloboseaceae; genus Allobosea; species Allobosea sp. FBZP-16. Next base: position 118,025 of record NZ_LNCQ01000022.1, on the reverse strand, counting down.
AGCAAGGTCAAGGCCGGCGCGGAGCAGCCGCTCTCGCCCGGTTTCCTGCTCGGCCTCGCCTTTCCGGATCGCGTCGCCAAGGCGCGCCAGCCCGGCTCCGGCCAGTACCTGCTGGCAAATGGTCGGGGCGCTGGCCTCGAACCCGGCCAGAGGCTGGCGCGCGAGCCCTATCTCGTCGTCGGCGAGATGACCGGCAGCGCCCAGCAGGCCCGCATCCTCAGCGCCGTCGCGATGAGCGAGGCCGAGATCGCCGCGCTCGCCGCCTCCGGCCTGATCCGGATCGGGCTGTCCGAGCGCAACGAGACCCTCTTCGACCGGCAGGCACGGGCATTGCGGGCCCGAGCCGTCCGCAAATACGGCGCGCTGGTGCTGGCCGAGCGGCCCTTGCCGGTCGAGTCGTCCCCGGAGAATGCCGAGGTGCTGGCAAAGGGCCTCGCCATCACTGGCATCGAGACGCTGCCCTGGAGCAAGGCGCAGGCGCAATTGCGCGAGCGCGTCGCCTTCCTGCGCGCGGCAGAGGGAGAGGATGCCGGCTGGCCCGATCTGTCCGATAGCGGGCTCGCCCAGGCGTCCGTGGATTGGCTGGCCCCACACATTGTCGGGCGCAATTCATTGGCGGCGATCACGCCGAGCGATCTCGATGCGGCCCTGTCGACCCTGCTGCCCTGGGAGTTGAAGCGGCGGCTCGATGCGGAGGCGCCGACGCATTTTACCGCGCCGACGGGCTCGCAACTCGCGGTCGACTATGGTGCCGAGGCCGGGCCGACGATTTCGGTCCGGGTGCAGGAGCTCTACGGGCTGGCGCAGCACCCTTCGCTCGCCGGTGGGCGGGTACCGCTGGTGCTGGAGCTGCTCTCGCCCGGACACCGGCCGATCCAGATCACCCGCGACCTGCCGGGCTTCTGGCGAGGCTCCTGGGCTGCGGTGAAGAGCGAGATGAAAGGTCGCTATCCGCGCCATCCCTGGCCAGACGATCCTGCTGCGGCGGCACCGACGACGCGGGCCAAGCCGCGCGGGACCTAAGGGGTCAGCCGCCGAACAGGCGCTCGAAGAAGTTCTTCTCCTGCGGCGCCGGCGGGGTCCAGGCGCGGTCGCCGGAAGCGACCGGCTGAGTCCGTGGCGAGGGCGCGACGCCGGCGACCGGCTCGCCGCCATCGAAGATCGACTTCGGCGCCGACTGCCAGAGCCCGCCCGGCAGCTGGATCGGCTGCTGGCCGGCATGGGCCGTCTTCATGTACTTGCCCCAGATCTCGGCCGGCAGGCCGGAACCGGTGACGCGCTTCATCGTCGAATTGTCGTCATTGCCGACCCAGACGGCGGTGACGAGGCGGCCGGTGAAGCCGACGAACCAGGCGTCGCGATAATCCTGCGTCGTGCCCGACTTGCCGCCGACCTCCCAGCCGGGAATGTTGACCTTGCTGCCGGTGCCGCCGGTCATCACTGCATGGAACATCGAGTTCATCATCGAGAGCGTCTGCGGCTGGATCACCGGGCCGAAATTATTCGCCTTGCGGGCATAGACGACCTTTCCACTGGTCGATTTGACCTCGCGGATGACATAGGGGAGCACCGACTGGCCGCCATTGGCGAAGGTCGCATACGCCGCGGTCATCTCCAGCGGCGTCACCTCCGAGGTGCCGAGCGACAGCGACGGATTGGCCTGCAGGGACGAGTTGACGCCGAGGCGTTGGGCCGTGCGCACGACCTCGCGCGGCGTCACCTCCTGGATCAGGCGCGCCACGACCGTGTTCAGCGAATGGGCGAAGGCGGTCTGCAGTGTCACCGGGCCGCGGAAGGTGCGCGAATAGTTCTCAGGCTCCCAGCCCTTGATCGAGACGGGCGAGTCGTCGCGGATCGTATCCGGCGTCATGCCCTTCTCGAGCGCGGTGAGATAGACGAAGGGCTTGAAGGACGAGCCCGGCTGGCGATGCGCGGCCGTGGCGCGGTTGAACTGGCTCTTGGTGTAGTCGCGCCCGCCGATCAAAGCGCGGATCGCCCCGTCCGGCGCCAGCGAGACCACCGCGCCCTGCGAGGCGTTGAGCTTGGCGCCCTGCGCCGAGAGCGCCTCGACAAGGATGTTTTCCGCCGAGCTCTGTAGCTTGGTGTCGACCGTGGTCAGCACGGTGACGTCGCCCTCGATCGCGCCGATGAAGTCGTCGAGCACGTCCATGACGTAATCGGCGGCGTAATTGACCGAGCCGGCGCCGACGCGCTCTGGCACCTCGGCCGGTGCGCCGAGCGCGGTCTTGGCCGTGGCCTGCGAGATCAGGCCCTGCTCTGCCATCGCCGAGATCACCAGCTGGGCGCGTTTCTCCGCCGCTTCCGGGTTGCGGTTGGGCGCGAGGCGCGAGGGCGCCTGGACGAGGCCGGCGAGCATGGCGGCTTCGGCGACCGAGACCGAACGCGCCGACTTGTTGAAATAGCGCTGCGCCGCCGCCTCGACGCCATAGGCGCCCGAGCCGAAATAGACGCGATTGAGATAGAGCTCGAGGATCTGGTCCTTGGTGTAGGTCCGCTCCAGCCAGAGCGAGAGGATCGCTTCCTGGATCTTGCGCGCCGCCGTGCGCTCCTGGGTCAGGAACAGGTTCTTGGCGAGCTGCTGGGTCAGGGTCGAGCCGCCCTGGACGCCGCCGCGCTTGGTCAGGTTGTTAACGATGGCGCGGCCGAGGCCGATCGGATCGATGCCGAAATGGTCGTAGAAGCGCCGGTCCTCGATCGCGACGAAGGCTTTCGGCAGATAGGGCGGGACTTCACCGATGGTGATCGTGCGTCCGCCGGTCTCGCCGCGATTGGCGAGCAGCGTGCCGTCGGCCGCGAGGATCGCGATGTTCGGCGGCCGCTTCGGGACGGTTAGCTGGTCGATCGGCGGCAATTGCGCGGCGTGGTAGGCGACGAGCCCGCCGACGGCGAGCACCGCCCAGAGCCCCATGACGACGCCCCAATAGAAGATGCGGCCGAGGAAGGAGCCGCGCTTGCGGCGCGGCTTGCGGCCGCCCTTGCTGCGCTCGTTCTGCGGTCGGCGCGGTTGCTGGCGCGGTGCCACCGAATTCTTTCCTCCGCGATAGGGGCGGTCCTCGGCCGACAGGCGCAATTCGCCGTCGTCGCGCCCGTAATCGTCGCGCGCACGCTCGAACGACGGCTCGCGCCGCTCACCGCCTCGTTTCGACCGGTCGTTCATCCCGCCCCGTTCAGGCCCCGCCACCGCGCTGCGATCCGCAGCCCGGCGTTTTCCAGACAGGATTCAAACATGGCGCTTTTAAGGGGTGGTTAAGCCCGATTTCGGCGAACTTTCCGCAAGGGTGAACGAAGCGGCCGCTGTTGCGGATTTGCCGCTCGGTGATTTTGCTGCACTGCAAACGAAAACGTGACTTGATAGATCTTCTTTGCATGGGGACAAGCGCGAGGCGATGAGGAAGACTTCTTCGCCAGCAAACCCAATCACTTAGCAAATTTTTCCAATTCCAATCCGGACGGAAGGCCACCCGCACATGCAGGCTCTCAACTCCCTCAATCGCTACGCGCCGCAGGCGCTCGCACTGCTTCGCATTGCCACGGCGCTGATCTTCATCGCCCATGGCACGCAAAAGCTGTTCGGCTTCCCGGCTCCGCCGGCGAGCGGCTTGCCTGCAGCGTTCACGCTGTTCTGGTTCGGCGCGATCCTCGAGGCCTTCGGCGGCCTGCTCATCCTGATCGGCCTGTGGACCCGCCCGGTCGCCTTCATCCTCTCGGGCGAGATGGCCTATGCCTACTGGATGTTCCATGCGCCGCGGAACGTCTACCCGCTGCTGAACAATGGCGATGCGGCGATCCTCTACTGCTTCGTCTTCTTCTACTTCGTCTTCGCCGGCGCTGGCGCCTGGGCTCTCGACAACCGCTCGAAGTGACGCAGCGCATAGCCTGAAACGAAAAAGGCCCGCCCTCATCGAGAGCGGGCCTTCCTGATTCTGCGATCGCCGGATCAGACCGCGGCCGAAATCCAGCGCGACAGATCGCTCTTGGGGGCAGCGCCGACCTTCTGCGAGGCCAGCTTGCCGTCCTTGAACAGCATCAGGGTCGGGATCGAGCGGATGCCGAACTGGGCCGGAATCTGCTGGTTCTCGTCAACGTTCATCTTGACGATCTTGACCTTGCCGTCGAGCTCGCCGGCGATCTCCTCGAGCGCCGGGCCGATCATCCGGCAGGGGCCGCACCACTCGGCCCAGAAGTCCACCACCACCGGCTCAGCTGACTTCAGCACATCGGCCTCGAAGCTCGCATCGGTCACTTTGGTCGTCGCCATGGCTCATCGCCTTTCGATTCTGAGTGCGGCAACAATGCCGCTATTCGAGGCTGAAGCTATGAACGGGCGGCCGCAGGGTCAAGGCTGGCTCACCTTCCGGTGATGCGGGTCAGCCGTGCTTCCACCGGAGATGGGTCGTTGCCGCTCCGGAGCGCCAGCGGGTTCAGCGATTCGCCCGCGCCACCACCGTGTGCAGCAGCACGTTGAGGCCGGGTTCGAGATCATCCGGCGTGCACAGCTCCTGATTGTTGTGGGTGACGCCACCCTTGCAGGGCGCGAAGATCATCGTCGTCGGCGCATGGCGGGCGACGAAATAGGCGTCGTGCCCGGCCTGGCTCAGGATGTCGCGGGTGCGGTAGCCGAGGCAGAGCGAGGTGGCCCGGACCTGCTCGATCAACTCGTCGGCGAAGACCTTGCCGCCCCAGTTCCAGACATCGAGGATCTCGGCCGTGCAATCGGCCCGCGCCGCCGCTTCATGCACGGCGCGGCGCACGCGCTCGGCCATCACGGCGCTGGTTTCCGGATCGGCATGGCGGACGTCGCAGGTCGCCTGGGCCCAGTCGGAGAGAATGCCGGGCTTGTTCGGCCAAGCTACGAGGCGTGAAGCCGTCGCCTTGCCGCCGCTGCCGGCATGCTCCCAGCCGAGATCGTCGACAGCGACCAGCAGGCGCGCGCCGGCGATCAGCGCATTCCTGCGCCGCTCCATCGGCCAGGGGCCGGTATGGGCGGTCTCGCCGCGGAATTCGACCAGCATGCCGGTGCTGGCATAACCGCCGGTGACGACGCCGACCTGCATGCCCTCGCGGTCGAGGATCGGGCCCTGCTCGATATGGAACTCGACATAGGCGTCGAAGGGATGGGGCGTAGCCTCCATCTCACCGCGATAACCGATCCGGTCGAGCTCCTCGCCGATCGTTCGGCCGTCGTCGTCACGCCGGCCCAGCGCCCAGTCGAGCGTATACGCGCCGGTGAAGCAGCCCGAGCCGACCATGGGCGGCGAGAAGCGCCCGCCCTCCTCGTTGGTCCAGTTGACCACCTCGATCGGCCGTTTCGTGCGGTGGCCGAGCTGGTCGAGCGTCCGGCAGACCTCGAGTCCGCCGAGGACGCCGGCGATGCCGTCGAAGCGCCCACCATTCACCTGCGTGTCGAGATGGCTGCCCATCACCACCGGCGGCAGGCTGTCGTCCTCACCGGGCCGGCGCGCGAAGATGTTGCCGATGCCGTCGATCCGGACGCGCAACCCCGCCTCCCGGCACCAGGCGATGAAGACGTCGCGGACCTCCCGGTCGGCATCGCCGAGCGCCAGCCGGGACAGGCCGCCCGGTCGGCCAATGCCGATCTCGGCAGAGCGCTCGATCGTCGTCCAGAAGCGCCCGATATCGATGCGCGCAGTCGCTGGCAGGCCCATGACATTCCCCCGGTACCGGGCGCTGAGCGCGCCGCCTCATCACCGACAATCGAGGCCGCAGCCCGATCCTGGCAAATCGATATTGGTGATGAATTTCTCTGGTCCCGGTGGAACGACCAGATACACGCTCAGGTATGTCAGCGGCGCAGAAGGCGCTTGACAGCTGCGCATGCGCGATGGAATGATTGTTCCATTGAATATTGAAAACGGTTTTTTTGTTTCGTTTTGAATGAAGCGCAGAGTCGGCGGTCGCGCCTGGCGCGCCCTCCCTCCTACGCCATCCCAGGCAGTCCGCGGCGCTTCGCGGCCGGCCAAATCGCCCGAAACCGGCCGATCGAGCCCGATCGGACCGATAACGAAAGCGGGGGACATCCCCGCAAGGGAGGATGAGATGAAGCGTTTTCTCGCAGGGATGATTGCTGCCGCCGCCATCGCGGTTGCAGGGGCGACGCCGAGCGTCGCGCAGCAGACCAGGATCATCGTCGTCAGCCATGGCCAGGCCGCGGACCCGTTCTGGTCGGTTGTCAAGAACGGCGTCGCCAAGGCGGCGGCCGATCTCAAGGTGTCCGTCGATTATCGCGCGCCCGAGACCTTCGACATGGTGGCGATGAGCCAGCTGATCGATGCCGCGGTGAACCAGAAGCCGGCCGGCCTCGTCGTCTCGATCCCCGACGCCTCGGCGCTCGGCCCGTCGATCCAGAAGGCCGTCGCCGCCGGCATCCCGGTGATCTCGATGAATTCCGGCTCCGACGTCTCGAAGAAGCTCGGCGCCCTCCTGCATGTCGGTCAGGACGAGTTCGACGCCGGCAAGGCCGCCGGCGAGAAGCTCGCCAGCATGGGCGGCAAGGTCGGCGTCTGCGTCAACCACGAGGTCGGCAATGTCGCGCTAGACCTGCGCTGCAAGGGTTTCGCCGAAGGCTTCAAGGGCAAGGTCACCGTGCTGCCGGTCTCGAACGACCCGTCCGAGATCCGCTCCAAGGTCAAGGCGGCGCTCTCCGACGCCAGCGTCGACACGGTGATGGCGCTAAGCGCTTCGCTCGGCGGCGAGCCGACGCTTGCAGGCGTCAAGGAGGCCGGCAAGATCGCCAGCGTCCGTGTCGCCACCTTCGATCTCTCGGCCAATTTCCTCAAGGCGATCGTCGCGGGTGAGGCCGCCTTCGGCATCGACCAGCAGCAGTTCCTGCAGGGCTATCTGCCGGTCGCTTTCCTGGCGCTCAACGCCGAGTACGGGCTCGTGCCCGGCGGCAATGTCCCGTCCGGCCCGAACCTCGTCACCAAGGAGAAGGCGGCCCAGGTCGTCGACCTCTCGGCCAAGGGCATCCGCTGAGCTTTTGCGGCGGCGCATCCAGCGCCGCCGCCCCCTCTCCGGACAGTGCAGAAGCTGAAGGTGCGCGCCATGGCCACATCGACCGCCGATCTCGCTGCGGGCTCGTCCCGTATTCCTGACCCGGCCGCTGCGGCCCGCGACGAGCGCCTGCGCCGCGTCTCGCTGATCGCCCGGCTGATGCGCCGGCCCGAGCTGGGCGCGGTCGCCGGCCTCGTCCTGGTCACCGTCTTCTTCGGGCTCACCGCCAATCCGGCGATGTTCACCCTCGCCGGGCTGATGACTGTGCTCTCGCCGGCGGCCCAGCTCGGCATCCTCGCCATCGCGGCGGCGCTCTTGATGATCGGCGGCGAATTCGATCTCTCGATCGGCTCGATGATCGCCTTCGCGGGACTCATCTTCGGCGCGCTGATCGTCGTCGGCGACCTGCCGCTGCTGGCGGCGATCGTCGCGACCTTCGTCTTCGCCGGGTTGATGGGGGCGGTAAACGGGCAGATCGTCATCAGAACGCGCCTGCCCTCGTTCATCGTCACCCTCGCCTTTCTCTTCATCCTGCGCGGGCTCTCACTGGTCGGGCTGAAATGGGCGACGGGCGGCTCGACGCAACTACGCGGCATCGGCGACAAGGCCGGCACAGGCGTCGTGCGCGAGCTTTTCTCCGGCCAGGCGCTGGAGGGGCTGTTCGCCTGGCTGGCGCAGGCCAACCTGATCGCCAAGTTTCCCAACGGCACGCCGACCGTGACGGGCGTTCCCGTTGGGGTCCTCTGGTTCCTCGCCATCGCCGCCCTCGCGACCTATGTCCTCTTGCGCACCCGTTTCGGCAACTGGATCTTCGCCGCCGGCGGCGATCCCAATGCGGCCCGCAATTCGGGCGTGCCGGTCAACATGGTCAAGACGACTTTGTTCGTGCTGACCGCCTGCGCCGCCACCCTCGTCGCCATCCTGACCGTGCTCGACGCCGGCTCGACCGATGCCCGCCGCGGCTTCCAGAAGGAGTTCGAGGCGATCATCGCCGCGGTGATCGGCGGCTGCCTGCTCACCGGCGGCTATGGTTCGGCGATCGGCGCCTTCTTCGGCGCGATCATCTTCGGCATGGTCTCGATCGGCCTGACCTACACCAGCTTCGACAGCGACTGGTTCCAGGTCTTCCTCGGCGGGATGCTGCTGCTCGCCGTTCTGTTCAACAACTTCATCCGCCGCAAGGCGACAGGGGAGCGCTGAATATGACTGCATCTCCCGAACAGACGCCCCTCATCGAGGTCCGCGACATCGTCAAGCATTTCGGCTCGGTGATCGCGCTCTCGGGCGTCTCGCTCAAGGTCTCCGCCAGCGAGGTGCTCTGCCTGCTCGGCGACAACGGCGCCGGCAAGTCGACGCTGATCAAGACGCTCTCGGGCTGCCACAAGCCGAGCTCGGGCGAGTTCCTGGTCGAGGGCCGGCCGGTCGCCTTCTCCAGCCCGCGCGACGCGCTCGATGCCGGCATCGCCACCGTCTACCAGGATCTGGCAATGATCCCGCTGATGTCGATTACGCGGAATTTCTTCATGGGCCGCGAACCGATCCGCGGCTTCGGCCCGCTGAAATGGATCGATTTCGACCTCGCCCATGCGGTGACCCGCGACGAGATGCACAGGATCGGCATCGACATCCGCGATCCGCATCAGGCGGTCGGCACGCTCTCGGGTGGCGAGCGTCAATGCGTCGCCATCGCCCGCGCCGTCTATTTCGGCGCCAAGGTGCTGATCCTGGACGAGCCCACTTCCGCACTCGGCGTCGCCCAGACCTCGATGGTCCTGAAATACATCAACCTCGTCCGCGCCAGGGGTCTCGGCGTGATCTTCATCACCCATAATGTCCGCCACGCCTATGCCGTCGGCGACCGCTTCACCGTGCTCAACCGCGGCAAGACGCTCGGCACCTACGCCAAGTCCGGGATCGCCATGGACGAATTCAGAACCTGATGGCCGGCGGCAAGGAGCTGCAGGCGGTCTCCGAGGAGCTCGGCGGCACGGTCTGACGCTTCTGTTGCATATCCTCAAGCCTGTCGTCCCGGGCGTAGCGAGGCGGAGACCCGGGATCCATTCCGGAACCGTTCAGGCATGGATTTCGGATCGGCGCGGCTTAGCCGCTTGTCCGGGATGACCCGAATTTGTAGCGGAAGAAGGATGGTCTCATGCGCGCGCTCGGCGTCGGCCTGATCGGTACCGGCTATATGGGCAAATGCCATGCCCTGGCCTGGAACGCCGTCGCGCCGGTCTTCGGCGACGTGCGTCGTCCGAAGCTCGCCATGCTCTGCGAGGTCGACGAGGCCCTAGCGGCGCAGCGGGCCGGCGAGTTCGGCTTCGCTGAATCGACCCCCGACTGGCAGGCGCTCATTGCCCATCCTGATGTCGACGTCGTCTCGATCACCACGCCGAACGCCTTCCATGCGCAGATGGCGATCGCGGCGCTGAAAGCCGGCAAGCATGTCTGGTGCGAGAAGCCGATGGCGACCAGCCTTGGCGATGCGCAAGCGATGCTGGCGGCGGCCAACGCGGCCGGGACGGTCGCTGCGCTCGGCTACAACTACATCCAGAACCCGGCGATCCGGCTGGCACAGCGCCTGATCGCCGACGGCACGATCGGGCCTGTCAACCATGTCCGCGTCGAGATGGACGAGGACTTCATGGCCGATGCCGGCGCGTTGTTCTCCTGGAAGAGCGAGGCGGCGTCCGGCCATGGCGCGCTCGACGATTTCGGCGTGCACGCCTTCTCGCTGATCAAGGTGCTGATCGGCGAGGTCGAGGCCGTCATGGCCGATATGGCCAGGCCCTGCGCCGAACGCCCGCTCCGGGCTGGCGGTACCCGCGCGGTCGAGACCCACGACATTGCGACCTTGCTGCTGCGCCTCTCGTCCGGCGCTTCCGGGCTCGTCGCGCTCAACCGCTCGGCCTGGGGCCGCAAGGGCCGCATCGCCCTGCAGGTTTTTGGTGCCAAGGGGACGATCGCCTACGACCAGGAGCGGATGAACGAGATCGAGCTCTACACCGCCGAGGGCGACAGCGACGTCCAGGGCTTCCGCCGCATCCTGACCGCCCCGGCGCACGCGCCCTATGACCGCTTCATCCCGGCACCCGGTCATGGCCTCGGCTTCAACGAGCTCAAGATCATCGAATGCCGGGAGCTGCTCCGCGCCATCGCCGGCGAGCCTGCGCATCTCCTCGATTTCGAGGCAGGCCTGCGCATCGAGCGTACGGTCGACGCCGCGGCCCGGAGTTTCCGCGAAGGGCGCTGGACAACGGTGTGAGCGACCGCAAAACTGGATCCCACTTTTGCGAAAGATGCTCTAGGAATATCGTTCGTATACGAACGAGGACCAGCGATGGCGCGATCGAGCACTGCAGCCGAGACGCCCGAACCCGCCGACGAGAGCTATGATCTCGCCGAGCAGGTCGGCTTCATCATGCGCCAGGCAGCGCAGCGCCATGTCTCGATCTTCAACGAGATCATGGGCGCCGACCTGACGCCGACGCAATGGGCGGTGCTGGCGCGGCTTTACCAGGATGGCGGGTCCTCGCAGAACCTTCTGGGACGCCAGACCGCGATGGACGCGGCCACGATCAAGGGCGTGGTCGACCGTCTGCTCAAGCGCAAGCTGGTGCAGACCAAGCCCGATCCGGAGGATGGCCGCCGACTCATCGTCGAGCTCAGCCCGGCCGGGGTCGACTACACGCGCGAGCTCCTGCCCAAGGCGGAGACAGTGACCAAGGTGACGCTGGCCCCGCTCGCGACCAACCAGCGGGCGACGCTGATCGCGCTGCTGAAGCAGCTGCGCTGAGGCTTCGCAGACTGATCAGGCTTTAACGCGAGTCATCCCGGGCGACCGAAGGGAGACCCGGGATCCATTCCGGAGCCTTTCCGATAGAGGTTCCGGGATGGATCCCGGATCGGCGCGGCTCCGCCGCTTGTCCGGGATGACTCGCGTTTGGGTGTGCAGGAATTCAGCTACCCGATCACATAGCACTCACAGCTCTCCGCCATCGCCCTAGCCTCGTCGAGATCGCTCGAGGCGCTGGCATGGATGGCGAAGAGCGGATCGCCCATTGCGACGCTGTCGCCGACATGGCGGCGCAGGTCGATGCCCGCCGCCTTGTCGAAGGGCGCACCCGCACGCCGCGCGATCCCGGCGACGGCCCAACCGTCGATCTCGGTAACGAGCCCCGCCTTTGGCGAGCGCACGGTATGGACCAGCAATCCCGGCGCGACCGGCGGCTCGCGTCGCCCCTGCGCATCGATGATCCGCTCGAAAGCGGCGCGCGCCGCGCCGGAGCGCAGCAGCTCCTCCGCGCGTGCCCGCCCGGCCGCGACCGAGCCAAGCGCCGGGTCCCAAGCCAGGATGCGGCTGGCGAAGAACAGCGCCTTCTCGACTAGGTCGGCCGGTGCCTGCGGGTCGTTATCGAGCACCCAGCCGACATCGCGGCATTCCAGCGCCGGGCCGATGCCGCGCCCGATCGGGCGGCTGCCATCGGTCGGGAAGGCCTTGACGACGAGGCCGAGCCCGGCACCGACCGTCTCGAACAAATCAGCCAATTCGGCGGCTTCCGCTTCGCTTCTCAGCTTGGCGCGAGGGCCATAGGGCAGGTCGACGATGACATGGGTCGAGCCCGCCGTGAGCTTCTTCGACAGGATCGAGGCGACCGACCAGCGGTTGGAATCGATGCCGAGCGGCCGCGTGATCGCGTTCATCACGTCGTCGACGACGGAATGGTTGAGCCGCCCGTTCCAGGCGATGCAGCCGCGCGCCTGTTCCACGCAGGCGCGCAATTCGGCCGGGTTCAGCTCGACGCGGGCGAGCGCCTCCATCGCATCGGCCGTGCCCGCCGCCGAGGTGATGGCGCGCGACGAGGTTTTGGGCATCAGGAAGGCGCCATGCGCGGCGACGATCGGTACGACGATCAGCGTGATCCGGCTGCCGGGAATGCCGCCCATCGAATGCTTGTCGACGACGATCCCGTCCGGCCAGGTGATCTTTTGCGCGAAGCGGGTGCGCACCCGCGCCAGCGCGACGATCTCGTCGTCGGAGAGCGTCTGCGTCGCCGCGACCAGGAAGGCCGCGACCTCGCCATCGGGATAGCGGGCTTCGACGATGTCGCGGATCAGCGTGTGGTACTGCTCTTCCGTGAGCTCGCCGCCCTGGATCTTGCGGGTCAGCGCAGCCCGGCTTTCGGGCGAAGGCGTGCGCCTGAGCGTGACCTCGCTGCCTTCTGGCAGGCCGAGTTCGTCGAAGGCCTCGGCCGAGAGGCCGATCTCGTCGCCGCCGAGCAGCGCGGGTGAATCGACCACCTGCACGTCGGAGCGAATGCTGGCGGTCGCGCCTGAGATCTCGATCCGGCCCGGCCCGAGATAATCGAAGCCGTTGACGATCTCGCCCTTGGCCGGGAGATAGGCGCAGTGCGCCCGTCCCGCGAAAAGCGGCAGACGGCGCAGGCGCATCGTGTTGGCGGCGGCCTCGACCGCAGCGACGAAGCGCTCGATGCCGATCTCGACACTCTGGTCGTTGCAGATCGTCGCCGCCCGGATTCCGTCCGGACGCGGCTCGACCGTGCGCGACAGGCGCTTCTCGATCGCTTCGCCGCTCTCGCGCCCGCGCCCGGCGATACGGGCGGCGAGCACTTCGGGCGGCGCGGTGACCTCGACCACGACGAAGCGCGGCAGGCGGGCGGCGAGCGCCGCGATCGTGGCGCGCGAGCCGTTGGCGATGACGTTGCGGCCGGCCTCGACCAGCCGCTTCAGTTCGGCCGGCAGGCCGTAGCGTAGGCCGTGGGCGCCCCAGGTGATCAGGAAGTCGCCTTTGGCCTCGCGTGCGTCGAATGCCTCGTCCGTCGCCGCCTCATGGTCCTCCCCCGGCGATCCCGCGGGGCGGGTGACGACGCGGCGCGCGAAGACATAGCGGCCGGTCGGCTCCAGCAAGGCGCGGGCGCCGTCGATCAGCGAGTCCTTGCCGGCCCCGCTCGGGCCGACGACGAGGAAGAAGGTGCCTTGCCGCATCGTTGCTCAGGCTTCGTCGAGGCCGATATCCACCGCCGGCGCCGACTGGGTGATCTTGCTGGTCGAGATATAGTCGACACCGGTCCTGGAGATCGGGCCGATCGTGTCGATATTGATGCCGCCGGAGGCCTCGACCTTGGCGCGGCCGGCGATCAGCGCGACCGCCTTGGTCATGTCGGCGACCGACATGTTGTCGAGCATGATCACGTCGGCGCCGGCCCTGGCGGCCTCTTCGACCTGTTCGAGCCGGTCGCACTCGACCTCGAGCTTGGTCAGCACCGGCAGCTTCTTGCGGGCGCGTTCGACGGCGGCGGTAATGCTGCCGCAGACGGCGATGTGGTTGTCCTTGATCATCACGCCGTTATCGAGGCCGAGGCGGTGGTTGAGGCCGCCGCCGCAGGTCACGGCGTGCTTCTCCATCATGCGCAGGCCGGGCGTGGTCTTGCGGGTGTCGATCAGGCGCGCCTTGCTGCCGGCCATGGCGGCGGCGTAGCGGGCGGTCTCGTTGGCGATGCCGGAGAGGCGCTGGGCGATGTTGAGCGCAGTGCGCTCGGCGGTGAGCACGCTGCGGGCCGAGCCCTCGATCTCGACCAGGATCGCGCCCTTCTCGACCTTGTCGCCGTCCTTGACGCGCAGGGTCACCTTGAGATCGGGGTCGTAGCGCTTGAACACCCGGGCGGCGACCTCGACGCCGGCGACGATCATCGGCTCGCGGGCGTTCATGTGGAACCTGCCGGTCTCGTTCGGCTCGATCATCACCTGGACGGTGAGGTCGCAGGCGCCGATGTCCTCGACAAGCCAATGATCGATCAGGCGGTCCGTGGCGAAGACGTCATACATGGCAGGGCCCTCTCTCCCGCGGCGATACCGCTTCAAACATGTTTGTATGCAAACAATAGCAGCGGGAAAATTTGGCTGTCAATGCGCCATCGATGCCGTGCTTGCAACCGCCAATCGCGTCATATGGAAGTCACCTCGGCCGGGTAGAAGCGCCGCACAGAAGCGCCTCGAATAATCTTGTATGCAAGATTACGTGGGCACACTGTCCTCTCATCGACGAATCGGCACGCGCTCGGCCGTCGCGGCCGAAGCGGTGGGCCAGCCCTGGGAACAGGCGTAGGGTGGGGGCGGTCCCGCGCCTCGCGGCTGTCTTGACTTGCTCCAAGAGGCGCGCCAGTATCGTTTGTACACAAACAAAATCCTCAAGGCCCGCTCTGCGGGAGGATCAAGCATGGCGCTGGACGAAGCGAGCCCGGTCGCGGACGACAAGATCCGCTGCGATGCCTGCCCGGTGATGTGCTTCATCAAGCCGGGCGCCGTCGGCGCCTGCGATCGCTACGGCAATGTCGACGGCGAGCTGGTGCGGATGGAGCCGCATATCGTGCTCGAACGCACGCTGGAGCATGGCGGCGAAATCGTTCCCTTCGCCGGATCGCGCGAGTGGGACGGCGAGATCGTCCACCAGCAGGGCACCTTCATCACCGCTATCGGCGCCGGCACCACCTATCCCGACTACAAGCCCGCCCCCTTCATCGTTTCGTCCGATGTCGACGGCGTCGACATGGTCACCGTCGTGACCGAGGGCATCTTCAGCTATTGCGGCGTCAAGGTGAAGATCGACACCGACCGCTTCCTCGGCCCCGAGCAGGCAACGGTGCGCGTCGAGGGCGAGGCGATCGGCCATGTCACCACCGGCGAATACGGCTCGCAGATGCTCTCGCTTGGTGGCGTCCACCATCTCACCGGCGGCTCGAAGAAGGAGGGCCGCGTCACCTGCGACGCCCTGCTCCAGCTCAGCAACGGCAAGGCGGTCGAGCTGACCATCGACGAGGGCGAGACCGTGATCGTCCAGGCCGGCAAGCCGCCGATCGTCAACGGCATCCAGGAAAGCCGGATGCGCGTCGGCTGCGGCTCGGCGACGATCGGCATCTTCGCCAAGCAATGGCACGGCAAGGTCGACGAGGTCGTCGTCGTCGACGACCACATCACCGGCGTGCTCTCCGAGCACCAGGCCGGTAAATTGCTCGGCATGGCCGGCACCGGCATCAAGCTGAAGGGCCGGCGCTCGACCCCCGGCCGCTATTTCCAGGTGGCTCAGCCCGGCACCGGCTGGGGCGGCACCAATATCAGCGACCCTCTGACCATTCTCGGGCCGTTCGACCCCAAGGTCGCCTATCCCGGCCTGCGCCTGCTGATGGTCTCGACCACCGGCGAGCACGCCGCCTATTACGAGCTCGACGAGAACCTCGTTCCGGTCGAGATGCAGATACCGCAGCCGCTGGTCGAGCCGGTCGAGCGCATCGCCGAGAATTGCGAGCCGGCGCTGTCGACCGTGCTGTTCATCGGCGGCGCCGGCGGCTCGCTGCGTGCCGGCGTCACCGAAAATCCGGTCCGTTTGACCCGTTCGGTCAAGGACGCGCTGACTTATGTCACCTGCGGGGGAGCCCCCGTGTATATCTGGCCGGGCGGCGGCATCACCTTCATGGTCGATGTTACCCGCCTGCCCGAGAACGCCTTCGGCTATGTGCCGACCCCGGCCTTGGTCGCGCCGCTGGAGTTCACCATGAGCCTGACCGATTACGAGGCGCTCGGCGGCCATATGGACGCGATCCAGCCGTTGGCTTCGCTCAAGGGCGGCAGCCGTCTGCGCCTGCCGCAGCGCCCGGACAATCCCTGGCCGCTGGCGCCGGAGCAGCCGCGCCGCTCGCTGGGGTAGGGCGATGTGGGAGAAGCCCTCCGCGCGCGTCCTGCCGGATGGCCGGCGCCTGCTGCTGCAGCAGGGCCCGATCGATCTCGTCATCGAGGCCGTCGGCGAGCAAGCCGCGGTCAGGGCCGCGCATGAGGCTGCCATCCTTCGCTTCGACGGCCTGCTTGTCGAACTCTGTGACGAGCTGCAGTTGCTGCGCACGGCGGTGACCCGGACGAGCCCGCTGCCGCTTGGCCCCGTCGCTCGGCGCATGCATGCGGCCGTCAGCCCCTTCGCCATCGGCGGCTTCATCACTCCGATGGCCGCCGTCGCCGGCTCGGTCGCACAGGAGATCCTCGGCGTGATCTGCCAGGCCGCGCCGCTGCGGCGCGCCTATGTCAACAATGGCGGCGACATCGCCATGCATCTCGCCCCTGGCGAGCAGTTCCGCATCGGCCTGGTGAAGCGTCCCGACCGGCCGGAGTTCTTCGCAACCGCGACGATCCGGCCTGGGGACGGCGTGGCCGGCATCGCCACATCAGGCTATCCCGGCCGCAGCTTTTCGCTAGGGATCGCCGAGGCGGTGACGGTGCTGGCCCCAACCGCCGCCATGGCCGACGCTGCCGCGACCGTGATCGCCAATGCGATCGACCTGCCCGGCCATCCCGCGATCGAGCGCCTGCCGGCAAACTCCATCCAGAGCGACAGCGATCTCGGCGAGCGGCTCGTCACTCGCGACGTCGGTCCGCTATCCACCGACGAGATCGAGACCGCGCTTGCCGCCGGGCTGGCCGAGGCGGAGCGCCTGCGGGCGGCAGGTCTGATCGTCTCTGCGGCCATGCATCTTCAGGGCGTGAGTCACATGCTCGCCACGCCTATGATCGTTCAAGAAAAGCCTGAGAGGAGACTGGCCCGTGCCTGAGATCGCTGTCCGCAAATACGCCGTGACCGTCGAGGAGATCTATCACGAGGGCGGCCCAGCCGCTTCGGTACCGCTGAAGCGCGGCGCGGCTCTGGCGGTGATCGCCAACCCCTATGCCGGCCGCTATGTCGAGGACATCCAGGGCTTCATGGACGACCTTAAGCCCTTCGGCCTCGCCATGGCGCAGCGCCTGCTCGCGGCGATGGGCGGCGATGCCAAGGCGATCCAGGGCTATGGCAAGGGCGCCATCGTCGGCGCCGCGGGCGAACTGGAGCATGGCGCGCTCTGGCATGTGCCGGGCGGCTACGCCATGCGCGAACTGCTCGGCGATGCCAAGGCGATCGTTCCCTCGACCAAAAAGGTCGGCGGCCCCGGCACGCGCCTCGACATTCCCGTCACCCACATCAATGCCTCCTATGTCCGCAGCCATTTCGACGCCTTCGAGATCGGCATCACCGACGCTCCCAAGGCCGACGAATTGCTGTTCGCGCTGGTGATGACCACCGGCTCGCGCATCCATGCCCGCGTCGGCGGCCTCAAGGCGAGCGAGATCAAGGGCGAGGACGGCCTGAGATGAAAGCCAGCATCCGCAAGATCGTCACCGTCCTCGACGAGACCCATAGCGAGCTCGGGCGCCCCGTCTCGCCGCCGATCAAGCGCGCTGCCGCCGTCGCGGTGATCGCCAATCCCTTCGCCGGCACCTATCAGGACGACCTCTCCGAGCTGATCGACATCGGCGAGGAGCTCGGCGACCTGCTCGGCCGCCATGCGCTCGCCGCGCTCGGCATCGCGGGCGAGGCGGTCCAAGGTTATGGCAAGGCCGCGGCCGTCGGCGAGGATGGCGAATTGGAGCACGCCGCGGCGATCCTGCATCCCAAGCTCGGCGCCCCCCTGCGCAAGCTTCTGGGCAAGGCGCCGGCTCTGATCCCGTCTTCGAAGAAGCGCGGCTCGCTCGGCGTCGTCCTCGACGTGCCGCTCGGCCACAAGGCGGCCGCCTATGTCCGCAGCCATTTCGACGGCATGGAGGTCCGCATCCCCGACGCGCCCCGCGCCGGCGAGATCGTCGTTGCGGTGGCGCTGACCAGCGGCGGTCGGCCCTTGCCGCGCGTCGGCGGGCTCACCCATGCCGAGGCGAAGGGCGAGGACGGGTTGCGCTGAGGCGCGTCCCGTCGGTTCGACAGCGCTTCTAGCTCCGCAGCCCGCCCGGCCCGGCTACCGCGCCGGGCGGGCATTTGCCGGATATGATCATCCCCAGCACCTCGTCCTGCGTGACGTCGCGGACATGGGCGCTGCCGACCACCTTGCCGTTCTTCATCACGCTGACGCGGTCGGCGAGGTCGAAGACATCGTGCAGGTCATGGCTGATCAGGAAGATGCCGATGCCCTGCTTCTTCAGTTCGAGGATGAGATCGGCGACCTGCTTGGTCTCTGCCGGCCCGAGCGCCGCGGTCGGCTCGTCCATGATCAGCACCCGCGCGTTGAAATAGATCGCGCGGGCGATCGCGACAGACTGGCGCTGGCCGCCGGAGAGCGCCTTCACCGGCTCCTTGAAGCGGCGGAAATGCGGGTTGAGCCGGCCCATCACCTTGCGGGTCTCGGCCTCCATCGCGCTGTCGTCGAGCGTGCCCCAGTTGGTCAAGAGCTCACGGCCGAGGAAGATGTTGGCGGCGGCGTCGACATTGTCGGCCAGCGCCAGCGTCTGGTAGATCGTCTCGATGCCGTGGCGCTTGGCGTCGCGTGGGCTGGAGATGGCGACTGGCTCGCCGGCGATCCTGATCTCGCCGGCATCGGCGCGATAGGCGCCCGACAGGATCTTGATCAGCGTCGACTTGCCGGCGCCGTTATGGCCGAGCAGGCCGACGACCTCGCCGGCATGGAGATCGACGCTCGCGCGGTCGACCGCCTTGATTCCGCCGAAGGCGATCGAGATTTCGCGCATCTCGACGAGGGGCGTAGTTGCGTCCATGGCGCCCTCCTTTAGCCGAGCCGCTTGCGATAGAGCCCGTCGAGCCAGACGGCGAGGACCAGCACGATGCCGACGACGATGTTCTGCAAGGGCGTGTCGACCCCGATCAGCACCATGCCCGATTGCAGCGACTGCATCACCAGCGCGCCCAGCATCGCGCCGGCGATGGTGCCGACGCCGCCGGCGAGCGAGGTGCCGCCGATCACCGCCGCGGCGATGACATAGAGCTCGTCGAGCTGGCCGGCCGAGTTGGTGGCGGCGTTGAGGCGGGCGGTCGAGATGCAGGCGGCGATGCCGACCAGCATGCCCATCAGCCCGTAGACCAGCATCAGCACTTTGCGCGTGTTGACGCCGGAGAGCTGGGCCGCCTCGGGATTGCCGCCGATCGAGAAGACATAGCGGCCGAAGCGCAGGCGCCGCGCCAGGAAGCTCATGGCGACGCCGACCGCGAGCGCGAGCAGCACCGGCACGGCGAGGCCATGGCCGATGACGAGCCCGCCCTCGGGCCAGCTGCCGCCTTTGGCCTCGACGAGGCGGCGGGCGACGCCGGCAGGCAGGGCATAGGCGTTGGCGATCATGACCGCGCCGATCACCGTGCCGCAGGCGAGCCCGCCGAGCACGATCTCGGCCCAGAGCGGGCGCAGGGCGAAGCCGTAGCGCTTGCGCCGGCGCCGGGCGAAGGCGATCCCCGCGAGGATCAGGGCGCAGATGACGAGACCGATGACCCAGGACGCGGTGGTGCCGATCGCGCCCTCGATGCCGCCGCCGAGCGGGCGAAAACGCGAATCCATCGGCGCGATGGTCTGGCCCTGCGTCACCCACCAGGCGCCGCCGCGCCAGACCAGAAGGCCGCCGAGCGTGACGATGAAGGAGGGGATGGCGA
Organism: Allobosea sp. FBZP-16; assembly: GCF_002831785.1. Classification (NCBI taxonomy): domain Bacteria; kingdom Pseudomonadati; phylum Pseudomonadota; class Alphaproteobacteria; order Hyphomicrobiales; family Alloboseaceae; genus Allobosea; species Allobosea sp. FBZP-16. The sequence continues at coordinate 98,530 of NZ_LNCQ01000022.1, read as the reverse complement.
GATAGGCGATCAGCGCGCCCTGGAACAGGCCGATCAGCCCGCCGAGCACGATCGCGGCCAGGATCGAGAGCAGCCAGGTGGCGGGGTGCTCGAAGCCGATGAGGCCGGGGAGCAATTGCGCCTGGACGAGGCCGGTGACCATGCCGACGAAGCCGAGCATCGAGCCGACCGAGAGGTCGATGTTGCGGGTGACGATGACCAGCACCATGCCGCAAGCCATTACCGCGACCGAGGCGGTCTGGACCGAGAGGTTCCAGAGATTGCGCGGCGTCAGGAAGGCGCCGCCGGAGAGCCAGTTGAAGCCGAGCCAGATCACCGCCAGCGCGGCGACCATGCCGACCATCCGCGCGTCGAATTCGATGGCGCGCAGATGATCGGCAAGGCTCTTCGCATCCTGCGACGGCGTTGCCGGCGCGGGAACGGTTTCAGTCACAGGCCTTGACCTTGCCGGCGGCGACGCCCTGGCAGACGGCCGCCTTCGGCGCCCAGCCAGCCTCGATCACCACGCCGAGATTGTCCTTGGTCACCGGCACCGGCTTCAGGAAGAGTGCGGTCATCTTGGCCTTGCTCGGGCCCTGGTCCCAGGCGGTCGCACCGGCGACCTCGGTCAGCTTGGCGCCGCCGGCGAGCTTGATCGCGATCTCGGCGGCGGTGCGCCCGAGTTCGCGCGCATCCTTCCAGATCGTCACCGTCTGGGTGCCGAGCGCGACGCGGTTGAGCGCGGCGCGGTCGGCGTCCTGGCCGGAGACGGGCACGGAGCCGGCGAGGCCCTGCGCGGCCAGCGCCGCGATGGCACCGCCACCGGTGCCGTCATTGGCGGCGATCACGGCGTCGACCTTGTTGGCGTTGCGCGTCAGGAACTGCTCCATGTTGCGCTGGGCGTTGGCCGGCAGCCAGCCATCGGTATAGGCCTCGCCGACATTCTTGATCTTGCCGGCGTCGATAGCGGGCTTCAGCACCTCGATCGAGCCCTGGAACAGGAAGTTGGCGTTCGGGTCCGAGCTCGAGCCCTTGATGAAGACGTAGTTGCCTTCCGGCTTCGCCTTCTGGATCTCGCGCGCCATCATCCGGCCGACCTCGACATTGTCGAAGGTCAGGTAGAAGGCCTGCGGGATCTCGATCAGCCGGTCATAGCCGACGACGGCGATACCCTCGTCGACCGCCTTCTGCACGGCGGGGCGGATCGCCTGAGCATCCTGCGCCAGCACGATCAGGGCCTTGGCGCCGCGCGCAATCAAGCTCTCGACATCGGTGAGCTGCTTGGCAGGCGAGGATTGCGCATCGGCCGAGAGATAGGTGCCGCCGACCTTCTCGATCGCGGCCTTGATCGCGGCCTCGTCGGTTTTCCAGCGCTCTTCCTGGAAGTTCGACCAGCTGACCCCGATCACCGGGCCCTTGCTCTGGGCGAAAGCGGGGAATGCGCTGCCAAAGGTCGCGAGCGCCAATCCGGCGACAAGAAGATTGCGTCTCAACACGGCGTCTCTCCCTTGTTGTCTCATGCGCGCTTCTGGGCTCGGCGCATCCTGAGGCGAAGGTGAGCCCATTGGCAGGTGGCCTGTCAAGCGGCCATATCGCAAAATTTGAGGTACGCACCTCAATACTTTCTGCTAGAGCTCGCGGATCGAAGGCCAATTGGTTCCAAACGGGAATTTCGGCGTTGCCCCGCGTCAGCGACAGATCTGCGAGCGCAGGTTCGACAGGCGCAGCAGCTCGGCGGCGGTGCCACTGCGCTGCCAGGTCGAGGGCGTACCATCTTCGGCCGGCGGATCGATCTTCAGCGACACGGCGGTGCGATCGGTCAGCCCACACAAGGTCTCGCGCAAAACATCGGCGGTCATTGCTCCTGCCGGGTCGTTGCCATCCTCGTTCTGCGCGACGATCGGTGGGCTGCCCGGCAGGGTCAGCGTGACCGTCCGCAGCCGCGACGGGATCGGGGCATCGCCGAACAACAACTGCATCTGGAGGGTGGTCGTCTGCTGATATCGCCCTTCGCCGACCGACAAGGCCAGCCGCAGCCTGCCGCCGCGATGCGGGCCGAGTTCGACCGAGCCGATCGGGGTCGCCGGCGCAGCCAGCGTCGCCGGCAGCACCGGCGCCGTTCCCAGGCTCCTTGAAGGGCCGGGAGCGGGAGCCAGTCCGGAGCGGAGATCCGAGAAGGCGAGCGCAGCCGGCCCGACTTCGGTCGCGATCGTGGTCGCGCGCATCTCGTCGGGCTTGAGGTAGCGCATCGTGTCGGCTGGGGTCGACACCGTTACCTCGATGAAGGAGCGGTCGAGCCCCATTGCGTCGAGATAGCGCCGCATCTTCGCGTCGATCTCGCCGGTCGCCTGCTCCTGCTTGACCGTCCGCGTCTCCGTCCTCTCGTCGACCAGCTCCCTGCGACCGCGCACGATCTTGTAATCGCGCACCGTCGTGGTCTCGGTCTCGACGATGGTCTGCTGGTGCACGCCGATGCGCGATTGCGGCGGGATGATCCGGCGTTGTCCCCCGGCGAGGAAAAGCGTGCAGGCCGAGGCGCAGAGCGGGCTGCGCTCGTCGATGGTGCCGAGCGCCGGCTCGCGCTGGCTGAAGACGGTGCGGGCGACGGCGATATCGAGGCCGCTCTTGCGCACGAGCTCGCCCATGGCGATCGCCGCTTCGACCGTGCCGCCGGTGGAATAGACCAGCAGCGGCAGCTTGCGCCCGTTCAGCTCGGCGAGCGCGCGGCGCAGTTCGGCCGGCGTGTCCTTGGTGATCGCGCCCTGGGCGGCGAGCCATTCGCGGCAATCTGGCTCGCAGGGCTCGGCGCTGCGCGTCAGCACGATGCGCATCGGCTCCGGCGGAGGTGCCGCAGCGGGCTTGTCCTGAGCCACGGCCGGCGAAGCGGCTAGGCACAGGGCGAACGCCAGGAGACGGGCGATGCGCATCACGGAGTCGGCGGCCTCAACTGCAATTGCGCAAGGGAACCCCAGGCGCGGGGATTTGACAACAGTCTCCGTGCCCCGTCGCAGGGACAGGGAGACAGCTTAAACGCTTTCGCTTGCCGGTTGGGCTTCTTTGAGGCGCTCTCGCGGCCGATTTCAGCGCGTGATCGCGTCGATCTCGGCGAGCTCCTGCGGAGTCAGCGCCCAGTCCGCCGCCTTGACGTTGGCCGCGACCTGTTCCGGCTTCGTCGCGCCGGCGATGACGCTGGACACGACCGGCTGGGCGGCGAGCCAGGAGAAGGCGAGCTCAAGCAGCGTCTTGCCACGTGCGTCGCAGAAGGCGGCAAGCTTTTCGGTCCGCTGCCAGTTCGCCTCGGTCAGCACCTCGCCGGCGCGCTGCGCCTCGCGGGTCATGCGCGCCCCTTCCGGCATCGGGGCGTTCCGCTGATACTTGCCGGTGAGCAGGCCGTTTGCGAGCGGGAAATAGGGCAGCAGCCCCATGCCGAAATGGCTGATGGCCGGGATCAGCTCCTTCTCGGCGCCGCGAACGAGCAGGCTGTATTCGTCCTGCGCCGAGGCGAAGCCTTCGAGGCCGAGCGTCCTGGCCGTCCAATGCGCGTCGGCAACCTGCCAGGACGGCAGGTTCGAGCAGCCGATATAGCGGACCTTGCCCTGGCGGATCAGGTCGTCGAGGGCACGCAGCGTCTCCTCGATCGGGGTCAGCGGATCGGGCCGGTGCAGCTGGTAGAGGTCGATCCAGTCGGTCCGCAGCCGCTTCAGCGAAGCCTCGACCGCCTCGATGATGTAACGGCGCGAGCCGCCCTTCTTCACGCCCGCTTCGTCCATGTTCATGCCGAACTTGCTGGCGAGCACGATGTCCTTGCGGCGGGCGCCGAGCAATTCGCCGAGCGCAAGCTCCGAGCCGCCGCGATTGCCGTAGATGTCGGCGGTATCGAACAGGGTGATGCCGTGCTCGATCGCGGCGTCGACGACCTTCCGCGCCGCCTCCAGGTCAATCCGGCCACCGAAGTTATTGCAGCCGAGGCCGACGAGCGAGACGCGCAGGCCGGAGCGGCCGAGATTGCGGAACTGCATGGCGATGATCCTCCTTCGGTCGCGGGCACCCGACCAGAGCGGCACGATGACGGCAAGCGCAGCGGACGCAGGGCGGCTGCGCCCCGGCCGAGGGACATCCGCCGAATGAAGGATGCGGCCGTTGCAGCGGGCGGACTAGCCTGGTCGCCGGCGGGCAGGAAAAGGCGGCGCGATGCCAAGTCCCTTCAGCACGAAAGGGTGCGATGCGAATGGGCGCTGGAGCCGCCCGCCCGATGGCTTCTCCTATCTCTGGCCGGCGCAGAATGCCTACCAGTTCGTGCCGGTCGGCCAGTCGCGCGCGCTCTCGCTCAAGACCGACCACAGGCCGTGGACCCTCACGGCGGTCGACCTGACGATGTCCGGCGGCATCGACGTCCGCCTGAACGCTCGAAAGACCGTAATCGGTCCGTTCCAGACCTATGCGCTGGAGCCGGGAATGAAGTACCCGCTCGACCTCATCGGCAATGCCGAGGCGGCTCTCGCCCTCGTGATGTCGACCCCGGGCGAGGCCGATAAGCCCTTGCTGTATGCGCACGCGGGCGGGACCCTGACGGTGCATTATGCGGTGAACGTCATCCTTCGCGACTGCTCGCAGACGCTGGAGCAGTATTCGCGCTCCGAGCTTCTGACTCTGCTGCGCGAGGTCGAGACGAGCTACGCCCAGGCCAACATCCGGCTGGTGCGCGTCGGGCCGATCCACCTTCTCGAGCTGAAGACGATGTCGCTCGGCCCGCAGATCATCACCGACAGTCGTCACGGCGACCTGATACGCGATCACATCACGGCTTCGGGGCGCGGCCACCTGAAGAACCTTGTCTATGGCTGGGATTTCGAATCGGAGCCGAAGCCGCCGAACGCCGCCAATCTGTCGTCCGGACTGACCGAGTTCGGCGGTAACGTCTGCTTCATCGACTGGGGCAACCGCAGCATGGTGACCGCCCACGAGCTCGGTCATGCGCTGCGCCTGATCGACCGTCCGCGCGGCGACATCACGATCATGCAGCCACAGCGCTCGAGCGCCCCGTTCATCCCCTTCGACTATGCGCAGATCGAGGTGCTGCGCATGGTCGCGAAGCAGGTCGCGTGACGATGCAAGCCTGTTTCGCAGACGACGGAAGGAATCGGCAATGACATTGCGGTCGTTCATCTTCGCCGGCCAGAAGCGGCTCGAGGCCTGCCTGCGCGACGATGCGAGTCATGTCGCGCGCGGAGCCGGCGGCGAGCATGTCTGCTTGATCCAGACCGCGCTGGTCCATCTCGACGGCGCCGACATCGATCCGGCCGAGTTCAATCGTGGCTTCTATGGGCCGTCCACGGCACGCGCCGTGCTGGCCTTCAAGACGCGCCGCGATATCGTCAACCGCAGTTACCAGAAGCGCGCCGACGACGTCGTTGGCAAGATGACGATCGCTGCTCTCGACGCCGAGATGCTGGCGAGCCAGAAACCGGCGCCACGGGCCCATCGGAAGGCGCACGGGCCGGCGCGGACGAGCGCCTTGTCCGCCGAGGCGTCCGTGCGGCGCGCCCTCGACCAGATGCTTGCGAGCGCGCTGGCGAAGCTGCGCTGACCGCTGGAACGGCTCTCGACCGAGATATCGGCCGCGGCCAGGCTCAGGCGACCTCGGCCTTCTGCTTCTGCGAGCGCTTGCGCTCGTTCGGATCGAGGATGCCCTTGCGCAGGCGGATCGACTTCGGGGTGACCTCGACCAGCTCGTCGTCGTCGATCCAGGCGAGCGAGCGCTCCAGCGTCATCCGGATCGGCGGCGTCAGGCGCACCGCCTCGTCCTTCGACGTCGTGCGGATGTTGGTGAGCTTCTTGCCCTTGAGCACGTTCACTTCGAGATCGTTCTCGCGGGTGTGCTCGCCGACGATCATGCCCTGATAGACCTTCCAGCCGGGCTCGATCATCATCGGGCCGCGGTCTTCGAGGTTCCAGAGCGCGTAGGCGACGGCCTCGCCGGTCTCCATCGCGATCAGCACGCCGTTGCGGCGCCCGCCGATCTCGCCCTTATAGGGCAGGTAGTCGTGGAACAGCCGGTTCATGATCGCGGTGCCGCGCGTATCGGTCAGCAGTTCGCCCTGATAGCCGATCAGGCCGCGGGTCGGGGCGTGGAAGACGAGGCGCAGGCGATTGCCGCCGGAGGGGCGCATCTCCAGCATATCGGCCTTGCGCTCGGACATCTTCTGCACGACGACGCCGGAATGCTCCTCGTCGACGTCGATCACGACCTCCTCGATCGGCTCCAGCAGCTGGCCGGCCTCGTCGCGCTTCAGCACGACGCGCGGACGCGAGACGCCGAGCTCGAAGCCCTCGCGACGCATGGTCTCGATCAGGATGGCGAGCTGCAATTCGCCGCGGCCGGAGACGATGTAGCTGTCCTTGTCGGACGCTTCCTCGATCTTCAGCGCGACATTGCCCTCGGCCTCCTTGAACAGGCGGTCGCGGATGACGCGGGTGGTGACCTTGTCGCCTTCCGTGCCCGCCAGCGGCGAATCGTTGACCATGAAGGTCATCGACACGGTCGGCGGGTCGATCGGCTGGGCCTTGATCGGGGTGTCGACCGACGGGTCGCAGAAGGTGTCGGCGACCGAGCCCTTCACCAGCCCGGCGATCGAGACGATGTCGCCCGGGATCGCTTCCTCGATCGGGGTGCGCTCGAGCCCGCGGAAGGCGAGGATCTTGGTGATGCGGCCGGTCTCGACCAGCGAGCCGTCGCCCGAGAGAACCTTGATGGTCTGGTTCGGCTTGGCCGTGCCCGAGACGACGCGGCCGGTGATGATGCGGCCGAGATAGGGATTGGCCTCGAGCAGCGTGCCGATCATGCGGAACGGCCCCTCCTCGATGCGCGGCTCAGGCACGTGCTTCAGGATCAGGTCGTACATCGGCGCCAGGCCCTGGTCCTGCGGACCTTCCGGCGAGGGCGCCATCCAGCCCTGCTTGCCCGAGCCGTAGAGGATCGGGAAGTCGAGCTGCTCGTCGGTGGCGTCGAGCGCGGCGAAGAGGTCGAAGACCTCGTTGATCACCTCGGTGACGCGCGCGTCGGGCTTGTCGACCTTGTTGATCGCGACGATCGGGCGAAGGCCGAGCTTCAGTGCCTTCGAGACCACGAACTTGGTCTGCGGCATCGGGCCCTCGGCGGCGTCGACCAGCACGATCGCGCTGTCGACCATGTTGAGGATGCGCTCGACCTCGCCGCCGAAATCGGCGTGGCCGGGGGTGTCGACGATGTTGATGCGCGTATCCTTCCAGACGACCGAGGTGGCCTTGGCCAGGATGGTGATGCCGCGCTCCTTTTCGAGATCGTTCGAGTCCATCACCCGCTCGGCGACGCGCTGGTTCTCGCGGAAGGCGCCGGACTGCTGCAGCAGCTTGTCGACCAGCGTGGTCTTGCCGTGGTCGACGTGGGCGATGATGGCGATGTTGCGCATGGACATGCGGGAAGCGGCCTTGGTTCAAGACCGCGAGCCGGCAGGGAGAACCCGGCCGGCGCAGCCTGTGTGTTGCGTGAATCTGGAATTCGTTGCGCTGCACATAAACGCTTGACGCCGTTTGGGCAACCGCAACCGCACGATACCCGTGCTTCACGGTGCGCTTGACATGCTCCTGTTTCATGTAACATGTATTGTTACATGAAACAGGACAGCCGCCTCTCAGCCACCCTGCACGTGCTGCTGCACATGGCCGATCGTGGCGCCCCGATGACCTCGGAGGAGCTCGCGGCCTGCCTCGGCACCAATCCGGTCGTGATCCGGCGCACCATGGCGGGCCTCAGGGAAACCGGGCTGGTGCACTCCGAAAAAGGCCATGGCGGTGGTTGGACGTTGGCGCGTGCGCTCGACGCGATCACGCTCGGTGACGTGCATCGCGCACTCGGCGAGCCCGCTCTGATCGCGCTCGGCCATCGCAGCGAGAACCCGCAATGCCTGGTCGAGCAGGCGGTCAATTCGGCCCTCGGCGAGGCCTTCGCCGAGGCCGAAGCGCTGCTCGCCGGCCATTTCGACCGGGTCCGGCTGTCCGATCTCGCGGCGGATTTCAGCCGCCGCTTCGACGAACGGAGACAGGTCCATGCCAAGCACAACCACACCCTATGACGCCATCATCGTCGGCGGCAGCTTCGCCGGCCTTTCCGCCGGATTGCAGCTGGCGCGGGCGCGCCGCCACATCCTGGTGATCGACGAGGGGCAGCGGCGCAACCGCTTCTCCAGCCATTCGCATGGCTTCCTCGGCCAGGATGGGCGCGAGCCGGCGACGATCGTCGCCGAGGCGAAGGCGCAATTGCGCGCCTATCCGACCGTGGCTTGGCGCGATGCCAAGGCCGGCGAGGCGAAAGCCGAAAGAGAGGGGTTCAGAGTCACCGATTCCAGGGGAGGCGAGCACCAAGCGCGCCGCCTCCTGCTCGCGACTGGCGTGCGCGACGAACTGCCCGCGATCCCCGGCCTGAGGGAGCGCTGGGGCAAGAGCGTGCTGCATTGTCCCTATTGCGACGGTTATGAGCTCGGCGGCGGCAAGCTCGGCGTATTGGCGAGCGGTGCCTTCTCGGCCCTGAAGGCGGCGCTCGTCGCCGATTGGGGCGCGGTTACACTGTTCCTCAACGGCGAGGCCGAGCCGGACGCCGAGGCGACCGCCTTGCTGGAGCGGCGCGGCGTCGCGGTCGAGCGTGCCCGGATCGTGGCAGCCGAGGGCGACGGGACGGCGATGGCGGGCCTGCGCCTCGCCGACGGCCGGTTGGCGCCGATCAAGGCGCTGTTCATCGCCGCCGGCATCTGCCCGGCGAGCCCGCTGGCGGAAGAGCTCGGCTGCGCCTTCGATGACGGCCCGTTCGGTCCGCTGCTGCGCGTCGACGGGATGAAGCAGACCAGCGTCACCGGCGTCTATGCGGCGGGCGATGCCGCGACCGCCCGGCACAGCGTCGCGCTCGCCGTTGCCGATGGCGTCGTCGCCGGGACCGGCCTGCACATGTCCCTGCTCTAGAGGCGGGTCACGACTTCCGGCAGGCGTAGGGCATGAAGGTCGAGGACACCCCGGCGTTCATGCCCGCCATCACCATGACATTGGCGAAGTTGAGCTCTTCGGCGCTGCGCGGGCAGACATCGGGCGGGTTCTGGCAACCGGAAGCGATGAAGGCCTCGTTGCCGGCGACGAACTCCGGCCCGAGCCCCTTCCTGCCGATGCGCTTCAGCGCCTCGTCATAGGCGCTGCGCCAGCGCTCGCATTTCACCTGCGGCCAGTTTTCGGGCGCCTGAGCCCGGAGCGGCACGGCAGTGGATAGCGCCAGCAGTGTCCCGAGGGCGAGCGAGGCAAAGGCGGAGGTCATGAGGAGGTCTCGAAGCTGTCGGTACGACCGTGCCACCCGCTTGAACGCGCTTTGCGGCAGGAATAAAGCCGGTCACTCGGCTGCCGCTTCGGCCAAGACGATGCGCCGCTCGGTCGCCGCGCGGCCGAGCTGGTCCATGGCGAAGCGATAGGCGCCGATCCCGCCGGAATCGATGTCGCCGCGCGCATAATTCTCGAGCACGCCGGCAAGGATGGCGTCGGCCTCGCGCTCCATCGCCGCCAGATCCCGCTCGTCCTCGGCCGTCCGCATCGCCGCGAGCAGGACGACGAGACGGCTGAGGTCCGCCATTGCCCGCTTGCGGCGCGACGCGCTCTCGACGCCGAGCAGGCCGGCCGCGCCGGAGCCGAGCACGGAGAGCACCATCACGCCGAGATAGAACCAGTCGCCATAGCGCTCGAAGAAGGTCTCCTGCTCGCCGTCGATGAACGCGGCTGCTCCGGTATGCACCGCGAGCGGCGCGTCCTTGTCGGTCTCGGGCGTCTCTAGTCCCTGGATCGCCGGCAGGTCGGCGGCGAGCGTGACGCGCAACGACAGGATCGCGCTGACGAGCTCGCCGACCCTGGCATCGTCGAGGGATTGCGCCGCCATCAGGCGCGAGGTGATCGAGATGCTCGGCAGGTTTTCGGCCGGCACTGGCGGATCACCACCGAGCGCGCCGCGGACGATCTCGCCGCTCTCGATGGCACGGTTGCGGGCGGCGAGCGCATCGGCCTCGCGGATCGGGATGATGGTCGGGCTCTCGCCGAAGGCCCGGTGCAGGCGCGCGCCGACTTCGGTGACGACGCGGGCATTCAGCACGTTGACGGCGAAGAGCACGTCGATATGGCCATCGGCGATAGCGGCGGAGACGTCCTCGGGCCCGAGCGGGACGATCGTCACCGCCTCCGGCGAGACCTCGTATTGCGACAGCACGAGCTTCAGGAGATCGAGATTGCCTGATGGCGCCCGCACCACGCCGATGCGCTTGCCGCGCAGTCCTGAGATGCGGTCGGTGCCGAAATCCTTGGAGCCGATGAAGAAAGGGAAGGAGCGGCGGGTGATCAGCGCCGTATCGGCCTTGGCCGGCAGCGCGACATCGGGGCGGACGATGGCGAGATCGACCGTGCCGGCGTCGATCTTCAAGGCGCTCTCGGCCGAGCCCTCGGTCAGGACGAGCCGCAGGCGCACCGGCTTCTTCTCGCGGCTGAGGCCCTGGACGAGGGCCGCGGCAAGCCTGGCATCGTCGGAGCCGAGCGGGCCGACCGCGAGCTTCAGCGTCCGGGGCTGGGTCCACATGTAGACGCCGAGCGCAACGAGACCGGCCATCAGCAGGAGCGCCGCCAGACCTGCAAAGAAACGCCGCCCCATTCGTCGTCCGCTCTCGCCCCCATGCTTCGCTTTCGACCGGCATCATGTCACGAGTGCGGTGGGAAGGGCTATGTGCTAGAGCGCCCGAATGACACATGGCGACGCCTTTCCGATCAAGATCTGCGGCCTCTCGACTCCGGAGACGCTGGAGGCGGCGCTTGCCGCCGGCGCTGACATGATCGGTCTCAACTTCCACCCGAAGAGCCCGCGATACGTCACGCCGCAGCGCGCCGCCGAACTCGCCGACCAGGCCCGCGGCCGGACCGGGATCGTCGCGCTGGTCGTCGACTACACGCCGGAGCAGGCGGCCGAGCTGGTGCGGATCGTGCGGCCGGACTGGATGCAATTGCACGGCAAGGAGACGCCGGAGCAGGTCGCCGCGATCAAGGCCGCGACCGGCCTGCCGGTGATGAAGGCGCTCGGCGTCGCCACGGCTGCCGATCTCGACCAGGTCGCGCTGTATCATGGCGTCGCCGACGCCATCCTGCTCGATGCCAAGCCGCCCAAGGATGCCGCCTATCCCGGCGGCCATGGCAAGCCCTTCGACTGGAATCTGGTCGCCGGGCTCGACCCGGCTCTCGCCTTCATGTTATCGGGCGGCCTCGACCCGGCCAATGTGTCGCAGGCCATCGGCGTCGTCCGACCTGCGGGCGTCGACGTATCATCGGGGGTCGAGCGCGCTCCGGGTGTCAAGGATATCGGGCGGATCTCGGAATTCGTCAGGGCGGCCCGCGCGGCGGCCAAGGCTTTGAATGACGACCAGTTGAAGAAGGCAGGCCAGGCATGAACGCGCCGCACGCACGCAACAGCTTCCGGAACGGCCCGGACGAGAACGGCCGCTTCGGCCAGTTCGGCGGCCGCTTCGTCGCCGAGACGCTGATGCCGCTGATCCTCGAGCTGGAGCAGGCCTACAACGCCGCCAAGATCGATCCCGCCTACCAGGCAGAGATGGCGAGCGGGCTGAAGCATTATGTCGGCCGGCCCTCGCCGCTCTATCTCGCCGAGCGGCTCACCGACCATTTCGGCGGCGCCAAGGTCTACCTGAAGCGCGAGGAGCTGAACCACACCGGCTCGCACAAGGTGAACAATGTGCTCGGCCAGATCCTGCTCGCCCGGCGCATGGGCAAGAAGCGGATCATCGCCGAAACCGGCGCCGGCCAGCATGGTGTCGCCACCGCGACGCTCTGCGCCCGCTATGGCCTCGAATGCATCGTCTACATGGGCGCGGTCGACGTCGCCCGGCAGGCCCCGAACGTCTTCCGCATGCAGATGCTGGGCGCGACGGTGGTACCGGTCGAATCCGGCACCAAGACGCTGAAGGACGCGATGAACGAGGCGCTGCGCGACTGGGTGACCAATGTCGGCACGACCTTCTACTGCATCGGCACGGTCGCAGGCCCGCACCCCTATCCGGCGATGGTGCGCGACTTCCAGTCGATCATCGGCAAGGAGACGCGCGAGCAGATGCTGGAGGCGGAAGGCCGCCTGCCGGATTCGCTCGTCGCCTGCATCGGCGGCGGCTCGAATGCGATGGGGCTGTTCCATCCCTTCCTCGACGACACCAGCGTCGAGATCTATGGCGTCGAGGCCGCCGGCCACGGCATCCCCTCCGGACTGCATGCGGCCTCGCTGACCGGCGGACGCCCGGGCGTGCTGCACGGCAACCGCACCTATCTCCTGATGAACGAGGACGGGCAGATCAACGACGCCCATTCGATCTCGGCCGGGCTCGACTATCCCGGCATCGGCCCCGAGCATTCCTGGCTGCACGATATCGGCCGCGCCACCTATCTCTCGGCGACGGACGAGGAGGCGCTCGAGGCTTTCCAGCTGATCTCGAAGCTCGAAGGCATCATCCCGGCGCTGGAATCGGCGCATGCGCTCGCCCGTGTCGCCGAGCTCGCTCCGAAAAAGCCCAAGGACCATCTGATGGTCGTCAACCTCTCCGGCCGCGGCGACAAGGACATCCCGCAGGTCGCGGAGATTCTGGCGGCGCGATGAGCGTGTCGTCCTGATGCTGCCCCAATAGGTTGCGCATGGTCGCCCGGCAGGAGTGGTCTCCGCTTCTGCGGACTATTCCTCAGCGAAGGACGACCATGTCGAAGACCAAGAAGGCCCTGCTCATCGCCGCGCTCGCGGCGTTTTCCGCCCCCGTGCACGCCCAGACCGCTGGGCCGCTCGCGCCGGCGGAAGGCATCGTAATCCAGACCACCGGCGAAGTCAGGGTGAAGCCCGATCTCGCCACCGTCCATGCCGGCGTGGTCAGCGAGGGCAAGACCGCCGCGGAAGCGCTGTCGAAGAACACGCCGGCGCTGGCCAGGCTGATCGACGCGGTGAAGGCCGCCGGCGTCGCCCAGGGCGATCTTTCGACCTCGCAGATCGCGCTGACGCCGCGGATGACGCAGCCCTCCGCCTCCTCCTCGCCGCAGGCGCGCGCGCCGAAGATCGACGGCTACGAGGCGCGCACCGGCATCACCGTGATCGTGCGCGACCTCGCCAAGGCCGGCCCGCTGATCGATGCGCTGGTTGCCGCCGGCGCCAACGACATGTCAGGCATCAGCTTCGGCCTCGCCGACGAGGACAAGGCCAAGGACCAGGCCCGCGACAAGGCGGCCGAAGCGGCGCGCACCCGGGCCGAGATCTATGCCAAGCGCCTTGGCGTGAAAGTGGGCGAGCTCGTCTCGATCGTCGAGGCGGAAGCCGAGCCGCCGGTACGGCCGATGGGCGATACACGCGCCTATCGCATGGCCGCCGGTGCCGCACCGGTCCAGGTCGAGCCGGGCGAGGTCACCGTCAGCGCCGCGCTGCGCACGGTCTGGCGCATCGAGAAGTAAAGACTACAGCATCGGCAGCCCGCGCGGTTTCGGGCCGCGCGGGAACGCGGCGTCGAGCCGGGCGACGTCCTCGGCACTGAGTTCAAGCTTCAGCGCGCCGGCATTGTCCTGCGCATGGCTTGGTTTGGCCGCTTTCGGGATTGCGAAGACGCCGGAGCTGCGCGTCAGGAAGGCGAGCGCGACCTGGCGCGGGCTCGCGCCGTGGGCCGCGGCGATCTCAGCGAGCACCTTGCCTTGCGCCGAGCCCCCTTGCGGAAAATCATCCTGCCCGAACGGGCTGTAGGCGGTGACCGCGACGCCGTTGCGCTCGCACCAGGGCATCACCGCGTGTTCGATCGCCCGTTCGCGCAGGTGGTAGAGCACCTGGTTGCAGGCGATCCTGCCGGGGCCGACGACGCGCAGCGCCTCGTCGAGATCGGCGACGTCGAAATTGCTGACGCCCCAGGACATGATCTTGCCCTCGGCGCGAAGCTCCTCAAACGCGGCAAAAGTCTCGGCCAGCGGATAGGAGCCGCGCCAGTGCAAGAGATAGCAGTCGAGCCGGTCGGTCCGCAGCCGGCGCAGCGACTGCTCGCACGCCTTGCGCGTGCCGGCTTTCGAGGCGTTGTGCGGCAGCACCTTCGAGACCAGGAAGACCTCGTCGCGCCGGCCGGCGAGCGCTTCGCCGGTGATCTCCTCGGCAAGGCCATCGCCATACATCTCGGCCGTGTCGATATGGGAGAGGCCGAGATCGAGCCCGCTCCGCAGCGCCGCGATCGCCTCGCTCCGCGGGGCGCGCTCGATGTTCCAGGTGCCCTGGCCGATCCGCGAGACCGCCGGACCGCCCTTGCCGAACGTTTGCTGTGCCGTCATGCGCGCGATCCTAGCGGCGCTGCGCGGACAAGGCCATGGCGGCGAGCGTCTTGCCGTCGCGCGAGCAAGCTGCGATCCAATAGGCAGGTCGCGGCTGGGGAGCTGGTCATGCGCAGGATCATTGCAGCGCTGGCTTCGGCTGGGCTGGCCGCCATGCTAGCCGTTACCTCGGCGGCGGCTGAAACGGTCGAGGCCCTGCAGGCGCGCATCGACGACCGGCAGATCGCGGTCTACCTCCACAAGCCAGACGGATCCGGTCCCTTCCCCGTCCTGGTGCTGTCGCATGGCAGCCCACGCGATGCGGCGGGACGGGCGGAGTTCGGCAAGGGCACGCTCGCCGCGGTCGCCCGCCATTTCACGGCGCGCGGCGTCATGGTCGCGGTGCCGATCCGGCGCGGCTATGGCACGGACGACGGCGCTTGGGCCGAGGGCTACGGCGCCTGCGATCGGGCCGAGTTCCATCGTGCCGGTTTGACCAGCGCCCGCGACATTCGCGCGGCGCTCGATGCGGTGCTGTCCCGGCCGGATGCCGATCAGCGCCGCGTCGTGCTGATGGGGGTGTCAGCCGGTGGCTGGGGCTCGCTCGCGGCTGCCTCGCAATCCGTCCCCGGCCTCCTCGGCGTCGTCAATTTCGCGGGGGGACGCGGCTCGCTGAAGGCCGGCGAGGTCTGCTCGCCTGACGCGCTGGTCTCGGCTGCCGGCCGCTATGGCAGCGGCTCACGCGTGCCGCAGCTCTGGCTCTACAGCAGCAATGACCGCTTCTTCGGACCGGAGATTGCCGGCCGGCTCCATCGCGCCTTCCAGGAGGCAGGAGGCCGGGCGGAGTTCGTCGCAGCGCCGCCCTTCGGCGAGGACGGGCATCGCTACATCCGTGCGATCGACCAATGGCGCGGCAAGGTCGACGGCTTCCTGGCGACGATCGGCTTCACCGGCCGCCGCTGACGGCCTCAGCGCACCTCGACCTCATAGCGGCCATGGCGGATCTCGCCGTCGGAATAGCGCACCCGCACCTCGAAGCTGTCGCGGCCGCGATAATCGGGAGCGGAGGTGTACTCAAAGGCAAGCGCCTTGCCGACCTTGCCGTCGCAATGCTCGTAAGCGCCCGGGCCATAGACCGCCGTGGCCTTGCGCGTCAGCATCCGGACGCTGCCATGCTGCGGTTTCTGTGTCAGCACGGCGGTCGGCCGCTTCACCTGCCGGCAGCGCTTGTCCATGGTCATATAGGTCTGCTGCATGAAGGTCGGCTCGCCGGGGGCCGCGCGGTCGATGCCGGCGCCACTCCTGTCGCTCGCGGTGACGCAGCCGCCGAGCGCCCCGCAGAGCAGGATCAGCCCGAGCGTCGTCAATTCGGAGATCGGCATGGCGCTTCTCGTGCGGTCTGATCAAACCGGCGGCGTGCCGTTGGCCGCGAGCACCTCGCCGGCGAGGTAGAGCGAACCGCAGATCAGGATGCGCGGCGGGGCCGGCCAGGTCCGTGACGCGATCTCCCGCAACGCCTGCTCCACCGAGCCGGCGATCTCGGCCTTGAGACCGGCCTCGCGCGCCAGCGTCGCGACCTCCTCGGCCGTGCGGGCCGCGAGCTGGTTCTGCATGGAGACGGCGAACAACATCTGCGCCAGTCCCTTGAAATGGCCGAGCGTGGCGCGCGCATCCTTGGTCGCGAGCAGGCCGGCGATCATCACGAGCGGCGCCGGGTTCTTCTCCTCGAGATCGGCCATTGCCTGGGCGAGCACGCGCCCGCCATCGGGGTTGTGACCGCCATCAAGCCAGAGCTCGGCGCCGGCGGGAGCGAGCTCGGCGAGCTTGCCGCGCGCCAGCCTCTGAAGGCGGGCCGGCCATTCGGCCTCGGTCATGCCGCGCTCGAAGGCGGAGGCCGGCAGGCCGCCATAGCCGGCAGCGCGCAAAGCGGCGATCGCCGTGCCGGCATTGGTGTGCTGATGGCGGCCGGCGAGGCGCGGCAATGGCAGGTCGAGCAGGCCGTCGGCGTCCTCATAGACCAGCCGGCCGCCATCCTCGTGGACGTTGAAGTCCTGCAGGCCGACCAGCAGCTTCGAGGCGCCGACGCGCTCGGCCGCCGCTTCAAGCACGGCGGTCGGCTCCGGCTCCTGCGGTGCGATAACCGCCGGCGCGCCGCGCTTGAAGATGCCGGCCTTCTCGCCGGCGATCTTGGTGACGGTGTCGCCGAGATATTCGGAATGGTCGAGCGAGACCGGCGTCACCACCGTGCAGGCCGGGTGGTCGATCACATTGGTCGCATCGAAGCGACCGCCGAGCCCGACCTCGAGCAGCACGACATCGGCCTTGTGCTCGGAGAAGAGCAGAAAGGCGGCGGCGTTGGTGATCTCGAAGAAGGTGATGGGATCGCCGGCATTGGCCTTCTCGCAGCGCTCCAGCGCATCGACCAGGAGCGCCTCGTCGACGAAACGCCCTCCGCCGGGGCGGCCGAGCCGGATGCGCTCGTGGAAGCGCACCAGATGCGGCGAGGTGTAGACATGGACGCAGAGGCCGGCCGCTTCGAGGATCGCCCGCATGAAGGCGATGGTCGAACCCTTGCCGTTGGTGCCGGCGACATGGATCACCGGCGGCAGCTTCTTCTGCGGATCGCCCAGCCGCTCGAGCAGGCGCAGGATGCGCCCGAGCGACAGGTCGATCAGCTTGGGATGCAGCGCGAGGAAGCGCGCCAGCAACAGGTCGGATGTGCTCATGCGGACACCGGCCTCCCGGCCGGGGTGGAGGCGATCAGGCAGCGGCGGGCTGCGGCTCGGGTTCAGGGGCATTCACGGCCGGCAGCGGCTGCTTGGTGAAAAAGCGGCCGAGCCGCGCCAGCGTCGCCGGGATGTCGTGGCGGTGGACGACCATGTCGACCATGCCGTGCTCCTTCAGATATTCGGCGCGCTGGAAGCCGTCGGGCAGCTTCTCCCGGATCGTCTGCTCGATCACGCGCGGTCCGGCGAAGCCGATCAGCGCGCCCGGCTCGGCGATGTGGACGTCGCCCAGCATGGCGTAGGACGCCGTGATGCCGCCGGTCGTCGGGTCCGTGAGCACCACGAAATAGGGCAGTTTCGCTGCCTTGAGGCGCCGCACGGCCACGGTCGTGCGCGGCATCTGCATCAGCGACAGAATGCCTTCCTGCATGCGCATGCCGCCGCCGCAGGCGAACACGACCAGAGGCGTTTTCTTCTCCAGCGCCGTCTCGGCCGCCTTGATGAAGGCCTCGCCGGCGGACATGCCGAGCGAGCCGGCCATGAAGTGGAAGTCCTGGACCGCGACCGTCATCGGCAGGCCTTTGACGCGGCCATAGCCGACCTTGATGGAGTCCGTCGCGCCGGTCTTGGTGCGGGCGTCCTTGATCCGGTCGGTATAACGCTTCTCGTCGCGGAATTTCAGCGGATCGGCCACGGTCTCGGGGAGGGCGACGTCGATCCACTTGCCCTCGTCGAAGGTCAGCCGCAGCCGGTCCTGCGCGGTGACGCGCATATGGTGGTCGGAGCCGGGGATGACGAAGCCGTTGGCCTCGACATCCTTGTGGAAGACCATCTGCCCGGAATCCGGGCACTTGATCCAGAGATTCTCCGGGGTCTCGCGCTTGAACAGCGTCTTGATGCGCGGACGGACGACTTCGGAAATCCAGTTCATCGGATCATCCTTGAATGATGCTGAAGCCGGATCCGATGAGATCGCGTCGAAGCGACCGGTGAATCCGTCTCTCTTTCCAGTCTGGCGACTCAGGCCGCCTTGGCGACCGAGCGGATGCCGGCCGCGAGCTCGGCGACCAGCGAGGTGACAGCCGAAACCGTCTTTTCCGTGGCCTTGCCGTCGGCGTCGAGCGAGAGCCGGACGCGGTCGACCAGAGCCGAGCCGACGACGACGCCGTCGGCCCCCTTGGCGATCGCGATCGCATCCTCCGGCGTCTTGACGCCGAAGCCGACCGCGACCGGCAGCGTCGTGTGCTGCTTGATCCGGGCGACCGCCGCGCCGACCGCGTCGTAGTTCGCGATCGCGCCGCCGGTCACGCCGGTCATCGAGACGTAATAGACGAAGCCGGAGGTGTTCTGCAGCACGCGCGGCAGGCGCTTGTCGTCGGTGGTCGGCGTCGCCAGGCGGATGAAGCTGACGCCCGCGGCCAGTGCCGGCAGGCAGAGCTCCTCGTCTTCCTCGGGCGGCAGGTCGACGACGATCAGCCCGTCGATCCCGGCGGCGCGGGCATCCTTGAGGAAGGCCTCGACGCCATAGGCCCAGATCGGGTTGTAGTAGCCCATCAGCACGATCGGCGTGTCCTGTCCGGCCCTGCGGAAGGCCGTGACCATGGCGAGCGTCTTGTGCAGGGTCTGCCCGGCCTTGAGCGCGCGCTGGCCGGCAAGCTGAACCGGCACGCCGTCGGCCATCGGGTCGGTGAAGGGCACGCCAAGCTCGATGATGTCGGCGCCGGCCGCCGGCAAGGCGTTCAGGATCGCGCTGCCGGTGTCGAAATCGGGATCGCCAGCGGTGACATAGGTCACCAGGGCGGCGCGGCCCGCCGCGGCGCAGGCGGCAAAGCGGGCTTGGATGCGGGCTTGTCCAGTCTCGGTCATGCCGGAGCGGTTAGCATGGCCGCGCTCGGCTGGCGAGAGGGCGCGGCTGCACGGAGGATCAGGCGAAGCTGGCGCCCCGTTCGGTCAGCAGGGCCCGCAGCACCGAGCGATGGCAATGCGCCTCGTTCTCGCAATAGCAGCCGACCGAGAAGTCGCTACCATGCGACAGGGTCGCCAGCAGGTCGAGCGCCTGGCGCGGCGCCGGCTCGGCCATCTCAGCCTTGAAGGCGCGGGTGAAGCCGGCCCAGTCCTTCTCGCTTTCGGCGGCCTTGGCCTGCGCCATCAATCCGGGCGTCGGCGACAGCACCGGGAACCAGACGTCGAACCAGTTCTCGCTGGCATAACGCTCCTTCGGCACGCCGCGCGGCACGCGCCGGACCGTGCCGATGCGCGTGCCCTCGCCGGGATCGCGCGTGCTGCCGAGACGGACGATGCGGACGCTCATTGGTATCCTTCAGCTCGATCGCGCTTGCATTCCCGCCGCGCGCTATCCATAAAGGTAGTGACATCACTACATCGGGAGGCCGTCATGGTGAAGACGGTTTCGGCTGCGCAGGCCAACCGCGAATTCTCCAAGCTGATGAAGCTCGCCGAGAGCGGCGAGCGCGTCGTCGTGACCTCGCGCGGCCAGCCGAAGGTGCAGATCACCCGCGTCGAGGAGCCCGACGCCGAAAAGGCGCGGCGGCGCGAGGCGTTCGACAGGTTGACGACCTGGCTGAACAGCCGGCCGGTCCAGAATTTTCCGAAGCTGACGCGCGACGACTTCTACGACTGATGCTCGTCGCGTTCGACACGAATGTCCTGATCTATGCGGGCCGCTTCAACGATGAGGAGCGGGCGGCCAAGGCGAATGCAATCCGCGACGCTTTGCCGCCGGAGCAGTCGGTCATTCCCACGCAAGTTATCGGCGAATTCTACCATGCGATTGTCGGCAAGTTCCGGATCGACCGGCGGGAGGCGGCTCGTGCCTGCGAATGGCTGCGCCTCAGCGCTCATGTTCGGGCGGCGACCGAGAGGGATTTCACCGAAGCCCTGTCCCTTTCCGCCACCCACGGCCTGCAGTTCTGGGATGCGCTCATCCTCGTCACGGCCGCGGAGGCCGGCTGCGCCCTGCTCTTGTCCGAAGACATGCAGGACGGTTTCGTCCATCGCGGCGTGACGGTCGCCAATCCCTTCGCCGATCCGCTGCATCCGCTGCTCGCGGACGCGTTGCGGCTTCGCAGTTGATGGGGGCTACGCCACCAGGCTCTTCGGCAGCATGCAGTGGATGCCCTTGAAGCCGTTGACCGTCTGGGTCACGCGCAGATCGGCGGCGAGGCTGCAGAGCATATAGGCCTCGTCCCGCGTCAGCTTCGTCCTGGAGGTGATCAGGCCGATCATCTCCCGCAGCGCGTCTTGCGCGCAGATGTCGAGGTCCGGGTCGATGCCCATGGTGATGTGGTGGCTCTTCGTTTCCGCTCGCGGCATGGCGAAGGACAGGTCCTCGCGCAGATGGAATTCGAAGGTGCCTTCCAGCGCGGTCTCGATCGCGGTGATGCAGACCTCGCCATCGCCCTGCGCGCCATGGCCGTCGCCGCAGGAGAACAGCGCGCCCTCGACGAAGACGGGCAGGTACAGCGTCGCGCCGGCGCCGAGCTCCTTGTTGTCGAGATTGCCGCCGAAGGCACGCGGGATCAGCGAGGTCACCCGGCCCCAATGCGCCGGCGGCGCCGTGCCCATCACCCCGAAGAACGGCGAAAGCGGCAGCTCCATGCCCCAGGGCAGGTTGGCGACGTTCCGCTCGCGGTCGAGATGGATATAGCGGAAGGCGTGATAATCGAACTCGTCCGGCAGCGTGCCGCCGAGCGGGCGGAACATGGTGTAGCCGAAATCGGTGCGCGGGCTGACGCTCCTGATCTGCACCTCCAGCACCTGGCCGGGTTTGGCGCCCCTCACCGCAATCGGGCCAGTGAGGATGTGGCCGGGCAGCATGCGCTCGGCCTTGTCATGGATCTCGTGGATTTCCGGCGGGATCGTCGCATTGCCCTCGGGCAGATGGGCGGGCCCGCCGGTGACGGTGCGAATGGTGACGCTGTCGCCGCTCTCGATCTCGAGCACCGGCGTCAGCGCGGCGTCGAAATAGCCCCAATGGCAGGTGGCGAGGGAGGCATCGAGCTGATGATGCGTCATGGTCTATCCGTGAGTGGTCAAGGCGGGGCGGAGAGGTCGGAGCCGATGCGGCCGCGGGCATTGCGACGCATGGTGTAGAGCGTCGCGCCGATGACGATGGCGGCGCCGGCGAGCGTCGTCAGCGATGGCACCTCGGCGAAGAAGACGAAGCCGGTGAAGCCGGCCAGGATCAGGCGGCTGAAATCGAGCGGCGCGAGGGCGGCGGCCTCGCCGACCTGATAGGCCTTGGTGATCAGCCATTGCCCGGCGGTGCCGAACAGGCTGAGCAGCACCAGCCAGAACCATTGCTCGGCCGTCGGCCAGACCCAAAGCGCCCAGGCCGGCCAGGCGAGCACGACCATCAGGACGAGGCCCTGGTAGATCAGGATCGTCTCGGTGCGCTCGCTGCTACCGAGGATGCGCACGCTGATGGTGATGCCGGCCCCGAACAATGCCCCGCCGACCGACAGCAACGCCCAGACGTTCAAGCCCTCGCTCGAGGGGTTGAGCATGATCAGCACGCCGACGAAGCCGAGGCCGGTCGCGATCCAGCGCGCCGCGTCGACGCGCTCCTTCAGGATCAGCACGGCCGCGACGGTGACGAACAGCACCTGGCTGAAGCTGATCGCGGTTGCCTGGGCCAGCGGGATGTGGACGAGGGCGCTGAAGCCGCACAGCATCGAGGCCAGTGTGATCAGGCCGCGAAATATCTGCAGGCCCGGCCGGTCGGTCTTGAAGGCCAGAGGCAGGCTGCGGCCGGCGATGACGAAGACCACCGCGCTCATGATGATCTGGCGGATCATCAGCGTCTCGATCAGCGGGATCGCGGTGCCCAGATGTTTGAAGGCGCCGACCATCACCGCGTAAACCAGGAGCGCGGTGATCATGTAGACGGTGCCGCGCAGATTGGGGCTCGCCCCGCGCCACCAGAGACGCGTGCGATTGCGGCGCGCAGCGAGCCAACTCTCGCCGGATGGGGCGGACAGAGCCGGCGGTAACGGGAGCTGCGGCGGGCGGGATTCCGAAGGTTCCGGCCGACTGCCATCCTCTTCGGCCGAGCCAGGCAGGGCTTCGGCCAAGCCTATGCTTTCGCTGCCGCGGCCGGTCGTGTCCGAAAGGCGGTCTTCGCTCATCGTTGCCCCGAGCCGGGCGGACGACGCCGACGGCCTGTCAGATATCCTGCAGGACCCGACTGTCGCCGATTTTCCCCCCGTTCGTCAGTCACTTGCGGGCATGGCAGGGTTGCCTGTCACGTTTGCCGCCACGTCCATTCGCTCCGCCACGGGGGCAGAGGCGACATGCCGACAACGCCCTGTCATCGCCATGCAAATGGCGTATAGCAGCGCCGTGGCTTCGCCACAGGCATGCGTCCGGGGAGGTGATCGGGGCAATGCGGGATCTGCTGCGGGATACGGTCGACGGCATCAGAGAATTGTCGTCGCGACGATTTCCCTGGCGTCGTTTCCTGTTCGCCCTCGCACTCGGCACGATCGGCGGCTGGCTCTTTGCCTATTGCCGCCTGCCATTGCCCTGGATGCTGGGCTCGATGGTGTTCTGCACCATAGCCGCCATCGCCCGTGCGCCGGTCGCGGCGCCATCGGTGATCCGCCCGCCCATGTCGGCGGTGATCGGCGTGATGCTGGGTTCCGGCTTCAAGCCGGAGATCGTCGCGCAGATGCCGAACTGGCTGCCGACGATCGGCGGTCTCGTGCTGTTCATGGCCGCCTGCGGCCTGTGCTGCGTCACTTACTTTCGCCGCGTCGCCGGCTACGACCCCGTGACCGCCTTCTTCTCCGGCATGCCCGGCGGCCTGGTCGAGATGGTGATCACCGGCGAGGAGAAGGGCGGCGATGCCCGCACCATCGCGCTGATCCATTCCGCCCGCATCCTCCTGGTGGTGATGACGCTGCCCTTCATCGTGCAATGGCTCGAAGGCGTCTCGCTCGGCATCAACCGCAACCAGGGCCCGTCAATGTTCCAGACGACGGCTTCGGGCTGGTTCTGGCTGGTCGCCAGCGCGATCGCCGGCGTGATGCTCGCCCATGCCTTGCGCATGCCTGCCAAGCAGTTGCTCGGGCCGATGCTGGTCTCGGCGATCGTGCACCTCGTCGGCTTCAGCGATTCCGTGCCGCCCTACGAGATCGTCAACGTCGCCCAGCTCATCCTCGGCGTCACCATCGGCTGCCGCTTCGTCGGCACGCCGCCGCAGGCGATCCTGCGCATCCTTATGATCTCGGTCGGCTCGACCGTGATCCTGGTGGCGCTGACGCTGGTCTTCGCCTTCGCCGTTGCGCATGTCTCCAGCTACAAGCCGGTGCCGCTGATCCTGGCCTATTCGCCGGGGGGGCTCGCCGAGATGAGCCTGATCGCACTGGCGCTGCACACCGAGGTCGCCTTCGTCGCGGCTCACCACATCATCCGGGTGTTCCTGGTGATGATCGGCGCCGGCCCATTCTTCGGCGTCATCGTCGGGAAGAAGGCTTAGGCGCCCTCAGGTGTCGGCCGGGTCAGCTTCTGGCGCAGCACGCGCAGGAGGAAGGCGGGGTTGCCGACGACATAGCGCCGCCAAAGCCGGCGCGGCTCGAGCCAGAGGCGGTAGGTCCACTCGATCCTGAGGACACGGAAGGTTTCCGGCGCCCGCGCCACCTCGCCGGCGAGGAAGTCGAACAGCGCGCCGATGCCGGCTGCGACCGCGCAATGGCGGGCATCGATATGGTCTGCGATCCACTGCTCCTGCCGCGGATTGCCGAAGGCGACCAACAGAAGGTCTGGCCGCTCATGCGCGAGCCGCGCCAGCAGGGCCGCCTCCTCGTCCGGTCCAAAAAAGCCGTGACTCAGCACGGAGAAGCGATGCTGCGGATAGTCCGTGCGCAGCCTTGCCGCCGCGCGCTCCGCAACGCCTGGCCGGCCGCCCAGCAGCATCACGCGCAGCCGCTGCTTGCGGGCGGCGAGGATGGTCGGCGTGAAGTCGGTGCCGTTGAGATTGGCGGGGAAGGGGGCGCCGTAGAGCAGGCGCGAGGCGATATCGACGCCGATCCCGTCGGGCAGGATCAGGAAACCGGCGAGACGCTCGCGCAAAGCCGCATCGCGGGCGGCGATGTTGACGAGGTTGGCGTTGCAATAGGCCAGGTGGAGATGGCGGCCGCCGCCGAAGGCGTGCTCGATCAGCGCGAGCGCCTCGTCCCGCGTCATGGCCGCGACCGGGACGCCGGCGATGTCGCGGCGCGACGGTTCGGGCGGAGCGCCGAAGGCAGCCGGACGCTGCGAGGGTTTGAAGAGAACGACGTTCATCTCGATCGCTGCTGGCGCACGCATCGCCATTCTGACGGCGTAGGCCTTTGTCTTCGTTGCGTTTCCAGCCAGGGTCAAGCGGAACCCCGCCATAGGATGAACGCGGCCTTTCCCCGATCTTGTAGCCGATCTTGCCGCCTCGTGGCGCGGTTGTCCCGGAGGTTGTTCCGTTATGACACGCCTTGTCGTCATGCCTCACTCGACATTGACCGGATCAGCCCGATTCCGGCGCGTTTTCGCCGGAAACGCCGCAATGCCGCTACGGCATCGCCCTTGCCACCTCGACCGGCAAGGCGGCCTCCGGCGCATCTCCTGTGCCGAATCCGGACCGCCGTGCGACCAAGCGAGCGCGGCATGATGAGTGTCAACGACCTGGACTATGAAGTCGCAACAGCAGCCGACCAGCGCGCCAATGCACTGCGGCATTGGATCGGGTTGATCACCGCTTTGGTCGACGCGGCGACTGTCGCGACTGTGGTTGCCGGCACCTCGATCGTCTACCACTTCGTCGCCTATCGCCATCTCGGCAACGACAAGGTCACGGTCGAGCTCGCCTCGATGATCGCCGCGATCTTCGTCTTCACCAATATGATGCGCGGCCGCTACCGGCTGGAGAACTATCTCTCGACCAAGGGCCAGATCGCCTCGGCCTTCGCGGTCTGGAACCTGACGATGATCGCCTTCGTCGCCATCGTCTTCATGGCGAAGATCAACGACCAGTACTCGCGCGCAGTGGTGGTTGCCACCTATCTCGCCGGCGCCCCGCTGATCGCGCTCGCTCGCTCGGCGATCGTGCGCACCATCTCGATGGCCTCGAAGACCGGCCGCATCACCTCCGAGCGGGTCTTCCTGATCGGCCGCGAGAGCGAGGTGATGTCCTTCGTCTCGCGCCATCAGCCGTGGAACATCGGCTTCTCGATCGTCGACGTCGCCTTCCTGCGCAGCAATGATCCGCGCCGCATCAACGATCCTCAGGCGGCGCTCGCCGCCGACCTCGCCACCGCCTCGGCGCGCGCCCGCGACCTCAAGCCGGATGCCGTCTTCATCGCCCTGCCCTGGTCGGACCAGGAGACGATCGACGCCTGCATCGACGCCTTCATGAACCTGCCAGTCGCGATCCACCTGACGCCGGAACGCGTCATGGACCGTTTCGACAACCCCCATATCGTCCGGATCGGCTCGCTCGCCTCGCTCAGGCTGACGCGCCCGGCCCTGTCCTTCGCCCAGATCATGTTCAAGCGCGTCTTCGACGTCGTCGCCGCGAGTGCGATCCTGCTGGCCAGCCTGCCGGTGCTGCTCCTGATCGCGCTCGCGATCAAGCTCGACTCGAAGGGGCCGGTCCTGTTCCTGCAGCGCCGCTACGGCTTCAACCAGGAGCCCTTCCGGATCTTCAAGTTCCGCACGATGACCACGACCGACGATGGCGAGGTGGTCAAGCAGGCGACGCGCAACGATCCACGCATCACCAGGATCGGCGGTTTCCTGCGGCGCTACAATCTCGACGAGCTGCCGCAACTCCTGAACGTGATCGCCGGACAGATGTCGCTGGTCGGCCCGCGCCCGCATGCGCTCGCCCACGACCGCGAGTTCCAGCGCAAGATCGCGCTCTATGCCAGGCGCCACAACGTCAAGCCCGGCATCACCGGCTGGGCCCAGGTCAACGGCCTGCGCGGCGAGACCGACACCGACGACAAGATGGCCCGCCGCATCGCCTATGATCACTGGTACATCGACAACTGGTCGTTCTGGCTCGATATCGGCATCCTGCTGCGCACCGCGTTCAGCCCGCGCGCCTTCCGGAATGCGCGCTGAGCGCCAGGGCGCTTTCCGTTCGGCCGGATTCGGCCGAACGATAAGAATTCGCGCGACGACAAAGATGGTCTGACGCAACCCTCCCCCCGGACCATCGCGGCTTTGCGGCGGCCGGCTTTGCGGTAGAGTTCAGCTGCAAGTTCCAGGGAGGGATGCCTTTTCAATGAACCAAATCGATTTAAAGGACCGGGTCGCCATCATCACCGGTGGCGCGCAGGGGATCGGCCGTGCCGTTGCCGAGCGTCTCGCCGCCAGCGGCGCCAAGGTCGCGATCTGGGACCTCGACGGCAAGCTCGCCGATGAGGCGGCCGCCGCGATCGGGCCGGCCGCGAGCGGGCTTTCGATCGATGTGACCGACGCAAAGGCCGTGAACGCCGCCGCCGCCGAGCTGGAGCAGCGCCATGGCAGCGTCGACATCCTCGTCACCAGCGCCGGCATCGCCGGGCCGAACCTGAAGACCTGGGAATACCCGCTCGACGAATGGGCCAAGATCATGCGCCTGAATGTCGACGGCACCCTGCATTGCTGCCAGGCGGTGATTCCCGGCATGATCAAGCGCAACTACGGCCGGCTCGTGCTGGTCGCCTCGATCGCCGGCAAGGAGGGCAACCCCAACGCCTCGGCCTATTCGGCCTCGAAGGCGGCGGTGATCGCGCTGACCAAATCGCTCGGCAAGGAGTTGGCGCAGCAGGACATCGCGGTGAACTGCATCACCCCGGCCGCCGCGCGCACCCGGATCTTCGACCAAATGAGCGAGGAGCATATCGGCTACATGCTGGCCAAGATCCCGCGCGGGCGCTTCCTGCAGCCCGACGAGGTCGCTTCCATGGTCGCCTTCCTCGCCTCGGCCGAGAACAGCTTCACGACGGGGGCGGTCTTCGACCTCTCGGGCGGGCGCGCAACTTACTGACACGCAAATCGATCCCGCCGCGCTAAAGCGGGCTGGCCACATCCACGGCTGGCCCGCTAGGTTGACCCGATGACCACGACCCTGCCCTCACCCGCCGTCCTCGGCGCCCGCGCCTTCGCCGCCCTCGCCGGCCTCAACCGCTTCACCGACGAGCCGGGCAAGCTGACCCGGCTCTATCTCTCGCCCTCGCACCGGCAGGGCGCGGAATACGTCAAGGGCGCGATGGAGGTCGCGGGGCTGACCGCCTTCATCGACGCGGCCGGTTCGGTGCAGGGACGGCGCGAGGGCGCGTCCCCAGGCCTGCCGGCGGTGATGATCGGCTCGCATATCGACACGGTCCGCGATGGCGGCCGTTTCGACGGCAATCTCGGCGTCGTCGCCGGCATCCTGGCGGCGCAGGCGATCCGCGACGCCGGGATCACCTTGCCCTTCGCGCTCGAGGTCATTGCCTTCGGCGACGAGGAGACGGTGCGCTTCCCGACCTCGCTCTCGACCTCGGCGGCGCTGACCGGCCGCTATGACCAGGGCTGGCTTACGGCGCGCGATGCCGACGGCGTCGTACTGCGCGATGCCCTCACCGCCTTCGGGGGCGATCCTGCCGGGATCGCCGCGCTCGCCCGCAAGCCGGGTTCAGTAAAGGCCTATCTCGAGGTTCATATCGAGCAGGGACCAGTGCTCGAGGCCGAGAACGAGGCGGTCGGCATCGTCACCGCCATCGCGGCGCAGGGCCGTGCCGGCGTGCGCGTCACCGGCGAGGCCGGCCATGCCGGCACCGTGCCTATGAAACTGCGCAAGGATGCGCTCGCCGCGGCGGCGGAGATGGCGCTCGCGCTGGAGGCGATCGCTCATGAGCATGAGCGCGCGGTCGGCACGGTCGGCGTCTTTCGGCCCGACCCCGGCGCCACCAATGTCGTGCCGGGCGCGGTCGACTTCACCATCGACTTCCGCGCGCCGGAGGGCGCGACCGTCGCCGGCATGGATGCGGAGATCCATCGCCGCTTCGCCGAGATCGCGGCGCGGCGCGGTGTCGGCCTTACGATCACGCCCTATTCGCGTGGCGACGCCGTGCCGATGGACGAGGGCCTGCAGGAGGCGTTCGCCACCGGAATCGCGCGCACCGGCTCGAACCTGACGGCGCGGCGTCTGGCCTCGGGCGCCGGGCACGATGCGATGGAGATGGCCAAGCTCTGCCCCGCCGCCATGCTGTTCGTCCGCTGTGACAAGGGCATCAGCCATTCGCCGCTGGAGAACATGACCGAGCTCGATGCCGGCATCGCCATCCGCGTCCTGATCGAGACGATCCTGGAACTGGCGCGGCGCGAAGGTTGAGTCCGACCGAGGCGGCCGCCGCCCTCAGGCGGCTACGTCGTCCCGTCATGCCCGCAGCAACGGATTCTCCGAACCCAGCAGATGCGGCGCATAGTGGCGCACGACCGTCCTGATCTCGTCGACGCCGACGTCGAGCTCGCTCAGGGCCACGGACGCCGATCTTCGCCCGGGGTCGGCGTAATCGATCACGAGATAGGCCCCGCGTGCGCCGAAGACTTGGCTCTGGAGCTTGACGGCCGAGACGGCGCTCCACGGATCCGGGGATGCATCGCCGAGCTGAATTCCGGCCCCGTCGATGGCGAACAGCAGCGGATTGGCCTGCCCCGGCTGCGGCGCGCCGATCAGGACGGCGCCGTACAGCGCCAGGCCGATGAGGACCGGCAGGATCGCGGCGCGCCAATCGACGAACAGGGCCATGACGCCGACCGCGACGCCGACAGCCAAGTAGATCGGCGCCATGATACGCGCTTCGCGAGCCGAGCGGCGCGCCTCGATGCGTGGGCCCTGGTCGATATCCCGCATCTGCATCGGAGCTGCTCTCCTGCCGTCAAGTCTGCGCAGGTCTCATCAGCCCCCCGCCGCCTCGGAGGCCATCGCCTGTCGGCGCTGGCGTCGTTCCGGCTTCGGTGCAGGCTTCCGGAAGAGATGCAGGACCGCAAGCGCGAGCCCGACAGCTGCGACCCAATGGCCGGGCCTCAGCGCCGTCCAGTCCTGGTAGACGACGATGTCGGCATTGGCCTGGAAGATCAGCCAGGCCGAGGCGCCGGTGGCGAAGGCGTACCAGGCGGTTTCAGCCAAAGCGGTCGCGAGGCCCGTCGCGAGCCCCGTCAGCGCCAGCGAGGTGAAGCTCAGCGGAATCCTGAACCGGCTGAGGCCGCGGTAAGCGATCAGCAGCGCGAACAGCCCGGTGAGCAGCACTGGCTGGGTCACGTCGATCTTCGACTGCAGGGCGAAATGGAACAGGCCGAGGCAGGCGATCGGGTAGACGAGGTTGTGCAGGCGCTGCCAGCGGCCCGATCCCAATCGACGGATCATGCCGTCGGTCGAGGTGATGCCGAGCGCGACGAGCCCGATCAGGGCAGTGATCCCGACGACGAGATAGAAGCGCTTGACGATCTCGGAGAGGATCAGCCCCCAGTCGAAGGCGAGGTCGATGCAGTAGAGTGCGAGATGGCCGAGCGCATAGGCCATGGCCGAGAGACCGAGCATGCGACGTATGCCGATCAGCTTGTTCCAGTCGAGGATGCGGCGCAGCGGCGTGACGGCGAGCGTGATGACGAGGATGCGCAGGGCCCAGGTGCCGGTGTCGTGCACGGCCTGCGTCCACGGCTTCGAACCGAGCTGGTGCGTCCAGGCCTGCCAGGCGAGGATCAGCGCCGGGACGAGCACGAGAGCGAAGCAGCCGGCGCGCAGAGCGGAAAAGCGCCCCTGCCGGTCATTCCATGGCCAATAGCTGCCTGTTCCCGCTGAAGCCATGAACTGTGCCTTGTTGCCGAACCCCAACGCGAATACGCCAGAATCGATGTGAAGGTTACGCCGGCCCGCACACAAGGGCGTGAGTCGCGTCGGCGCCGTCGCCGCAAACGGAGTGGGGAAGCCTGTCCATGCCTGGAAATCGCAAGGTCGTGTTCGATGTCGGCAATGTCCTGCTGCGCTGGGATCCGTTCCATCTCTACCGCAGCCTGATCCCGGATGATGCCAAGCGCGACTGGTTCCTCAGGAATGTCTGCACTGCCGCCTGGAATGTCGAGCAGGATCGCGGCCGGCCCTGGTCCGAGGCGGTGGCGCTGCTGGTGGCGGAGCATCCGGAATGGGAGGCCGAGATCAAGGCCTATGACGAGCGCTGGCACGAGACGGTGCCGTCGACGATCGAGGACAGCGTCGCGACGCTGGCGGAGCTGAAAGCGAAGGGCGAACAGGTCTACGCCATCACCAATTTTTCGCGCGAGAAATGGGCGGAGTGCCTGATCCGCTTCCCGTTCCTGCAGAGCTTCGACGGCGTGATCGTCTCAGCGCATGAGCAACTGCTCAAACCCGATCCGGCGATCTACAATGTCCTGCTGGAACGTTATGGGCTGAGCGCCGGCGAGTGCATCTTCGTCGACGATAGCGCCAAAAATGTCGAGGCCGCCCGCTCGATCGGGATGCAGGCGGTCCATTTCGTCGAGCCGATCGACCTCAGGGCCCAGTTGCGCGGCCTCGGCGCCAACCTCTGATCGCCAAACGCGTCCTCCGCGAGTGCGATAGCTCGCGGAGGACGTCCGGGCTTCACCCAGCGCTACCAGTAGCGGCGGCGGTAATAGCGCGGCCGGTAGTAACGACGGCGGTAGTAGTACCGCGGCCGATAGTAGCGGCGGCGCCAGTAACGTCTGCGCCAGCGTCGGCGACGGCGATAGTAGTACTGGGCGTAATCGGCGTCGGCCTTGTCCAGTGCCTCGGTATCGACCTGTGGCGGAGCCTCAGGCAGTGGCGGCTCTACTGCCGCCGGTTTCGGCTGCGGCCTTGCAAGTGCGGCCGTGCCCAAGCTCGCCGCGGCCAAGCCACCGACCAGGCTCGCGAGGAAAGAGCGTCTGTCCACGATGCTGTCCTCCCTTTTGTTCAGGGTTGTGGATCAACACCGTGCCGGGCGGGATGGTTCCCCTAATATGTTTGCCCGAGCTGAGCCTTCCGGCTCAGTCGTCCATTTTCAGCGCCGCGATGAAGGCTTCCTGGGGGATCTCGACGCGGCCGAACTGCCGCATCTTCTTCTTGCCTTCCTTCTGCTTGTCCAGGAGCTTGCGCTTGCGCGAGGCGTCGCCGCCATAGCACTTGGCGGTCACGTCCTTGCGCAGCGCCCGGATGGTCTCGCGGGCGATGATCTTGCCCCCGATGGCCGCCTGGACAGGAATCTGGAACATGTGCGGCGGGATCAGGTCCTTGAGCTTCTCGCACATCGCCCGGCCACGGGCGTCGGCGCGCGAGCGGTGGACCAGCATGGAGAGCGCGTCGACCGGCTCGGCGTTGACGAGGATCGACATGCGCACGAGGTCGCCCTCGCGATAGTCGGTGATGTTGTAGTCGAAGGAGGCGTAGCCCTTCGAGATCGACTTCAGCCGGTCGTAGAAATCGAACACCACCTCGTTCAGCGGCAGGTCGTACACCACCTTGGCGCGCGAGCCGACATAGCTGAGGTCGATCTGCAGGCCGCGCCGGTCCTGGCAGAGCTTCAGCACCGAGCCGAGATACTCGTCCGGAGTGAAGATCGTGGCGCGGATCCACGGCTCCTCGATGAACTCGATCTTCATCACGTCCGGCATGTCGGCCGGGTTGTGGAGTTCGAGCGTCGTGCCGTCGCGCAGCTTGAGATGGTAGACGACCGAGGGCGCCGTCGAGATCAGGTTGAGGTTGAACTCGCGCTCAAGCCGCTCCTGGATGATCTCCAGGTGCAGCAGCCCGAGGAAGCCGCAGCGGAAGCCGAAGCCGAGCGCGGCCGAAGTCTCCATCTCGTAGGAGAAGCTGGCATCGTTCAGCCGCAGCCGCGACATGGCGCTGCGCAGCACCTCGAAATCGGCGGCGTCGACCGGGAAGATGCCGCAGAACACCACCGGCTGCACCGGCTTGAAGCCCGGCAGCGGCTCGGCGATCGGCTTCTTGTCGTCGGTGATGGTGTCGCCGACGGCGGTGTCGGCTACTTCCTTGATCGAGGCGGTGAAGAAGCCGACCTCGCCCGGGCCGAGTTCCTTCACTTCGAGCATCTTCGGCTTGAACACGCCGACGCGATCGACGCCATAGCTGGCGTTGGCGCGCATCATCCGGATGGTCATGCCCTTCTTCAGCACGCCGTCGATGATTCGCACGAGCACGACGACGCCGAGATAGGCGTCGTACCAGCTGTCGACCAGCAGGGCCTTGAGCGGGGCTTCGGCATCGCCCTTGGGTGCCGGCAGCTTCTTGACGATCGCTTCGAGCACGCCCTCGATGTTGAGGCCGGTCTTGGCCGAGATCGGCACCGCCTCGGAGGCGTCGAGGCCGATCACATCCTCGATCTGCTGCTTGATCCGCTCCGGCTCTGCGGCCGGCAGGTCGATCTTGTTGAGGACCGTGACGATCTCGTGGTTGGCGTCGAGCGCCTGGTAGACATTGGCCAGCGTCTGCGCCTCCACCCCCTGAGAGGCGTCGACGACGAGGAGCGAGCCCTCGCAGGCCGCCAGCGAGCGCGAGACCTCATAGGCGAAGTCGACGTGCCCGGGCGTGTCCATCAGGTTGAGGATGTAGGTCTTGCCATCCTCGGCCAGGTAGTCCAGCCGGACGGTCTGCGCCTTGATGGTGATGCCGCGTTCCTTCTCGATATCCATCGAGTCGAGGATCTGCTCGCTCATATCGCGCGCCGCCACCGTGCCGGTCTGCTGGATCAGCCGGTCGGCGAGGGTCGACTTGCCGTGGTCGATATGCGCCACGATCGAGAAATTGCGGATGTTGTCGAAACTGCGGGTGCTCATGCGCGCGCCATAGCAGTGCGCGCGGGTTGCGCCAAGGGTCGCGCCGCCGGTTTGCTGCGCCGCTGCGCTATTCTGCCGCGAGCCGGTGCTCCTGCGCCCAGTTCAGCGCCCGATAATCGAAGCCGGCTTCCAGCGTCGGCTTGACCACGGCAAAGTAGGGCGAGATGTCGAAATCGCGCGGCATGTAGAGCGAGTGATGCCGGATGTGCAGGACTTCACTCCGCTCCTCCGCGCCCATCGCCTGCGCATATTCGACGGTCGGCAGCACCGGATAGCGCGCCGCCTCGAAGGCCTGGGCGATCAGCGTCGAGCAGATCGCCCGCGTCGGGTCGCCCGAGCCGAGCGCGATCATGCGCCGGCGCCAGCTCGCCGGCGCCCATGGGATCGGGATCAGCCAGCGCGCGAGGTCGAGGATGTTTTTGAGGTCGTATTGCGTGCCGAGCCGGGCGAGCACGTAGTCGACGGCGCTCTGGCGGCCTTCGCGGTCGAGCGCCTGCGGCCGGCAGATGCGGGTGCCGAAGGCGCCGTATTTCGACAGCGGCGAAAGCACGCAGCCGACATCCATCTCGACCTCGGCCAGCACCAGCGGCTCGCCCTCGGGGCTGACCTTGCCGGTGTCCCCGACATAGAGCGCGGCGTGCGACCATGTCGATTGCGTCAGGTACTTGATCGCGGCCGAGACCTTCATGTGCCCTTCGACCAGTAGCACATCGCCTGGCCGCAGCGCCGCCTTGAGCCGGGCCAGCGCCTTCGCGTCGACCGGACCTGCCTGCGGCTTGCCACGCGTAATGAAGCGGACCACCGACCGGCCGATGAAGTCCAGTCCCCTGTTCATCGACGCCTCCCCTTGCGCCGGCGCCGTTCCCGGCGTCTTCCGGCCCTCAGTCAAAACGCGAGCCCGTGACTTTTTCGGAAATCACCTGGCTGATTTGGGCAGGGGAGACCGGAATTCGCCGAACGTCGTAAAATCCGGGTTGACGGCGGGCCTCGGCGATCTTGCTTTAGCATAATCCACTATGTTGGAATTATTCTTGCATGATGGAGTATGCCGCTGATCGGCGGCGCGAAGGAGACGGATCATGACGGCGCTGGACAGCGTGACCATCGAGCAGCTCGACGGGGATGCGGCGCGGGCCGCGGTTCCGGCCTTGGCGGAGATCCTGCGCGATTCCGTGGCGAACGGCGCTTCGGTCGGCTTCATGGACTGGAACACATCAGCCGATTTCGAGGATTTCTGGGCCGGCATTGCGGCGGAGGTCGCCGCCGGGCGCATCCATCTGTTCGTCGCGCGCGACGGCCGCGGCATCGTCGGCACGGCCCAGCTTCACTTGATCGGCAAGCCGAACCAGCCGCATCGCGCCGAGATCGCCAAGGTGCTGGTGCATTCCCAGGCGCGCCGCCGCGGCATCGGCGAGGCGCTGATGCGCGCCGCGGAGGCCGCCGCGCTGGCGCACGGGCGCGACCTCCTGGTGCTCGACACCGACGAGGCCGGCGCGGCGCGCCGCCTCTACAATCGCCTGGGCTGGACCGAACTCGGCACTATCCCGCGCTATGCGCTGATGCCGGACGGGCGCGATTGCGGCTCGACCTTCTTTTACAAACAGCTCGGCTGAGCGCGCCTCACTCGGCGTTGCGGAAATAGGGCTCAACCGTGCCCTTGAGCTTGACCGTCATCGGGTTGCCGTGGCGATCCTTGGCATTGCCGGCGGTGAGGCGGACCCAGCCCTCGCTGATGCAGTATTCCTCGACATTGGTCTTCTCGACGCCCTTGAAGCGGACGCCGATGTCCTTCGCCAGCAGTTCCTCGTTGTAGAACGGGCTGTTGGGGTTGGAGGACAGGCGGTCGGGGAGAGTGTCGGTCATGGCGCTGCTCGTCTGCGGAAGTGATTTGCCGGACAGGTAGCAGGCCAGGGCGCATTCGGCAAAAACCGGCACACGCTATCCCCTCTCCCCTTGCGTGAGAGGGTTAGGGTGAGGGGTCTCGCGACGCGGATCGTAAGCCCGGCGCCGCTTGCCCGAACTTCAAAGACCTGAGCGACCCCTCATCCGGCCCTTCGGGCCACCTTCTCCCGCAAGGGGAGAAGGGAAGGAGCGCCTCAGCGTTCGGCGAAGGCCTTCTCGATGACGTAGTCGCCGGCCTCGCCGTGATTGCCTTCCTCGAGACCGCGCTCCTCGAAGATCTGCTTGAGGTCGACCAGCATCTGCGGGCTGCCGCAGAGCATGAAGCGGTCGCCGGCCGGATCGAACGGGCCCAGGCCGGTGTCGCTGAAGAGCTGGCCGGAGGTGATGAGGTCGGTAATCCGGCCGCGGTTGCGGAAGGGCTCGCGCGTCACGGTCGGGTAATAGATCAGCTGCTCGCGGATCATCTCGCCCAGGAACTCGTCGTTGGGCAGTTCCTTCTGAATGCGCTCCCCATAGGCAAGTTCCGAGACCTGGCGGCAGCCATGCACGAGCACGACCTTCTCGTAGCGCTCATAGGTCTCGGGATCGCGGATCAGCGACAGGAAGGGAGCCAGGCCCGTGCCGGTGCCGAGCAGGAACAGGCGCTTGCCGTCCTTAAGGTTGTCGAGCACCAGCGTGCCCGTCGCCTTCTTGCCGATGATGATGGGATCGCCGACCTGCAGGTTCTGCAGGCGCGAGGTCAGCGGGCCGTCCGGCACCTTGATCGAGAAGAACTCGAGGTTCTCGTCGTAATTGGTGCTGGCGACGCTGTAGGCGCGCAGCAGCGGCTTCTCGCCGACCTTGAGACCGATCATCGTGAACTGGCCGTTCTTGAAGCGGAAGGTCGTGTCGCGGGTCGTCGTGAAGCTGAAGAGCGTATCGGTCCAGTGATGGACGGAGAGGACGCGCTCCTCGTAGAAATTGCTCATCTCGTCGATCCTCAGATAGTCTAGCGATTTAGCAGATTATCGGATGCAGGCCACCCAATATCACATTGCCGGACGTTCGGAAAGCAGGTCGATCTTGTCCGGTATTCCCTTCCAGTCGTCGGCATCGGCCGGCGGCTCGCTCTTCTGCGTGATGTTCGGCCAGAGCGGCGCCAGCCGGGCATTCAAGGCGAGCCACTGCTCGGCTCCGTCGGCGCTGTCGGCCACGATCGCCTCGGCCGGGCATTCCGGCTCGCAGACGCCGCAGTCGATGCATTCGTCCGGGTGGATGACGAGCATGTTCTCGCCTTCATAGAAGCAGTCGACCGGACAGACCTCGACGCAATCCATGTACTTGCAACGGATGCAGGCGCTGGTGACGGCGTAAGGCATGCGCGATCCTTGCTGCTTGACAGCCGGGTCCGGACGGGGCAGAAATTCATTCGTATACAAACAATATCTCGCATCCTCCGGCGCTTGTCAATCAGGCTCGTGGCGATGAGGATGGCGGCGGATTTCGGACAACGACGACAGGGCGGATACGATGGCTGAACAGCAGGCGACGACGGTCAGCAGCACCCACAAGCTGGTGGTGAAGAATATCGGCCTGATGCTCTCCGGCGACATCGAGCGCCCGATCCTGGAGGCCGACACGCTCGTCGCCATCGGCGGCCGGATCGCCGCGGTCGGCCGCTTCAAGGATCTCGACACGGACGGGGCCGACACCGTCATCGACGCCAATGGCACGGTGCTTTCGCCTGGGCTGATCGACAGCCATGTCCACCCGGTCGCCGGTGACTGGACGCCGCGCCAGAACCAGCTCGGCTGGATCGATTCGACCATGCATGGCGGCGTCACCACCATGATCTCGGCCGGCGAGGTCCACACCCCCGGCCGGCCGAAGGACATCGTCGGCCTGAAGGCGATGGCGATCTATGCCCAGCGCGCCTTCACCGCCTTCCGCCCCGGCGGCGTCAAGATCCATGCCGGCGCGCCGGTGATCGAGCCCGGCATGGTCGAGCAGGACTTCAAGGATCTGGCGGATGCCGGCGTAAAGCTGCTCGGCGAGGTCGGACTCGGCGGCGTCAAGGATGGAGCGCGGGCGAAGGAGATGGTGGCCTGGGCCCGCAAATACGGGATCCAGTCGACCATCCACACCGGCGGCCCCTCGATCCCCGGCTCCGGGCTGATCGGCGCCGATGTCGTGCTCGAAGCCGATACCGATGTGGTCGGCCACATCAATGGCGGCCACACCGCCTTGCCGGACAAGGAGATCCGCTGCATCTGCGAGGGCTGCAAGCGCGGCCTGGAACTCGTCCATAACGGCAATGAGCGCGCCGCGCTCTACACGCTGCGCGTCGCCCGCGAGATGGGTGAATTGCAACGCGTCATCCTCGGCACCGACGGGCCGGCGGGGTCCGGCGTGCAGCCGCTCGGCATCGTCCGCATGGTCTCGATGCTGTCCTCGCTCGGCGATGTCCCGGCTGAGGTCGCGTTCTGCTTCGCCACCGGCAACACCGCCCGGATGCGCAGCCTCGATTGCGGCTTGATCGAGGTCGGCCGCGCCGCCGACTTCGTCTTCATGGACAAGGCCCAGCACTCGGCCGGCCGGAACTTCCTCGACTCGATCCAGCTCGGCGACCTGCCCGGCATCGGCATGATCGTGATCGACGGCATCGTCCGCAGCGGCATCAGCCGCAACACCCCGCCGGCGGAGAAGATCCCGTCTGTGGGGCATTGACCGGCCGTTCCCCGCGCCTTTCCCGTCATGGTCGGGCTTGTCCCGACCATCCACGCCTTCCTTCGTCGAGGGCTGTGTTCAAGACACGGATGCTCGCCACGAGGGCGAGCATGACGGTGGTCTGCTTCAGCGCTGAAATCCCGCTTGCAGCCCGCTCCGATTTGTCATTATTCTCATTCGTATACGAACGATCTCGGTGGCCGTGACGATCAGGACGATCAGGCGCGCCTCGCCCGGCACGGGCGAGCCATGAGGACGACGCGGCGTTTTTCGCTTCGCGTCAACGGCGCGAACCATGAGGTCGAGGGCGAAGCCCAGACGCCTCTGCTGTTCTTCCTGCGCAACGACCTATGTCTCAACAGCCCGAAATTCGGCTGCGGCCTCGGCGAATGCGGCGCCTGCACCGTGCTGGTCGACGGCCAGGCGGCGCGCGCCTGCGTCCTGCCGGTCCGGCTGGCGGCTGATCGCGAGATCGTCACGCTCGAAGGCCTTGGCAGCGTCGATGCACCGCATCCGCTGCAGCAGGCCTTCATCGACGCACAAGCCGCGCAATGCGGCTACTGCATCGCCGGCATGGTGATGACCGCGAAGGCCTTCCTGGATGTTCGGCCTGATCCGAGCGAGACGGAAGTGCGCGAGGCGCTGCGCCATAACCTTTGCCGCTGCGGCACCCATGTCGAGATCGTCAAGGCGGTCCTGCTCGCCGCCGAGCGCGGCCGGCAGGACGCGGCGGCGTCATGAGCGAGCCCCTGTCCCGCAAGGCACTGTTGAAGCGCGCCGGGGTGATCGGCGTGGTCGCGCCGCGCAAGGGGGCAACTGCCGACGCCGCGCCCGAGGACGGGCTCGACCTGCATGTCTGCCTCACGGCGGAGGGCCGCATCCTCGCCTTCAACGGCCATGTCGACCTCGGCACCGGCATCCGCACCGCGCTCGCCCAGATGGTGGCGGAGGAGCTCGATTTCCCCTTCGAGGCGGTCGAGATGGTGCTCGGCGACACCGCCGATACACCCGATCAGGGGCCCACCATCGCGAGCGAGACGATCCAGGTCACCTCGCTCGCGATCAGGATCGCGGCGACGCAGATCCGCGCGAGGCTGATCGCCCTTGCGGCCGCCGCCTTGTGCTGTACCGAGGACGAGATCGCGCTCAGCGACGGCGTGATCTTGCGCAAGGGCGAGATGGCGCCGGCCATCGCCCTCGACACGCTGCTCGCCAATGAGCGCATCCTGCTGCCGCTGGCCGGGAGCGCTGAGTTCAAACAGGTCGACCAGCACAAGCTCGTCGGTCGCTCGGTCGCGCGCGTCGACATTCCGGACAAGGTCACCGGCAACTTCACCTATGTCCACGATGTCCGCGTGCCGGGCATGCTGCATGGCCGGGTGGTGCGCCCGCCCTATGCCGGCATGGATGCCGGCGACTTCGTCGGCAGGAGCCTGATCGCGGTCGATCGCGATTCGATTGCCGACGTGCCCGGCATCCGCGCAGTCGTGATCGAAGGCGACTTCATCGGCATCGTCGCCGAGCGCGAGGAATGGGCAGCGGAAGCCGCGCTCAAGCTCAGGACGCAATGGCGCGAGTTCACCCCGCCGGACCTCTCCGATCTCGGCCAGGCGCTGCGCACCCATCCCTCGACACCGAGGCTTCTCGCGGAGGAGGGCGACGTCGATACGGCGCTTGAGAACCTCGAGACGCGCCTCGACCGTACCTATGTCTGGCCCTATCACATGCACGGCTCGATCGGCCCGTCCTGCGCCGTCGCCGATGTGCGCGCGGACAGCATCACCGTCTGGACCGGCAGCCAGAATCCCTATCCGCTGCAGAACGACCTGGCCGTGCTGACAGGACTGCCGAAGGAGCGGATCGACGTCATCCGCTTCGAGGCCGCCGGCTGCTATGGCCGCAATTGTGCCGACGACGTCGTCGCCGACGCGGTGCTGCTCTCGCGTGCGGTCGGCGCGCCGGTGCGAGTCCAGCTCACCCGCGAGCAGGAGCATCTCTGGGAGCCGAAGGGCGCTGCCCAGCTGATCGACATCAAGGGCGGGCTCGGGCCGGGCGGCTCGCTGAAAGCCTACGACTTCCACACCTGGTACCCGTCGAACGCCGCGCCGACCCTGGCGCTGCTGCTGACCGGGCGCATCCCGAACCAGCCGGCGACGCTCCGCATGGGCGACCGCACCGCGCTGCCGTCCTACACCTACGAAAACATGCGGCTGACGGCCTATGACATGCCGCCGATCGTGCGGGCGTCCTGGCTGCGCGGCGTCTCGGCCATGCCGAACGTCTTCGCCCATGAGAGCTATATCGACGAGCTCGCGCACGAAGCCGGCGTCGACCCGGTAGAGTTCCGCCTGCGCCACATCAATGACGAGCGCGCCGCCGAGCTGACGCGGGCGACGGCAGAGCGCGCGAACTGGCAGTCGCATGTCGGCCCGCGCTTGGAGCAGGACGGCGACATCATGCGCGGGCGTGGCTTCGCCCAGGCGCGCTATGTCCATGGCGGCTGGCCGGGTGTCGGCGCCGCCTGGGCCGCCTGGGTCGCCGATGTCGCGGTCAATCGGACGACCGGCGAAGTCACCGTCTCCCGCGTCACCGTCGGCCAGGACACCGGCATGATGGTCAACCCCGCCGGGGTGACGCACCAGATCCATGGCAACGTCCTGCAATCGACCAGCCGGGTGCTGCGCGAGGAGGTGACGTTCTCGCAGACGACCGCCGTCGCTAGCCGCGACTGGGGCTCCTATCCGGTGCTGAGCTTCCCGGAACTGCCCGCGATCGACATCATGCTGATGGATCGCCAGCATCTGCCGCCGATGGGCGCGGGCGAGTCGGCCTCCGTCCCGAGCGCGGCCGCAATCGTCAACGCCGTCTATGACGCGACCGGGGTGCGCTTCCGCGAATTGCCGCTGACGCCCGAGCGCGTGCTCGCCGGCCTCAACGGCGCCCCGTTTTTGAAGCCACCGCCGCGCGAGCCAGCCAAGCGGATTCCCTGGTGGAGCAAGCTCCGCGCTGCCGTGGCAGGCGCCGCGACCTTCGCCGCCGTCTCGCTCGCCTTCGCGCCCTCGATCGCGCCGATCGCCCGGCCGGACCCGTCAACCTGGTCGGTGGCGACGATCGAGCGCGGCCGCCAGCTCGCGGCGCTCGGCGCCTGCGCGACCTGCCATACGGCTAAGGACGGCGTGCCCTATGCCGGCGGGCTCGGTCTGCCGACGCCGTTCGGCACGGTGATGACCACCAACATCACGCCCGATGTCGAAACCGGCATCGGCGCCTGGTCCTATGCCGCCTTCGAGCGGGCGATGCGCGCCGGCCTGCACCGTGACGGCCGCCAGCTCTACCCGGCCTTT
Organism: Allobosea sp. FBZP-16; assembly: GCF_002831785.1. Taxonomy (NCBI): domain Bacteria; kingdom Pseudomonadati; phylum Pseudomonadota; class Alphaproteobacteria; order Hyphomicrobiales; family Alloboseaceae; genus Allobosea; species Allobosea sp. FBZP-16. The sequence continues at coordinate 57,672 of NZ_LNCQ01000022.1, read as the reverse complement.
CCCTATCCGAGCTTCGCCAAGGCGAGTGAGGCCGATCTGCAGGCGCTCTATGCCTTCCTGATGTCGCAGCCGGCGGTACGGCAGGAGAACGAGCCGAGCCGGCTGACTTTCCCATTCAACCTGCGCCCGCTGCTGGCCGGCTGGAACCTGCTGTTCAACCGTGGCGGCGAGCTCAAGCCCGATCCCGCCCGCTCGGCCGAGTGGAGTCGCGGACGCTATCTCGTCGACGGGCTCGGCCATTGCGGCGCCTGCCACACGCCGCGCAACGCGCTCGGCGCCGAGAAGGCCGGCAGCGCCTATCTCGCCGGCGGCGAGGCGGAAGGCTGGGAGGCCCCGGCCCTGACGAAGCTCTCGGCCGGGCCGATTCCCTGGAGCGAGGCTGAACTCTACGCCTATCTCAAGACCGGCACCTCGCAGCATCACGGCGCAGCTTCCGGGCCGATGGCGCCGGTGATCGCCGAGCTGAAAGAGCTGCCCGACGCCGATATGCGGGCGATGGCAACCTATCTGGCTTCGCTGAGCGAGCCCCTTCCAGCAGCCGAGGCCCAAGCGCTGGCGGCGCGTATCGAGCAGCAGACGGCGCGGGCGACAAACCCTACGACCTCCCCGGTCGCGCGCCTCTATGAGGGCGCCTGCGCCGCCTGCCACGAGACCGGCCGCGCCGCGCCGCTGCTCAATGCCGGCCCGATGCTGGGCGTCTCGTCCAAGCTCCATGCCGCGACGCCGGCCAACCTGGTCAACATGCTGCTCGAAGGCGGCCAGCATGGCATCGGCTCGATGCCGTCCTTCGCGACTGCGCTCGACGATCGCCAGATCGCGGATCTCGCAGCCTATCTGCGCGGCCGCTTCGCGCCGGAGAAACCGGCCTGGAGCGGCATCGAGGATGCGATCGCGAAGGGGCGCAAGGCAGCGCACTGAGCGCCGGACTGCAACGAAAGCCCCTCTCCTGCGAGGAGAGGGGCTCGAATTGTCGCCAGAAGGTCTGCCTGGGCTCGCCGCTCACTTGGCCGCGAGCAGTTCCTTGACCGAGAGCAGCACCAGCTCGTTGTCGTCAGCCTTCTTCGGATCGCGCGACGAGGAGAACGGCAGGTTGTTGTCGTTGCCGACGACGATGATGCCGCCCGCGAGATCGACCACGTCGACGTTCTCGATGGTGAAGAACGGGAAGGGCAGCACGCCGTCGATCGCGCCCTGCTTCGCCTTCTTGTCGGGATCGGCGATCTTCATCAGGTCGATATAGCCGATCTTGCGCACGGGCTTGCCGACATTGGCGTCGGTCATCTCGATCTTCACGATGCGCTTGAACCTGGCGAGGTCGTGGAAACAGTCAGGGCCCTTCTGGCCGGCGGCGCAGGCCTTGTCGGCGGTGCCTTCACCATTGTCGCGCTCGATGATCAGCGCTGTGGTGCTGTCGATCATGTTGAAGTCGCCGATGGCGAGGCCCTTCTGCTCGAGCGGGAAGAACCAGGAGCGGCCGGTCCACCTCTCGTTCTGCACGTCGAATTCGAGGATGCGCAGCACCTCCTTGCCGTCGACCTCCTCATTGCCCTTGGTCTCGGCATTCCAGAGCGGGCCCTCCAGCAGCGGGTAGAGGAAGCGGCCGTCCGGCGACTGCGCCATGCCCTCATAGCCCTTGGAGCGGCGGACGTTGAACTCTACGGCCAAGTTCGGCGCGCCCGGCGTCGTCACGGCGTAATGGTCGGGCGAACGGGCCGGCTTGCCGTCGACGGTGGTCTCGAACACGGCCTCGACCTTGCCGGTGGCGTCGACGCGGATCAGATAGGGGCCGAACTCGTCGCCGATCCAGAACTTGCCGCCGATCGGCTGGATCGACTCGGGATCGAAGTCGGCGCCGGTCAGGTAGCGCTTCTCGGTGCCTTCATGGACGATGCGGAACGGCACCTTCTTGTCGGGGTCGTGCAGGAAGGTGGTCGACAGGCGCTCGATCTTGCCGCCCTCGAAATCGGCCTTGAGCTTATGGAAGAACAGCATCGCGTCCGGCGAATTCGCCTTGGCGCCGAAGCCGTTGTCGGTCAGCACCAGGAACTCGCCATTGCCCAGCGAGCGGATGCCGGAGAAGCCCTGCACCGGCTGGCCGGCGAAGGGGGTGGAGAGCCCGGTCGGGCGGCCGCCCGAGGTGCCCATCACCGTGCCGACCTGCTCGATGCGCTTGCCCGGCGTTGTGAACTTGCCGGAGACCTTGAGGTCGCCCGGGGCATCGGCCGGGGCCGGGATGATGGTGTTGGCCGGCAGCAGGGCATGGCCGACCAGCTTGGCCGGGAACTCCTTTGGCGCATCCTGTGCGCCGGCGAGCATGGTCGAGGAGAGCAGGAGGGCGGCGGCGAGGCGCAGGCGCATGGCGTGAAGCTCCGGTTTCGGGAAAAGCGGGACGGCCCCGCTTCGCGTCCGGAGTTTGCAGTCGCGCGACAGCGCCGTGACGCTCGCGTGACGGGGCGCCTGAACGAAAGCGCCGTTCCAGCGTTTCGCACGCACCGAAGGAGAGCTGCGACGTGACCACTGCATACAAGGCTGGCACCGACGTGACCTGGCGCTGGGGCGCTAACACCGCCAGGGGGCGCATCGAGCAGGTCTTCACCGAGCCGGTGACCCGCACGATCAAGGGCACCGAGGTCCGCCGCAACGCCTCGCCGGAGAACCCGGCCTATCTCGTGACGCAGCCGCGCGGCGGCTACGCGTTGAAATCTCACAGCGAGCTTGAGAAGGACGGCTGAGCATCTGCCGGCGGCCGGGGTCGCATCGCTTGGTGGCGTTCGCGCTGCCAGCGCGATCGTCAGCCGGTCGCGAGGAAGCGGCGCATGAAGCTTCCTCCTCCGTCGATGGTCGAGGCCTCGCCGACGCGCGCGAGCGATATCAGGATCGCCGCGATGGTCCCGCGGACCTTGAGCCCCTGCCGGAAGCGCTGCGCGATCGCGGCGGCGTCGAGCGGCATGGTCGCGGTCGCCAGCACGGCCAGGACGGCCGCCACCCGCTCGACCGGCTGGGTCGGGAAGACCGGCTTGGCGCTGCGGGGCGCCGGCAACGACAGCAACTCGGCCACCTCGATCTGCTCGTCGACCGCAGCCTCCCGCCCGAAGCGCGGGCGCTGATAGTCAGGCCGCAGCCAACGCGTCGTTCCGCGTTCCTCCTCGCGGCCCCGGTCCCGGTTGAGCGCGACCAGCATCGCCAGGATCGTCTCTTCCTCGGCGTCCGCCGGCAGCCCGTAGGCGGAAGCGACCGCCGCGTCGATCGCCTCGTGATGCTCGTTCAGGATCAGCACCAGCCCGCGATCGCGGATATCGGCCTCGGTGCTGGAGAGCGGCCTGCCGGCGAGGATCGCCTCGCGGACATTGTAGAGCCGGGTCAGCGTCAGGTCCGGATACCGCTCCAGCACGTCCTTGCGAAGCGCGTCGAGCGCCTCGGCCGATGCGCGGATCACCTGCTTTTGTGTCTCAGCGATCTCGGGGAACGGGAAGGGATCGAAGCAAAGCGATTTGGAATAACGCGGATCGTTGCCGATGCCGAGCCAGCCGCCGGCTTGCAACGCCCAGACGCAATGGACACGCGAGGACAGCACGCCGAGATGGAAGGCGTCCGACAATGAGACAGCGACCAGCATGTTGTCGGGCAGGATGCTTGCGTCGAGGAACTGGAAGACGCGGTGCTTGGCCGTTTCGACGGTAGCGATGTAGCGCTGCAGCCCCGCAAGAGCCGGCCGTAGTTCCTTGCGGGGCTCGCCGAACAGCCACCATAGCTCGCGATAGCTCGCCCGGTTGTTGGCGTCGCGCCCGATGAGTTGCCCGCTCGCGTCCTTCTCTTCCTTCACCCTCAGCTTGACGTGCTGATAGACCTCTGGAAAGCGCTCGCGTACTTCGGTCGCGGTCAGCCCGAACAGGTCGATCGCCATGACGTCGCGCGAATGCGCCGTCAGGTCGCGTCCATTGCGATAATGGCGGATATGATCGTCGAGGCCCGGCCGTCTGCCGAGTCCGAGCGCTTCGGCCTCGGCAGGCGTGACGATGAAGCCGGCTCCGTGCAGCTTCACGCCCGGCGAGCACAGGCCCTCGTTCGCGAGCAGACGCGTGGTCCGGGTGACGTCGGTACCGATGCTGAGATCGGAGTTGATCACCCCCAGCCGCTCGCGCACATCCACGCGCGGCTGGTCGGTATCGAGCCCGGATTCCGCGATCACCTCGAGCAGCCGCCCTTCCCGCCGACCGGTCTCCGCGACGGTCATCGCGATCCTGACGGCTGCCGCATCCTTGTCCGCCTTGGTCCAGGCGTGGTCGGCGATGGCGAGCAGCAGCGAGATGGGCTTCTTCGCGCCAAGGTGCCGCTCGACCACGCGGCGCTGGAACAGCTGGGTGATCGAGTTGGTGGTGACGAAGCCAAAGCGCCGGAGCTTCGTCTCGGGCATGACCAGCAGCTCGGCCGCCCGGTCCCACCAGTACATGACGAGGTCGGCACTCTCGTTCATCTGCGGATAGGCGGCGCGCAAAGCGCCCACATAGCTCTCGCCCAGTCGCCCGCGCAGATCCTTGCCACCGATGAAGGGGGGATTGCCGACGATGAACTCAACCTCCGGCCAGTCCGGGCGGCGCGGATTGCGTGGCGTGACCTCACGCCCGCCTTCGACGAGCGGCACCGGCCAGTCGTCCCAGGCGAGCAGGGCATCGCCCGGGACGATCTGGGTCAGCTCTTCCAGGATCGGCTCTGTCGGCGCGAAGGCACGGGTGCGCAGATGCCATTGCAGATAGCCGATCCAGAGCATCAGGTCGGCGATCGCGACGGCGCGGCGATTGGCGTCGATACCGAAGAATTGCCAGGGCCCGACGCCGCGCGCGCCGAAGCCGCCGAGCTGTTCCGTCGCCCCGAGCTCGGCGGCGACTTCCAGGACTTCGCCTTCGAGCCGCTTCATCAGGTCCTGGGCGACATGCAGGAAGTTGCCGGTTCCGCAGGCCGGGTCGAGCACGCGTGTGTTGCGGAGCTGGCTGTTGAAATCCTCGACAAGCGCGAGCGCGCTCCTCAGACTGCCGGCGTCACGGGCCTGCTGCGCCGCAGTCAGCACGTTGCGCCAGTCGTCGCGCAGCGGAGCGATCACCGTCTCGACGACCAGGCGCTCGACATAGGCGCGCGGCGTGTAATGCGCGCCCAGCCTGGCCCGCTCGGCCGGCTCCAGCGCCTGTTCGAGCAAGGTTCCGAAGATGGCAGGATCGACCAGGCTCCAGTCATGCTCGGCGGCCGCGAGAAGCTCGGCGATGCCGTCCCGGCCCAGCGCGAACACCTGCGGCTCGGCGAACATGCGGCCGTTGAAGCGCTTCAGCTCGGCGCGGACGGCGGAGGAGTAGCGGCCGAGATCCATGGCGCGCCAGAGATCCTCCACCAGCGGCTTGAAGCTCTTCGGCGCCTCCAGGCACTCGCGCAGCAGCCGCTTGAAGCTGTCGGCCGGGATCAGGCGGACATCCTCGGCGAACATGGTGAAGACGCAGCGCATCAGGAACAGCGCGACGTCCTCCGGATCGTGACGGCGCTCCAGCGCCTTGGAGACCAAAGCGAGGCGCTGGGCGATCTGGCGCGTCGCCAGGGCGGCCTGGCGGGACGGATCGAGCGAGACGGGATCGCTCCAGATGCGCGCGATCCCGGCCCGGATGGCGGGATCGCGCAGGTCCTCGAGATAGACCCGGAAGCGGTGCCGGTCCGGGAACTGGGCATAGTTCTTCCCCTGCCCGGAGAAGTCCGCGTAGAACTCGAAACAGTGGCCGACATCGCAGAGGATGACGAAGGGCGGCCAGCCATGCGAGGCGGGCAAGGCGCGGCAATACTGCTCCGCCTGGCGCTTGGCGTTCAGCATCATCACGTCGAGGCCGCGATCGGCGCCGCGGCGCCCTCGCGGCGCGCCGGCCGGCTCGTCGTCGGTATCGCCGGCGGGCAGGATTTCCTTGGGCTGGCCCCTCAGCCGACTCTGCTTGGCCTCCATGACGAAGCAGCGCTTCCGATAGAGGTCGATCCGTCCAGTCGTTCCTGAGCCGTCCGGTCCTGACAGCCTCACCGGGTATTCGAAGCGGTAAGCCACCGCCTCGGCGTCGCTGGTCGGCGGCTGCGGGCGCTCCATCCGCAGCAGCTCGCAGAACTCGCCGATGAAGGACGGGAATGACGCCCGTTCCGCGCCTTCCGACATGCGCCAGCGCGCGATGAAGGCTTCGACCTCCGTCGCACCGGGCGCGCACCCATCCCCTACCATCTTCACTTCTTCCGAGTGTAATTTATAGTTAAAGCAAGCTAAGGTTGCATCTTCCTTCCTGTCAACTCCTGTCACCAACACGTCGCCTTGCGCGCTGCACCCCCTCGCATCCGCAGCAAATCGCTCCCATATTGCGCTCATGCCAAAGAGCACCGATACGACCGCCGCCAAGCCCGAAGTCGCGACCAGGCCGGCTGCGAAGAAATCCGCTGCGACCCGCACGCCCAATTCCAAGGCGAGCAAGCCCGAGCTCAAGCCGCTGGACGGCTATCTCGCCGACCTGCTCAACCCGGCGATCAACCGCGGCAAGGCGGTGCCGGGCGGCGCGGCCGGCTTCAGCGATGCGCCGCAGGCCGGCTACGAGGCGCGGCCGAGCGATGCCGGCGAGGCGAAGCCGCGCAAGCTTTCGAAGAAGGCGGATTCGGCCTTCGATCCCGACAGCGACAGCGCGGCCTCGCTGACGGCGAAATCGCTGCAGGCGCTGCTCGAGACCGGCAGCCCCTTCATCTCCCCCGGTAAGCCCTGGACGCCGCACCGGCCGGAGCGCCCCGAGAAATCGGAAGGCGGCATCCGCTTCAGGATGAAGTCGGATTTCGAGCCGGCCGGCGACCAGCCGACCGCGATCGCCGATCTCGTCGACGGTGTCCGCCGGCAGGAGCGCGACCAGGTGCTGCTCGGCGTCACCGGCTCGGGCAAGACCTTCACCATGGCCAAGGTGATCGAGGAGACGCAGCGCCCGGCGCTGATCCTCGCTCCGAACAAGACATTGGCCGCGCAGTTGTACGGGGAATTCAAGAGCTTCTTCCCCGACAACGCGGTCGAGTACTTCGTCTCCTATTACGACTATTACCAGCCGGAGGCCTACGTCCCGCGCTCGGACACCTATATCGAGAAGGAATCCTCGATCAACGAGCAGATCGACCGCATGCGCCATTCGGCGACGCGCTCGCTGCTGGAGCGCGACGACGTCATCATCGTCGCCTCGGTCTCCTGCATCTACGGTATCGGCTCGGTCGAGACCTACACGGCGATGACCTTCTCGCTGAAGCTCGGCGAGCGCATCGAGCAGCGCCAGCTGATCGCCGACCTCGTCGCGCTGCAGTACAAGCGCACCCAGCACGATTTTTCACGCGGCTCCTTCCGGGTCCGCGGCGACACGGTCGAGCTCTTCCCGGCCCACTATGAGGACCGGGCCTGGCGCATCGGCCTGTTCGGCGACGAGGTCGAATCGATCTCCGAGTTCGACCCGCTCACCGGCCAGAAGACCGGCGAGCTCGAATTCATCAAGGTCTACGGCAATTCGCACTACACCACGCCGCGCCCGACGCTGAACCAGGCGGTCAAGTCGATCAAGGAGGAGCTCAAGGGCCGCCTCGACGAGCTCAACCGCATGGGCCGCTATTTGGAGGCGCAGCGGCTCGACCAGCGCTGTACCTTCGACATCGAGATGATCGAGGCGACCGGCTCCTGCAACGGCATCGAGAACTATTCGCGCTATCTCACCGGCCGCAAGCCGGGCGAGCCGCCGCCGACCCTGTTCGAATACCTGCCCGACAACGCCCTCGTCTTCACCGACGAAAGCCATGTCACCGTGCCGCAGATCGGCGCCATGTACAAAGGCGACTTCCGCCGCAAGGCGACGCTGGCCGAATACGGCTTCCGCCTGCCCTCCTGCATGGACAACCGGCCGCTGCGCTTCGAGGAATGGGACGCGATGCGGCCGTCCTCGATCCATGTCTCGGCCACGCCCGGCGGCTGGGAGATGGACCAGACCGGCGGCGTCTTCACCGAGCAGGTCATCCGCCCGACCGGGCTGATCGACCCGCCGGTCGAGATCCGCCCGGCCAAGCACCAGGTCGCCGACCTCTTGGACGAGGTCAAGGAGGTCACCGAGAAGGGCTACCGCACCCTCGTCACCGTGCTGACCAAGCGCATGGCCGAGGACCTGACCGAATACCTGCACGAGAACGGGGTGCGCGTGCGCTACATGCACTCCGACATCGACACGATCGAGCGCATCGAGATCCTGCGCGACTTGCGCCTCGGCGCCTTCGACGTGCTGGTCGGCATCAACCTGCTGCGCGAGGGCCTCGACATCCCCGAATGCGGCTTCGTCGCCATCCTCGACGCCGACAAGGAGGGCTTTTTGCGCTCCGAGACCTCGCTGATCCAGACCATCGGCCGCGCCGCTCGCAATGTCGACGGCAAGGTTGTGCTCTATGCCGACCATGTCACCGGCTCGATGGAGCGGGCGATGGCCGAGACCAATCGCCGGCGCGAGAAGCAGGAGGCCTACAACGCCGCCCACGGCATCACGCCGCAGACGATCAAGCGCGCCATCGGCGACATCCTCGGCTCGGTCTATGAGCGCGACCATGTCACCGTCGACAAGGGGCTGGTCGAGGGGCCGGTCGCCGGCCACAACCTCAAGGCTGCGATCGCCGATCTCGAAAAGCGCATGCGCGAGGCCGCCGCCGACCTCGAATTCGAGACCGCCGCCCGCCTGCGCGACGAGATCAAGCGCCTGCAGGCGACCGAGCTCGCCATCGCCGACGACCCGCTCGCCCGCCAGAGCGATGTCGAAGGCAGCGCCGGCAAATACCAGGGCGAGCGGTCCTACGGCGCCTCGGCCAACCTGCCGACGAGAGCCCGCAAGCCGACCGACGCGGACATGGGCCCGCACAACTGGGGCGGCGGCGAGGGGCGGCCGAAGGCGAGCGTGGCGCGGCCGAGGAAGCCGACGCTCGACGAGATGGGCCCGGTGCCGGAGGCGCGGCCGAAGGGGGCGGGGGAGAGAAGGGGCAGGCGGAGGTGAGGATCGTAAGACACAACTAGGCGGAGCGAGCTATATCCTGCGCACCATGGAATCCAACTACACGATACGCGACGATAGAATCCTCAACCTCAACAATGTCGATATCGACAAAATAAATCTTGGTGAGAGGGTTTTCACCGACGACAATCTCGTTCTTGAGTGAAGATAGTTCATCAATAAATAAGATTGAGTGTGGCCTTGGGTCGATCTCCTGAATTATGCCTTGGTCTGGACTTCTTGTTCCATTAGTTTTTGCTTGGTTTCTATCAATTTGGCTCCATATAAGAGCGACTCTTTGCCTACGCTTTGCTTCAGGCTCTTTAATGGCTGCTTTAGCTGCGCCTGCGCCGCTCATGATATCTGATGCTTCGGACTGGCTCATTCCGTAGAAATTAACCGTTACACCGCCATTTATTTGATTAAACGTTTGAGAGCCACCGTGTTTAGCAATCGGTGCAGCGATGTTCATGACGTCGTCACAATCTTTGGCCGAAATACCGGAAAGCTCTTTCGATGGAGTTTCGGGATTGCTTTTGAAGAGGTCAAATATCTTCTTTAAGTGCTCAGAAAATTTGGCAATTGTTTCTAAGCCGGCGACCGCAGGAGTGAACGCGGTGATAGCTCCAATGATCTCCGGACTGAAAAGAATGTCCAGGCTTCCCGGCTTGAAACTGGATATCCGTAGGGTCGCTTGAGACGTACGGGTGACCAAGCCCTCGCGCAGTGCAAAAGCTTCATACTGCCGTTCCATTGCGCGGAGTGCCTTAGCCAAATCGCCGGCTTCAACAAAGCGCGCTGGCTCGATATGAAGCTGCAAACCCGCCGTTGGCGTCGCCTCGTCAATTGCTTGCGGCATGATCCCCCCAAAAATATCAGAGTTTTCTTCTACTCTGGGTAGCGTCCGCTGCGGTGGCCCGCCAAACATTTCGATGCAAGGGCAGTTGCGTATCCACAAGTAAGTGATCTCTTGTTCGTGAATGGAGCGCGTTACAGTTCAAGCAATAGCTAGGATCGCTCGCTTTATTGTCTCTCGCCTCTCCGCGGTGTCCAAAGGGCAATCAGCCGGAGGAATGCCCAAAGCGGGCGTGGCGCTTACAGATCGAATTGTCAGTTCGTCATGCTCGGCCTTGTGCCGAGCATCCACGTCTTGCGGCCCTGATGACGGGCTCTTCGATGCGGGCATTTCGGCTCGTCGCTATCAAGCAAAGACGTGGCTGGTAAGGACAGGCCCGACCATGACGCGGTTCTGGCGGCGGCCTAGCAACTGGTGCAAGACGTGGATGGTCGGGACAGGCCCGACCATGACAGGCGAGCGCGGGATCGCGTCCGGCGCGGTCACGCCAGTTCGTTGTAAAGGTCGTTCCAGTCTGGATTGCGCGCCATGATCGTGCGGGTCTTCCAGGCACGGTACCAGCGCTTCATCGAAGTCTCGCGCTGGATCGCGGCCGCGATCTCGTCATGCCATTCGTACAGACGAGCCGCTTGAGGCCGTGCGTCCTGGTGAAGCCGGCGAGCAGCCCTTTGCGATGCTCGTGGACGCGGCGCGCCAGATCGCTGGTCACGCCGAGATAGAGCGTGCCGTTCGGCCGGTTGGTCATGATGTAGACCCAGCCACCCTTGCGCCTCATGCCGGCAGGATGGCGGGCGGCCTGGCCAGCGGCAAGAGCGCCGACGCCTCGCCCGTCATGGTCGCCCTTGTGGCGACCATCCACGTCTTTGCGGCGCTGATGACATGCTGGCCGGCGCTGCGCCCCGTCGCTCGGGTGCAAAGACGTGGATGGTCGGGACAAGCCCGACCATGACGGGGAGGGTGAACGCGGGGATAGACGCGAGAACAATCCCCGCCCTCCGAACCTCCCGTATAATGCCGGCCATCCCATCCCCGAGGGGCGGCCGACCGGAGGCATGTCGTTTGGCGGGGTGGATGCGGCGCCTGCGGGCGAGGGTTGCGCCTCGCTCCCGGGAGGCTTCGGGAACCGACCTGGGGACACTACGATCCCTGCGCGAGGAGCTCGCTAGACCACGCCGGCTGACGCCGGCGCGACAGAAGCGCGGCCCGGAGCTCTAAAATCGCCGCCTGGCGGAGCGCCACGGGGCGTGCGGATGGTGGCTCAATCCATCCGCGCCGCGTCCGTAGCTCACGGAAGCGGATACCAAACCAGCGCCTCGCGGCGCTCCGCTGCCCCTCACATGCGACAACGCCCGCAGGCTGAGCCTGCGGGCGGGGAAAAGCTTGGGCGCGGGAGGCGCAGGGAACCCCTCTCCCATCCGGGAGAAGGAAGGGTCAGGTTTCCAATGTCTCCCACCGTCACGCTCGGCCTTGTGCCGAGCATCCGCGTCCTGCGGCGCTGACGGCATGCCTTCGCTGCGGGCGTCGTGGCTGACCGCTATCCTGCAAAGGCGTGGGATGGCCGGGCCATGACGGGAAGAGTGCCGTTACCGCCCGGGAAACCTGGCGGAGCGAGGCCTCAGAAGCCTTGCGGAAGCGTGCCGCGGCCATAAAGCTCGCCCTGCCCGGCCCCGCTGCCGAGGCCGGAGCGGACATAGGCAGGGCCGCCCTCGCGTGCCGGCGGCAGGCCAAGCTGGAGATCGCCGCTATCCGGCGGCGGCGCGGTCCGCACCACCCGCGTGCGCATCACCGGAGCAGGCTCCGAGACGGAGATCGGCTCCTCGCGCGCGACGCAGCCGCCGAGCAGGGTGACGAGGACGGCAGCCGCGCCCAAATGATAGCGGTTCATGGTTTTTCCAATGCGGGAGGCGCGGGCGACCGCAGCCGAGTCAGTCCGGCGCAACCTGCATGACCCACGCAGTCCACGCAAGCGCCCAAACGGGCCCTAGCGGTGCGTCAGCCGCCGGTCGAAGCGCATCATCAGCGCATTGCAGGTCACCGCGAAGACGGTCAGCAGCAGGGCGATCGCCATGATCGTGTCGATCTGGCCGAGATTGATCGCGCTGGTCAGCAGGAAGCCGAGGCCGCGCTGCGAGGCGAACATCTCGCCGATCAGCACGCCGAGCAGCGTCAGCGAGAAGCCGAGCCGAACGCCCGAGATGATCTCGGGCAGGATCGCCGGCATGATCACGGTGAAGGCGTTCTGCACGGGCGAGAGCCGCATCACCTGCGAGGTCCGGCGATAGACCGGCTTCATCTGGCGAATCGCATTCATCGAGAACAGCGTGATCGGAATCAGCCCATGCATCACGCCGAAGGCGATCTTGGCGGAGATGCCGAGGCCGAAGCAGAGCAGCACCAGCGGGTATAGGACGACCTTGGGGATCGAGTAGAGCGTCGTCAGGATCGGCTCGGCGACATTGCCGGCGAGCTTGCGCACCCCGAGCACGATGCCGAGCGCGATGCCGCCGAAGAGCGAGATCGCGAAGGCGGCGACGAAGGCCCGCATGGTCTCGGAGATGTTGAGCCAGAACTCGCCGGTCACGAGCAGGGACGCGAGCTTCGCGACCGTCGCCGCCGGCGAGGCCAGCGAGGAGGCGCCGACCAGGAGATGCAGGCCCTGCCAGAGGACAAGAAGAGCGAGGAGGACGAGGAGCGTGCCGGCGGAGCGTGGCATGAGAGCAGTCGCGAGGCTTGGCATCGGCATCACCTCTGCCTGCGCGCCTGGAGGCGCCGGTCGATCACATTGAGGAAGGTGTTGACCACGGTGACGACGATGAGGACGAGCAGCATCAGCGCGTACATGTGCCCGTTCTCGAACAGGTTGTAGGCATAGGCGATGGCATAGCCCACACCGGCGCCCGACAGGATGAACTCCGAGGCGATCACGCCGATGAAGGAATAGGCGACCGAGAGCTTGACCCCGGTGAAGAGATAGGGCGTCGCAGCCGGCAATTCGATCAGGAGCGCGGTCTTGACCCGCGACATCCGGTAGATCTGGCCGGTCTTGCGCAGCACGCGCGGGATGCGGTCGAGCCCGTTCAGCGTCGCCGTGACCATCGAGACGACCGCGAGCAGCACCGCGATCGCGATGATCGAGGCGGAGCCGACGCCGAACAGGGTGATGAAGATCGGATAGAAGACGAAGGTCGGGACGGCGTAATAGCTCGCCAGCAGCGGCTCGATCGCATTGCGCAGGCCCGGCAGCGAATAGATCACCACGCCGGCGGCGAAGCCGAGCAGAACCGAGAGCACGGTCGAGATCGCGATATTGGTGAAGGTGATGCGGATATCGGCCGAGAACTGCCCGGAGGCGAGGATCCTGCCGAGCTCGACCACCATGTCGGATGGGGCGATCATCACCATGCGCGGGATGATGCCGACGCGGCAGAGCGCCTCGACCAGCAGGATCATCGCGGTGACGACCGCAACGCGCAGCCATTTCTCGGACATGGCTCAGGCCTTTCCGGCCGACATGATCTTCAAGGCCTCGATCCGGAGCTTTTCCCAGAGGCGGGCGGTGATGTCGCCGAAATGCGGGGTCGAGACGACGCGGCTGTCGCGGTCCCGCTCCCAGCCGGTCTCGACGAAATCGATGAAGGTGCCGGGCCTGGTCGACATCACCCCGACGCGGTCGGAGAGCATCGCGGCCTCGTCGAGCGCGTGGGTGATGAGCAGCACAGTGGCGGAGGTCTCGCGCCAGAGCCGCAGCAATTCGTCGCCCATCAGCAGGCGGGTCTGCTGATCGAGCGCGCCGAAGGGCTCGTCGAGCAGGATCAGGCGCGGTTGCAGCACCAAGGTACGGGCGATGCAGACACGCTGGCGCATACCTCCGGAGAGCTGCGCCGGATAGGAGGCGGCAAAGTCCTTCAACCCCATGAAGCCGACGGCGTAGTCGACGCGGCGGTTGATCTCGGCCGGATCGACTCCGGCCCGGCGCAGGCCGAAGGCGACATTGTCGCGGACATTGAGCCAGGGAAAGGAGGCGTCCTCCTGGAAGACGACGCCGACGCCGTCGGGAACGCCCTGGATCGGCTTGCCTTCGAACTCGGCCGTGCCGGCTTGCGGGGCGCTGAGGCCGGCGAGGATGTCGAGCAGGGTCGACTTGCCGCAGCCGGACGGGCCGACCACCGAGAAGAACTCGCCCTTGGCCAGATCGAGATCGACCGGGCCGAGCGCATGCAGGGTCGATTTCGGGAGATCGAAGACCCGGGTGACGCCGCGCAGCCTGGCATGGGCCGGGGCGGCGGCAGCATGGGGCGCGAGCGGCACGACCTTGGCCCCCGATGCCGCGCTCATTGCTTCGCCTGGAGGTCGGCGGGCAGATAGGACTTGTCGAGCACGGTCGCCCAGTCGACGTCGCTCTTGACCTCGCCGATCAGCTTCAGGCCCTCGACCATGCGGTTGAGCTCCTCGACGTTGAACTCGCCCTCGCTCCACATCTTCGGCGGGATCATGTTGTCGACGGCTTCCTTGGCAATCGGCGCGTCGAGCTTATAGAGCTTCTCGATGATCTTGGCGGTTTCGGCCGGGTCCTTGTAGATCGCCTGCACGCCGGCGCGGCGGCCGGCGATGATCGCCTTGAGCTTCTCCGGGTTTTCCTGCGCGTATTTGCGCGTGGTGATGCCGACCGAGGTGGTCATCGGCTTCAGGACGTCGCCGGCCTTGTAGAGCGTGCGGTACTTGTCCTTGCGGATGATCGATAGCGGCTCGATCAGCACCGAGCCGACGACGGCGTTCTGCTCGAGCATGGTCAGCGCCGGGACATAGCCGCCGGCAGCGACGCGCTGGACCTTGCTCTGGTCGACGCCCTTCTCGCGCAGCACCATCAGCAGCAGCATCTCGGAGACGGATTTGGGCGAGGTGATCGCGACCTTCTTGCCCGCGAGGTCCTCGACGCCCTTGAGCTCGGAGTTCGGCATCACGACCATCGAGGCCTCGGCAACGCTGCGCGTGCCGGTGTTGACGATGATAAGGTCGAGCCCCTGCGCCTTGGCGGCGAGCGCGGCGGAGACGGCGACCTCACCATAGGGAGTCGCGCTGGCAAGAATGTTGCGCACGGTGGTGCCGCCGCCGCCCGAGCCGATGATGCCGGTGATGGCGATGCCGGCCTGCTTGAACAGGCCCTTCTCCATCGCCACCGCATAAGGCGCGCCATAGAGGCTCGCACCCCATTGGGTGACCGAGATCTCCTCGGCGCGCGCCGGCGCCTGCAGGGAGAGCACGGCCGCAGCGGCGATGGCCGCGAGACGATTGAACGGAGTCAGGCCAAGCCAAGCGGTCATGTCACTCTCCCATTATGGCTGGCCGCCGATCGTTATCGTTGCAGCAGCCGGACATTCACATCCAAATTTCATTTGTATGCAAACAACGATCTCAACGGATTTCAAGCTTGTCAAGCGATTTGAGATCGACCATTTGCAAACTGCCGACGGCAGCCCGGAGCGAGACTATCGCGCCCGATCTCGTTCGCAACCGCGAAGTGAAATGGCACTCGAGCGCCGCCGCGCCGCGCAGATTCGCCGAGAAATGAAAGAGTTGGATAGACCACAGGTTCTATCGCGGCTCGGCATCGCGCACAGGCCAGGCCGCTCCCGACTCGCGGATCGGCGGCAGTTCGATCACTGCTGCGGGAAACGGCAGGCTCGCCTCATTTGTATGCAAATGATCTGGGGTGGCTATTTCGTCCCGCCCCGACGCTGACGGCGCCGCCTTGTCGAAGCGGACAATACGACGGTCTCTCGCGCCCGACTCGACTCTGACGCACCGTTAAGCAACCATAAGTTGCTGCCGCCTGCGGGAGCGCTCAACTGCGACCCCTGGGGGATGGGGATGGAAGCCTTAGCTTGGCCGCGCGCCGACGCCAGCGCGGTGCGTATGCTCGGCCTGCCTGCCGAGATCGCCTTCCTCGCCGATCATGGTGTGCCGCCCGCAGAATTGCGGGAGGCCGCCCGGCTCGCGGAGCGGATCGGCGTGTCCCCGAGCCGTCAGGTCATCGCCTCCGGCCTCGTCGAGGAAGAGGAGTTCTACCGGGCGCTGGCTGCCGAACTCGACCTGCGCTTCCAGCCGCATGCGCCGCCCTTGCAGCGGGGCGGCGACGTCGCGGCTATCCTGCGCGAAGGCCTGGCCGCCACGCGTGTCCGCCCGGAAAGTCCCCTGCGCTTCGCGGCCGCGCCCCCGCCGGGCCCGGCCTTGCGACGCTTCTTGTCGGCCGGCGCCCGGGCTCGCGAGGATATCGTCGTGCTGCCTCCCGCGGCGCTGGCAGTCGAGCTGCGGCGAACGAACGCCGGACCCATCACGCGCGCGGCGGCCTGGCTGGACGAGGCCGGGCTAAGGCGGTTCAGCGCACGCACCGGAAGCAGCTGGCTGCAGAAGGGCTTTGCTTGCCTTATGGTCGGGCTTCTGTCCTGGTTCGGCACGCTGGCCCCTCTCGCGACCTTGACCGGCCTCGGCCTCATGCTCGGCCCCTTGTTCTTCGGCGCCGTGATCCTGCGCTTCGCGGCCCTGGCCGAGAAGCCGGCGGCCGATCTGTGGCGCGACCATCGCTGGCAGATCGATGACAGCCGCCTGCCGGTTTATACCGTCGCCGTGCCCATCTTCGGTGAGGAGGCGGTTCTCGACCAGCTCATCCAGGCGCTCGCGGCGCTCGACTACCCCGCCGCCAAGCTGGACATTCACATCCTGGTCGAGGAGATCGACTGGAACCTGCGGCGCGCCCTCGCAACCCGCACGCTGCCGCCTTTCATGCAGGTCACGATCGTGCCGCGCGGCCAGCCGCAGACCAAGCCGCGCGCCCTCAACATCGCCCTGGCCGAAGCGCGCGGCGAGTTGTTCGCCATCTTCGACGCCGAGGACATTCCCGACCCGCGGCAGCTGCGCCTGGCCGCCGCGCGCTTCCTGCGCTCCGATGACGACCTCGTCTGCCTGCAGGCCCATCTCGTCATCGACAATCCCGAAGACAGCTGGCTCAGCGGCTGCTTCGCCCTGGAATATGCCGGGCTCTTCGACGTGCTGAATCCCGGCCTGCTCGCCGCCGGACTGCCGATCATGCTCGGCGGCACATCGAATCATTTCCGCACGCAGGCACTGCGGCGCGTCGGCGGCTGGGACCCCTGGAATGTGACGGAAGACGCGGATATCGGCTTCCGGCTCGTGCGCGCGGGCGGCTACATGGCCGACCTGCCCAGCCATACGCTGGAAGAGGCGCCGCGCGATCTCCAGGCCTGGCTGAAACAGCGCCGGCGCTGGCTGAAAGGCTATCTGCAGACGCTGATCAGCCACATGCAGCGGCCAGACCGGTTGGTTCGCGAAGCCGGGGTCGGCGCGACCCTGACGTTCCTGGTGCTCACGCTGGGTACCCTGCTGGGAACACTGCTCCTGCCGTTCCTCGTCGTGATGACAGGGGTCGCAATACTGCGCGGTTCGCTGCTGTCGCCGAGCACGCCTTTGGACATGTGCTTTTCGGCGCTATCGCTCGGCCTTGCCGGCTGCGGCCTCCTGACGATGTTCCTGGTCCCGGCACTCGGCGCCAAGCGGCGCGGCGCTCCCGATCTGTGGCGCCGCCTCTGGCTTCTCCCGCTCTACCATCTCGTGACCTCGCTCGCCGGCTGGCTGGCGCTCTACGACTATGTCGACGACCGCTTCGGCTGGCACAAGACGGCGCATGGGCTGGCGCGCTCGTCCCGCTATCGTGGTCCCGCGTCGAGCGGCCGAGCAGCCAGGCCTGGCGAACTCACAGATGCCGCAGCCACTCCTGCGCCGCCTCTGCCGGCGGGCGCTCGATATTGAAGGCGCCGACGAAGCCGCCGTTCTTATCCATCAGATAGACCAGAGCGGTGTGGTCCATGGTGTAGTCGCCGTCCTTGAGCGGCACCTTGCGGGCATAGGCGCGATAGGCCTTGACCGCGGCGTCGATCGCGGCGCGCTCGCCGGTCAGCCCGATGATGCGCGGGTCGAAGGAGCCGAGATAGCTCTTCATCGTCTCGGCGGTGTCGCGCTCGGGATCGACGGTGACGAAGAGCGCCTTGAGCTTCTCGCCCTTGGTCCCAGCGGCGCGCAGCACCTCCGAGATCTCGAACAGCTTGGTCGGGCAGATATCGGGGCAATGGGTGAAGCCGAAGAAGACCAGGAAGGGCGCGCCGCGCAGGTCCTTGTCGGTCAGGGTCTTGCCTTCGGCGGTGGTGAGGGCGAACGGCCCGCCGACGCTGGACGCCAGGCTCTGCCCGCTCTGGCGCGAGGCCGGAGCGAAGGTGACGAAGGCGGCAGCGGCGAGCGCGGCGGCGCCAAGCAGGAAGACCAGCAGGGGCAGGAGCAGGCGGCGGTTCACGGGAAGACCCTCGAAGGCGAGTGGAACGCCGCTCAGAAGCAGGCAAGGAGCGCGGCGATCAGCCCGTCGGTGAACAGCCGATCGCCTTCACGCCACCAGAGCAGCAGGCCGGCCGCCAACAGGAGCCCGAAACCGCCGGCGAGCAGCCAGAGGCCCGGGCGGTGGCCCGGAGCGGCGTCCTGAGTATCGGTCTGCGGCGCTGCGCTCATCGCCGCAATCTAGCGCCACGCATGGTCGATCGGAAGCGGCGTTCATGCCGCAGGGATACTCCGACTTCCCATCTGCGCGATCCCTCTTGGCGATCCCGCTCAGCCACCCCACATGACATCATAGGCGCGCAGGCTGGCGCCCATCTCTGGCGTGGACGCGAAGAGGTGAGTTGAGGATGGGTCGCGTCAGCGTTAGGGGCAGGGCCCAGATGCCCGGCGGCCGTCAAGGCGCCCCTTATCGGCCAGGAACTTGCAAGTCTATCTGCGGTTGATTGTTCAGGGGCATTGTCGGCAAAGCCGGCTTGCGCTGGAGGGCTACCACGATGGAACGAGACGGCGAGGTCTTCCGCTTATTTTCCGAGGATTATCGAAGCTATTCTCAGGAAGAGATGAGCCTGCAGGAATATCTGCTCGCTTGTCGCGAAGACAAATCGATGTACGCGTCCGCCGCCGAGCGCATGCTCGAAGCGATCGGCAAGCCGAAGCTGTTCGACACCAGCCAGGACGAGCGCCTGGGTCGGATCTTCTCCAACCGGACGATCAAGATTTACCCCTCCTTCGCCGATTTTTTCGGCATGGAGGATACGATCGAGCGGATCGCCGGCTATTTCCGCTACGCCTCGCAGGGCCTGGAGGAGCGCAAGCAGATCCTTTATTTGCTCGGCCCCGTCGGGGGCGGCAAATCCTCGCTCGCCGAGCGGCTGAAAAAGCTGATGGAGGAGCGTCCCTTCTACACGCTCAAGATCGGCGACCAGATCAGCCCGGTGTTCGAATCGCCATTGGGCCTGTTCCGGCCCGATCGCATGGGCGATCTCTTCGAAGACAAATACGGCATCGCCCGGCGGCGCCTGACCGGCCTGATCTCACCCTGGGCATCGAAGCGGCTCGACGAGATCTCGGGCGATATCGCCAAGTTCCGCGTCGTCAAGCTGACGCCCTCGCGCCTGCGCCAGATCGGCATCGCCAAGACCGAGCCGGGCGACGAGAACAACCAGGACGTCTCGACCCTCGTCGGCAAGGTGGACATCCGCCAGCTCGAGAACTTCAGCCAGTCGGACCCGGACGCCTATTCCTATAGCGGCGGGCTGAACCGGACGACGCAGGGCCTGCTCGAATTCGTCGAGATGTTCAAGGCGCCGATCAAGGTCCTGCACCCGCTGCTGACCGCGACGCAGGAGGGCAGCTACAACGGCACCGAGAATTTCGGCGCCTTCCCCTATCAGGGCATCGTGCTGGCCCATTCCAACGAGTCGGAATGGCTTCAATTCAAGAACAACAAGAACAACGAGGCCTTTCTCGACCGCATCCTGGTGGTCAAGGTGCCCTATTGCCTGCGCGTCACCGAGGAGCGGCAGATCTACGAGAAGCTGCTGCGCGAGAGCGAGCTCGCCGGCAGCCCCTGCGCGCCGGAGGTGCTCGACCTGCTCAGCCGCTTCTCGGTCTCGACCCGGCTCAGCGAGTTCGAGAATTCGCCGCTCTACACCAAGATGCGCGTCTATGACGGCGAGAACCTGAAGGAGGTCGAGCCCAAGGCCAAGGCGATCCAGGAGTATCGCGACGCCGCCGGGGTCGACGAGGGCATGACCGGCGTCAGCACGCGCTTCGCCTTCAAGATCCTGTCGCAGACCTTCAACTACGACACCGAGGAGCTCGCCGCCGACCCGGTGCACCTCATGTACATCCTCGAGGGGGCGATCAAGCGCGAGCAGTTCCCGAAGGAGACGGAAGCGGCCTATCTCGACTTCATCAAGTCGGAGCTGGCGACGCGCTATGCCGAGTTCATCGGCCACGAAATCCAGAAGGCCTATCTCGAATCCTATGGCGAATACGGCCAGAACCTGTTCGACCGCTACATCGCCTATGCTGACGCCTGGGTCGAGGACCAGGACTACAAGGATCCCGACACCGGCCAGATCCTCAACCGGCAGGTCCTCGACAACGAATTGTCGCAGATCGAGAAGCCAGCCGGCATCGCCAATCCCAAGGACTTCCGCAACGAAGTCGTGAAGTTCACCTTGCGCGCCAGGGCCAGGAACAACGGCCGCAACCCGTCCTGGACGAGCTATGAGAAACTGCGCGAGGTGATCGAGAAGCGGATGTTCGGCCAGGTCGAGGACCTGCTGCCGGTGATCAGCTTCGGCTCCAAGCAGGACAGCGTGACCGAAAAGCGCCATCACGGCTTCGTGCAGCGCATGGTCGAGCGTGGTTATACCGAACGCCAGGTCCGGCGCCTGGTGGACTGGTACATGCGCGTCAACAAGGCGGGCTAAAGCATCGGCCCGAAAAGTGGGGTGCGGTTTTCGGACAAAGCCGATGCAAAATCAGAATGCCGGCCGGAGCCTGCCATGCCGATCTTCATCGATCGCCGCCTGAATCCGAAGGACAAAAGCCTGGGCAACCGCCAGCGCTTTCTGCATCGCGTGCGGGCGGAGCTGAAGCGTAGCGTCCAGGAGCAGATCCGCTCCGGCAAGATCGCCGATGCGGACGGAGAGCATGCCGTCTCGATCCCGGCGAAGGGCACGAGCGAACCAAGCTTCCGCGACGCGAGGAACAGCGGCCGGCGCCAGCATGTCCTGCCCGGGAACAAGCAGTTCTCGCCAGGCGACAGAATGCCGAAGCCGGGCCAAGGCAGCGGAGCGGGCTCGTCGCCCGGCCTGCAGGATTCAGAGGACGACTTCCGCTTCGTGCTGTCGCGCGAGGAGGTGCTCGACCTGTTCTTCGAGGATCTCGAGCTGCCCGACATGGTCAAGCTCGCCCTGAAGGAGATCATGGCCGCCAAGCCGCGGCGGGCCGGCTTCTCCACCGGCGGTTCGCCGACCAACATCAATGTCGGCCGCACCATGCGCAACAGCCATGGCCGGCGCATCGCCCTGCAAAGGCCCAAGCGCGCAGAGGTCGAGGCGATTCTCGCCGAACTGGCGCGAATCGAGGCCGAGGGCACGGATGCGGTGGGCGCCAAGGCCGCGGCCCTGCGCGCCGAGATCGACCGGCTGGAACGCCGGCGCCGGGTAATCGCCTTCATCGACCCCGTCGACATCCGCTTCAACCGCTTCGAGGCGCAGCCCCTGCCGAACGCCAACGCGGTGATGTTCTGCCTGATGGATGTCTCCGGCTCGATGGGCGAGCGCGAGAAGGACCTCGCCAAGCGCTTCTTCGTGCTGCTCCACCTGTTCCTGAAGCGGCGCTACGACCGAACCGAGATCGTCTTCATCCGCCATACCCACACGGCGCAGGAAGTCGACGAGGACACCTTCTTCCTGAGCACGCAGAGCGGCGGCACCGTCGTCTCGACCGCGCTGGAGGAGATGCAGCGCGTCATCGCGCAGCGCTACCCCAGCAAGGACTGGAACATCTACGTCGCGCAGGCTTCGGACGGCGACAATTTCGCCAGTGATTCCGAGCGATGCCTGCGCCTGCTCGACGGCGAGATCATGCGTCTGTGCCAGTATTTCGCCTATGTCGAGATCATCGACGAACGCGAGAGCGAGATCTTCGGTTCGACCGACAACGGCACCTCGCTCTGGCGCGCCTATCTCAAGGTCAAGGAACGCTGGCCGAATTTCGACACGACCCGCATCGCCAAGGCTGCCGACATCTACCCGGTCTTCCGCCAGCTCTTCACCCGGCAGCCGGCGCGGCCGCGCAACTGAAGGACGCGCCGATGCCCAGGCACGCGCACCGACCCGATCTGCTGTTCACCGGCTCGGACTGGAGTTTCGGAACCTTGTCGCATGCCTATGACGTCATCGAAGCGGTGGCGAAGGAGGAGCTGCGGCTCGACATCTACCCGGTGCAGATGGAGGTGATCTCCTCCGAGCAGATGCTCGACGCCTATTCCTCGATCGGCATGCCCCTGATGTATCGCCACTGGTCGTTCGGCAAGCACTTCCTCCATCACGAGCTGCACTACCGCAAGGGCGGCCGCGGCCTGGCCTATGAGATCGTCATCAATTCCGACCCCTGCATCGTCTATCTGATGGAAGAGAACACCATGGCGCTGCAGGCGCTGGTGACGGCGCATGCGGCCCTCGGGCACAACCATTTCTTCAAGAACAACTATCTGTTCCGGCAGTGGACCGACGCCGACGCGATCCTGGGCTATCTCGATTTCGCCAAGAGCTACATCACCCGCTGCGAGGAGAAGCACGGCGTCGCAGCCGTGGAGGCCATTCTCGACGCAGCCCACGCGCTGATGGACCAGGGCGTGTTCCGCTATCGCCGCCCGCCCAGACTCTCCTCCGAGAAGCAGCGCGAGGGCCTGCGCGAACGGCTGGAATATGAGGAACGCTCCTATAACGACCTCTGGCGGACGCTCCCGCGCCAGGCGGATGGCAGCAAGGCGGCGGCAGCGGAAAATGCGGACCTGATCGCCGAGCGGAAGAAGGCGCTCAACCTGCCCGAGGAGAACCTGCTCTATTTCCTTGAGAAGACCAGCCTGATCCTCGAGCCCTGGCAGCGCGAAGTCCTCAGGATCGTCCGCGTCATCGCGCAGTATTTCTATCCGCAGCGGCAGACGCAGGTGATGAACGAGGGCTGCGCCACCTTCGTGCACTACACCGTGATGAACGCGCTGTTCGATCAAGGCCGGATCGGCGAAGGCGCGATGCTGGAGATCCTGCGCAACCATTCGAACGTCATCTTCCAGCCCGGCTTCGACGATCCCCGCTTTTCCGGCATCAACCCCTATGCGCTCGGCCTCGACATGATGCAGGACATCAAGCGCATCGCGACCGAGCCGACCGCGGAGGATCGCGACTGGTTCCCCGAGATCGCGGGCAGCGGCGACTGGCGCACGATCCTGCTCGACGCCTGGGCCAACCACCGCGACGAATCCTTCATCCGCCAGTTCCTTAGCCCGGCGCTGATCCGGAAATGGCGGCTGTTCCTGCTCTCCGATGCGGCCAACGAGTCGTTCTACAGCGTGGCTTCGATCCACAACGAGCGCGGCTATCGGAAGATCCGCGCCGCTTTGGCCCAGCGATACGACATCGGAACGAACAACACCGACATCCAGGTCGTCGATGTCGACCTGCTCGGCCAGCGGCACCTGCGCCTGCAGCACAAGGTCCGCGACGGCATCGTGCTGGATGGCGGCAGCTGCGAGGCGACCCTGCGCCATGTCCAGCGGCTCTGGGGCTACGAGGTCAGCCTGCAGGGCATCGACGCGCAGACAGGCGCAACGGTCTATGAACGCTCCAGCAGCCAGCTGGCGCAGTGACCAGCGGCACAGGCCCTACTTACGTCGGCAGAACCCGCCCCGTCCGCAAGGCATGGGCCCAGTCGGCGCGGCCATTGCCTTCAGCCCGCCTTGCCGCATGCTCCCAGTCATAGGCGACCGCGTGGTGCTCGATCTCGACGAAATCCGCCATCGTCACCACGGCGAAACGGGCATGCGGCGCGCCGCTCTCCGAGACATGGATGCAGGGCTCGTCGGCGTTGTAGGCGGGATTGCCGACGCTGCCTGGATTGACCACGACGGTGCCGTCATCGAGCCGAAGCAGGCGCGGTTGATGGCTGTGCCCGCACAGGACCACGGCGGGACGAGTCGGTCCGAGCAACGTCTCGACCGCGCCCGGGGCGGCGGCGACCAGGCGTCCGCCTTCGATCGCGTCGAGCAGATAGGTGTCGTCGTCCTTCGGGCTGGCATGGAGGCAGCGCGCCCCGCCGACCTCGAGCTCGAAGGGCAGGCCGGCCAGCCAATCGCGGGCATCGGCGTCGAGATCGCGCCAGGCGAAGCTGTCGGAGGCGCCGAGGCCATCGGGCGAGGCCGCGCCGAGCGCCCTGTCGTGGTTGCCGCGAACATGGCTCATCGGGGTCGCCCGCAGGAGCCGCACGGTCTCCGCCGGCCAGAGCGGGCCCGAGGCACAGTCGCCGAGATTGACGACGCGATCGACGGAGAGCCTGGACAGCCGGGCAAGCACGGCTTCGAGCGCCGGCAGATTGCCATGGATGTCGGCGATGACGCCTAGCCGCATGTCGCAAATCCCGAATCCTGAGCCGGTTCAGGACCGGCCGATCCTGTGATGACGCGTCCCGGGCCTCGCGCCAAGGCCCGGGACGTCGTGGCTTCGACGATACGATCAGCGGATCAGGGCCCTGACGCGGGATGAGACGAGGTCGGCGATCAGGACCATGGCGAGGATGACGAGGATGCAGGTCGCGGTGTCCTGGTACTTGAACAGCTTCATCGAGGAGACGAGCTCGAAGCCGATGCCGCCGGCGCCGACCATGCCCAGCACGGTCGACTGGCGGACATTGGTCTCCAGCCGGTAGAAGATCGTCCCGAGCCAGGCCGGCAGGACCTGCGGCAGCACGCCGAAGAAGAAGGTCTTGAACGGGCCGACCCCGGCCGAGCGGAACGCCTCCAGCGGCCCCTCGTCGATATCCTCCATCGCCTCGGCGAAGAACTTGCCGAGCATGCCGGCGCCATGGATGGCGAGCGCCAGCACGCCGGCGAAGGGGCCGAGACCGATGGCGGCGACGAAGATCAGCGCCAGGATGATCTCGTTGATGCCGCGCATGCAGTTGAGCAGCTGCCGTGTCGCATGAAAGACGACCGGGCTCGGGCTCAGGTTTCGCGCCGCGAAGAAGCAGACCGGCAGGGCGATGACGACGCCGAGCAGCGTCCCCCAAACCGCGACCTGCAGGCTTTCCAGAGCCGGCTGCCAGAGCCGCTCCAGGAATTCCGGGTTGGGCGGCATCATCCGGACGAGGAAGTCCACCATGTAGGGGATGCCGTTCCAGAGATTATTGGCGTTGATCTGCGAGCCGAGCGCGGCCCACCACAGGAAGACCAAAGCAGAGAGCGTGACGAAGCCGACGCCCCACCAGCCGAAGCGGCCTTGCGGGGGACGAAGGACGAGCTGCAGCGTTCCGAACGACATGGCTTGCTTCCCCGTCAGGCGGTTGCGGTGGCGATCATCGGCGCCAGCACAGGGTGGCTCGCCGGGCGAGGCTTGAGCACGCGGGCGATGCCGGGGTCCTCAAGGCCGGGATAGATCTGGTGGACGATCTCCGAGGTCAGCTGGTCGGGCGTGTCGTCGAAGACCACCCGGCCGCCGCTCAGGCCGACGATGCGCTCGCCGAACTCGACGGCATAGTCGACCTGATGGAGGTTGCAGATCACCGCGATGCCCTCCTCCTTGCAGATCGCCTTGAGGTAGCCGAGCACGACGCGCGAGGTCTTGGGATCGAGGCTCGCCACCGGCTCGTCGCAGAGGATCACCGCCGGCTGCTGGGCCAAAGCCCTGGCGATGCCGACGCGCTGCTGCTCGCCGCCGGAGAGCTGGTCGCCGCGCGAATTCGCCTTCTGGGCGAGCTCGACCCGGGCCAGGCACTCCATCGCGATCGCGACATCGGCTTTCGGGAAGAGCTGCAGCATCGAGAGGAAGGACGACAGCCCCGCCATGCGGCCAACCAGCACGTTCTTCAGCACCGACAGGCGCTTCACGAGGTTGTGGTGCTGGAAGATCATCGCCACCGGCCGCTTGCCGGCGGCGCCGCGCCTGAGGTCGAGCACCTTGCCGGCGATGACGGTCCGGCCCGCATCGGGCTGCGCCAGTCCGTTGATGCAGCGCAACAGCGTCGACTTGCCGGCGCCGCTGGGACCAAGCACGACGAGGAACTCGCCGGCTTTGACGCTGAGGTCGATGCCCTGCAGGACCGGGCGGCCCGCATAGGACTTCTTCAGTCCTTCGATCTTGATCATGCCGCTTCCTCCGCCGGTCGCGTTTGCGCGACTACTTCATCTTGGTGAGATCGAGCTTCAGCACCTTCGCGGTCTCGCGAATGATGTCGTAGGCTTGGTCGTTCGTCTCGACGAAGCGGTTGAGCTTGCCCTGGTCGGCCCAGGTGATGTCGCGAATGTTCAGGAAGGCCGACTTGATGTTCGCCTTCAGCTCCTCCGGCAGGTTCTTGCGCCAGCAGGTCGGCGATTCCGGGATCGGGTCCGACTCCCAGACGACCTGGAGGTCGGCGCGATCGACCAGCTTCTTCTGGACGGCAGCATCGAGGATGCGGTCTGCGATCGTCGCCGCATCGACCCGCTTGTTGGCGACGGCGAGCGCATTGGCATCGTGCGAGCCGGTGAAGAGGACCCGGCCGAAATCCTTCTCGGGATCGAAGCCGAGCTTCATCAGCCCAGCCTTGGGAAAGAGATGGCCCGAGGTCGATGACGGATCGACGAAGGCAAAGGTCCGCCCCTTCAGGCCCTTCCAGTCGCTAATGCCGCTGTCCTTCCGCGCAATGATCTGGCTGCGATAGAAGCTGCGGCTCGATTTGGCCGTCTCGGCGGTGGCGAAGGCCTCGATCGCCGCGACGGTGGTGCCGAGCACATAGGAGAACGGGCCGAGATAGGCGACGTCGACATGGTTCGAGCGCATCGCCTCGATCACGCCGTTGTAGTCGGAGGCGACGAAGCCCTGGACGGTGATCCCGAGATTCTTCTGGAGCGCGGCGAGGAGCTGGGCGCTCGACTCCAGCATCGCTCGCGAATCCTCGGACGGGATCAGCCCAACCCGGACCAGCTTGGTCTGGGCTCGGACCAGGGCCGGTGCCGCCAGCAGCGATCCCGCAGCCAGCGAACCCTTCAATATCGTGCGACGCGTGGTGGTCATGTCATCCTCCCGAGATGATCCGGCGATCTTCTGATCGTCCGGCGAACCGTTGCGGGCGTCGTTGCCCGATGCGTGCTCTCAGGCGGCCATGGCCGCCTGCCGTCCGATGAAATTGCGGCCGCGCTCGCCTTCGAGCGCCTTGCCGACGAGACGGTTCCATTCGCCGGCCGAGACGCCATAGGCGGCAGGGTCGGTCGCAACGCCGAGATCCCGCAGGAAGGCGCCGAGCCGCTCGGCCCCCGCCTCGAGATCGGGGCCGAAGACACGGCGCAGCGCGGCATCGCATTGCGGCTGCGCGCCCATCGCCCAGCGCATCACCATGGGCAGCGAGAAGGAGCAGGCGATGCCGTGGATCGTGCCGCTCTTCAGGGTGATGTCGTAGGAGATGTTGTGGGCGAGTGCCGTCCTGGTGTTGGAGAAGGCGAGGCCCGCCAGCAGGCTGGCGCGCATCTGCCGGGTCCGGAGCTCGACATCGCCAAGGCGTTCCAGCAGGCGCGGCAGCGTCTCGATGATCTCCCTGGCAGCCTCGACCGCATAATTGGCCGAGACCGGATTGCCGTTGACGTTCCAGATGCTCTCCAGCGCGTGGGAGAGGGCATCGAGCCCGGTCGCCAGGGTGAGGCCGCGCGGCGCGCCGACCGTCAAGGCGGGGTCGAGCACGGCCGTCTCCGGATAGAGACGGGGATGTGCGAGCGAATACTTGCTGCCATTGGCCTGATCCCAGACCGTCGCCCAGGAGGTGACCTCGGAGCCGGTGCCGGCCGTGGTCGGCACGGCGATGATCGGGATGATCGCGGCCCAGTCGAGCGGCGTCTTCTCGGTCAGGTGCCGGCGGACTGTCTCGAAGTCGCCGTCGCTGGCCGCCAGCACCTTGGCGGCGTCGATCATCGAGCCGCCGCCGAGCGCGACGATGACCTCGGCCGGCTCGGCCGCGCCGAACTGGCGGCAGGATTCGGCGAGATCGGCGCAGTCCGGATTGGTCTCGATATTGGTGATCGAGACGACCGGCGCGCCGACCACTGCGGTCAGCCTGGCGGAGAATTCGCGGAAGAGCGGCTGGTCATAGGTGACGAGGGCCCAGCGCCGCCCGCCGATCTGCCCGGCGACCTCGTCGAGGAGGCCGCTGCCGAACCGGATCTTCACGGGGTTCCAGTACGCCCAGTTCATGCGGTCCATCCCTCGCAATGCGCCTTGCCGGCTCGTTGTCAGGATGCTCACAGAGCTCCATTCTTATAACAAATTGATTTTTCGATCTGAATGAATAGAAATTCTCTATGCGTTACACTCAGCTCCGGTCCTTCCACAACGTCGCGAATGCCGGCGGCTTCAACGCCGCCGCCGAGGCTTTCAACATCAGCCAGCCGACGCTGACGGCGCAGGTCGGGGCGCTGGAGGAGGAGTTCGGGGTCGAGCTCTTCGTCAAGCGCGGCCGGCGGCGCGAGCTGAGCGAGAGCGGGCGCCAACTGCTTGGCATCACCACCCGGCTCTTCGCCGAGGAGGCCGAGGCGCTCGCCTTCCTGACGGAATCGCGCGAGCTCCGGACGGGCCGGCTCTCGATCGGCGCCGTCGGCCCGTTCCACGTCACCGAGATGCTCGCTGCCTTCAACCAGGCCTATCCGGGGATCGAGCTGGCCGTGAAGATCGGCAACTCCGCCGAGGTGCTCGGCGACCTCGAAAGCTATCGCTGCGACGTCGCGGTGCTCGCCTATATCGACGAGGACGACCGGCTGCTGACCATCCCCTATCGCCGCCACCCCGTCGCGGTCTTCGTGCGGCGCGATCATCGCCTGGCGGATCAGCGCAGCATCCGGCTGCCGGAGCTGGCGGGGGAGCCGATGATCGCACGCGAACAGGGCTCGACGACACGGCGTGCCTTCGAGAGTGCGCTCGCCAAGACGGGCACGAAGCCGCGTCTGGTGATGGAGATCGGCAGCCGAGAGGCGATCCGCGAGGCTGTGATCCGCGGGCTCGGCATCAGCTATGTCTCGGAGGCCGAGTTCGTTCCGGACGAGACGCTGCGGCTGATCCCGATCGAGGGCGCCGAGGTCTACACCTATGCGCATGTGGTCGTGCTGAAGCAGCGGCAGACCAGCCGGATCATCAAGGCCTTCCTCGACGTCGTCCAGCGGACCCGCGACGCCTCAGGCATCGTCGATGCGTAGAGCGTTGAGGGAACGCGGAACGGCGCAAGCGACGGCTACGTCAGCAGGATCGGCCGCCAACGACGAGCCGCCGCAATCGACTGAGCTTCAAGGAGATTTTGGAGCGGGCGATCGGGATCGAACCGACGACATTCAGCTTGGGAAGCTGACGTTCTACCACTGAACTACGCCCGCGTGCTGTCCGTATAGCCGGGCCGGACTGCCCGCCGCAAGCCGGTCGATCCAACATTCCGGATATAAACGAAAAAGCCGCGCCGGACCCCTGTCGCCCGGCGCGGCTGGTTCAGACGCCGAGCGCCTCAGTAGCAGCCGTAATAGCCGCAGCCATAATAGCCGTAGTGGCGGCGCGACGAAGCGGCGATGACCGCACCGCCGACCGCACCGGCGACGACGCCGGCCGCAACCGCGTTGCTCGCCTGGGCGTTGGAGCGGCGGAAGCTCTGGAACACCTCGCTGCGGCAGCGCTCGAAGGCGCGGGTGCCGGGGCGGTGGCCGGCATCGAGGCAGACCTGGTCGGACTCGGCCGCCGACTGCTCGACGCTCTGGCAGCCGCCGAGGGCGGCGGCGAGGACGCCGGCGATGATGAGGGCGCGCATGAGAAATCCTTTCCCTGTAGACATTTGGCCACGAAAGCCATGAAGCGGAAGGCGGTCGAAGCCTGCCGCCGGTGACACAAGCATGAACGCGCCGCTGGCCAGCGGCCGGCAACGCCATCGGCGCTTGCAGCCATCTGACACGGAATCGCCGTTTTGTCGCCCCGTAGCTCGCCGTCCGGGCAATCTTCCTGCGTGCGTTGCGGATTCGCAGCTAAGGAAAGGTTGAATCGGCCGCGAATTCGTCGCTCAAGCCGAGCGGAAATGCTTGGAGAGCTTCAGCGCCTGGCCTTGGTAATTGGAGGTGCCGATCGCGCCATAGAGGGCGTCGGGCTCGGCCGCCATCCGCTCGAAGGCGAGGCGCCCGACCACCTGCCCGTCCTCGAGCAGGAAAGGCACCTCGTGGCTCCGGACCTCGAGCACGCCGCGGCTGCCAGGCACGCCTCCGGCACCGACGCCGAAGCCGGGATCGAAGAAGCCGGCATAGTGGACGCGGAACTCGCCCATGGCCGGGTCGATCGGCGCCATCTCGGCGGCAAAGGCCGGCGGGATGTAGATCCGTTCCTTCGAGGCGAGGATGTAGAATTGATGCGGGTCGAGGATGAGCCGTCCCCGCTTGGCCGGGATCGGCGTCCAGAAATCGTCGATCTCGTAGCCGCCGACACGGTCGACATCGATGACGTCGGTGAAGCGCTGGGCCTGGTAGCCGATGATCTCGCCCTCGGCATCGCCGAGATGGATGCTGAACAGGAGGCCGTTGCGGATCGTCGCGGGGCCGTCGACCAGAGCGGTCTGGCGATGGACTTCGCGCAGCTCGCGGTCGGAGACGCGAAAGCCCTCCGCCTCCTCCTGGCCGGAGCCGCGGCGGCGGAAGCGCAACTGGTTGAGGCGGCTGCCCTTGCGCACCTTGATCGAGAAGCTCGATGGCGAGATCTCGGCGTAGAGCTTGCCGGAATAGCCGCCGGCGACGCTGTCGAAGGCTTCGCTGCGGTCGGCGATCAGGCGGGTGAAGACGTCGAGTCGGCCGGTCGAGCTCTTCGGATTGGCGAAGGCCGAGATCGTCGCCGGCAGATCGTGCAGCGACTCCATCAGCTCGACGACATAGACGCAGTTCTTCTCGAGGATCGCACCCTCCTCGAGGGAGACCTCGTCCTGGGTCAGGTCGGCGAGCATCTGGGCGACGCTCTTGTTCGGCCCGGGCAGGAAGCTGGCGCGGACGCGATAAGCCTTGTGACCGAGCCGAAGATCGATGCTCGCCGGCTGGTACTGGCTCTCGGAAAAGGCGCCGGAGGTCGAGCGGACCATGCCGCGATGCACGAGTTTGCGGATGTCCTGGCGCGGCAGCACGCCGGAGGGGCCGGCGAGCGAAGCCGGCGCGGTCGCGATCTCGGCCAGCATGTCGGGCGATGTCGCCATGGCGCTATCAGACCACCTTGTGAAGCGCGGCGCAAAGCCAGCCTGCCGCGAGATTGATCGTTCTTCCTGCCGCACCGGGGAGCCGCTGGCGAGTCCGGCGCCACGTTTTCCACATGCCGGCATCGCTGCGGATCATCGGGTATACATCCGGTTGACGGCATTGACGCTGCGCCGTTGCCGGTCATAACAAGGCCTTCCCGCCGCCCCGGCGAGAGCCGCGCGCAGACGGCACGGAGCCGCGATGATCTACCAGGCCGAAACCCATGGCGTGCGCGTCACCGCCTCGCCCAAGTTCATGGACTCTGAATCCACGCCGGACCAGAGCCGCTATTTCTGGGCCTATACGATCGAGATCGAGAACCTGTCGCCCCGCACCATGCAGCTGATGGCGCGGCACTGGGTCATCACCGACGGACGCGGCGAGGTCCACGAGGTCCGCGGCGACGGCGTGATCGGCCAGCAGCCGGTGCTGCAGCCGGGCGAGCGCTTCAGCTATACCTCCGGATGCCCGCTGATGACGCCCGATGGCAGCATGCGCGGCGTCTATGCCATGCTCGGCGAAGACGGCGCGCGGTTCGATGTCGAGGTGCCGCTGTTTCCGCTCGACTCGCCCTATGTGAAGAAGGTCCTGCATTGACGATCGCCACACCGACCGGGCAGCGCTACCAGCCGCTCGACATGCTCGCCCGCCTCGTCGCCTTCGACACGGTGAGCCACAAATCCAATCTCGACCTGATCGCCTTCGTCGAGGATTACCTCGCCGGCTGGGGCGTGCCGTCCGTGCGCTTCCCGAACGCAACCGGCGACAAGGCGGCGCTGTTCGCCACGATCGGCCCGCAGGACAAGGGCGGCATCGTGCTCTCCGGCCATACCGATGTCGTTCCGGTCGAGGGCCAGGCCTGGTCGCGCGATCCGTTCACACTGCATGTCGAGAACGGCAAGGCCTATGGCCGCGGCTCGGTCGACATGAAGGGCTTCGTCGCGCTGGCGCTGGCGCTCGTGCCGGACTTTCTCGCCGCCGACCTCAAGACACCGATCCACCTGTTCTTCTCCTATGACGAGGAGGTGACCTGCCTCGGCGTCGTCGACGGCATCGCCGCGATGGGCAGGAGCCTGCCAAAGCCACGCGCCGTCATCGTCGGCGAGCCGACCTCGCTCGAACTCGCCGACGCGCATAAGGGCATCCGCACCTTCTTCACCGCGATCACCGGCTTCGCCGCCCATTCCTCCAAGCCGCATCTCGGCGCCAGCGCCGTCCATGCCGGCACGCGCCTCGCCGCTGGCCTCGTCGCCATGGCCGATGAGCGCGAAGGCCGGATCGACGAGAGCGGGCGCTTCGATCCGCCCTATGACACCGTCCATATCGGCAAGTTCCATGGCGGGATCGCCCGCAACATCCTGGCCGATCGCTGCGATCTCGCCTGGGAGGTGCGCACGCTGCCGGGCTCCGATCCCGAAGAGGTGCCGGCCCGTTTCGCCAGGCTGTCGGAGGAGGTGCTGGCGCGGATGCGAAGGACCGCGCCGTCGGCTGCGATCGAGACGGTGATGAGCTCGGACGTGCCGGGCCTCGCGCCCGATCCGGGCTCGGAGGCCGAGACGCTGGTGATGCGCCTCGCCGGCCGCAACCGCACCATCGCCGTCGCCTATGCCACCGAGGCCGGGCATTTCCAGCGCGCAGGCCTGCCGACCATCGTCTGCGGCCCCGGCTCGATCGACCAGGCGCATCAGCCGGACGAGTACATCACGCTGGAGCAGTTCGCCGCCGGCGAGGCCTTCATGCGCCGGCTGCTGGCGGAATGCCGGGTGGGGTAAAGCGCCGTCATTCTCGGGCGAAGCGCAGCGCAGACCCGAGAATCTCCTGACGAGAAGGCACTAGACGGAGTCTTCTCCGGCCTGAGATGCTCGGGTCAAGCCCGGGTATGACGCGCCATGTTCACGCCCCCGCCGCGATCTCCGCCTCGACCTCGGCCGGGTCGAACTCGTAGCGGCGCGAGCAGAACTCGCAGGTGACGCCGAGCGTGCCGTCATCGGCGATCATCGCCTTGCGGTCGTCGGCGGAAAAGCCCTTAAGCATGCCGAGCACGCGTTCGCGCGAGCAGCGGCAGGCCTCGTGCACCGCGACGGGCTCGAAGACATGGGCGCCGCGCTCATGGAAGAGCCGGTAGAGCAGGCGCTCGCTCTCCAGCAGCGGATCGAGCAGTTCGTGATGCTCGATCGTCTCGACCAGCGAGCGCGCCTCGGTCCAGGCGTCGTCGCTGACACCGTCATCGTCGCCGGCGGCAAGGATCTCATGGCCTTCGGGCGCATCGCCAGGGTGGAGATCGGCAGCGCGCATGCGCTCGGGCGAGTTCGGCATGAACTGCACGATCAGACCGCCGGCACGCCAGGCGAGGCCGGCGCCGGTCAGGACCGAGCCGACGCCGAGCCGGATGCGGCTGGGAATCTGCTCGGACTGGCGGAAATACTGGTGGCCAGCTTCTTCCAGACTCTGTCCGTCAAGCGCGACGACGCCCTGATAGCGCGTCGCCTCGCTGCCCTGGTCGACGGTCATGGCCAGATGGCCCTTGCCAAGCAGATCGCCCGTCGAGATCGCGTTTGCATCGATCGCGGCCGCCAGCTGATCGGCATCGTAGCGAGCCATGGCGCGGTAGCAGTCGGGCGCGTTGAAGTCGACGACCAGCATCGAGACCGGCCCATCGCTCTTGGTCTGCAGCTGGAAGCGGCCTTCGCCCTTGAGCGTGGTACCGAGCATGACGGCGAGCGCCGCGGCCTCGGCGAGGACGCGCGCAACGGGTTCGGGGTAATGATGCCGCGCTAGGATTTGGTCGAGCGAAGGGCCGAGCCTGACGACCCGGCCGCGCACGTCGAGATCGGGCACGGCGAAGGGCAGCACCCGATCGTCGGGTGCGCCCGCGGGCGAGCCTTCCGCCATCAGGCCGCCACTCCGCCGAAGCACCAGGCCAGGATGCCCTTCTGGGCATGCAGCCGGTTCTCGGCCTCGTCGAAGACAGCCGATTGCGGGCCGTCCATGACCTGGTCGGTCACTTCCTCGCCGCGCGAGGCCGGCAGGCAATGCATGAAGATCGCATCCTTCTCGGCGCGGCCGAGCAGGCGCTCATCGACCTGGTAGGGCCGCAGCAGGTTGTGGCGCGTGCCTTCCTGGTCGCCCATCGAGACCCAGCAATCGGTGATGACGCAGTCGGCGCCCTCGACCGCCGCCTCGGGACGATGGGTCAACTGCAGCCTGGCGCCCTGGTCGCGGGCCCAGTCGAGCAGCGCCGGCGGAGGCGCGAGCTCTTCGGGCGTCGCGATGGCGAGCTCGAAATCGAGCCGGCCGGCGGCATGGACCCAGGAGGTCAGGACGTTGTTGGTGTCACCGGTCCAGGCGATGCGCTTGCCCTTGATCGAGCCTTTGCGCTCCTCGAAGGTCATGACATCGGCCATGACCTGGCAGGGATGCTGGCGCTTGGTCAGGCCGTTGATCACCGGCACGGTGGCGTATTGCGCCATCTCGACCACGGCGTCGTGGTCGAGCATGCGGATCATGATCGCATCGACATAGCGCGAGAGCACGCGGGCGGTGTCGGCGATGGTCTCGCGCTCGCCGAGCTCGATCTCCTGGCCGGTCACCATCATCGGCGAGCCCCCGAGCTCGCGGATGCCGACGTCGAAGGAGACGCGGGTCCGCAGCGATGGCTGCTCGAAGATCATGGCGATGACCTTGCCTTCGAGCAGGCGGTCGGCCGCGGCCGCGGGCGTGCGCCGGCGGGCCTTGATGTCCTCGCCGGCCTTGAGGATGGCGCGGAGCTCTCCGGCCGAGAAATCCGAGAGATCGAGAAAGTGACGCGTCGCAGACATTATGCTCACTCCGCTGCCGGCCGGGCGAGCTCCGCCTCGACCGCGCCAGCCGCCTTGTCCAGCCGCGCCACCGCCTCGGCCACCTCGCTCTCGCCGATGATCAGCGGCGGCAGCAGGCGCACGACATTGTCGCCGGCCGCCACCACGAGCAGGCCGGCGGCCCGCGCCTGCGCGACGAAATCGGTGTTCGGGGTCTTGAGCTTGAGGCCGAGCATCAGCCCCTCGCCGCGGATCTCCTCGATCACCTGGGGATGCTGATCCTTGAGCTGGGCCAGCGACTGGCGCAGACGCAAGGCCGTCTTCTGGACATGGTCGAGGAAGCCCGTCGCCAGGATGACGTCGAGCACGGCGTTGCCCACCGCCATGGCCAGCGGATTGCCCCCGAAGGTCGTGCCGTGGGTGCCGAGCGTCATGCCGGAGGCGGCCTCTTCGGTGGCGAGGCAGGCACCCATCGGGAAGCCACCGCCGATGCCCTTGGCGATCGACATGATGTCTGGAGCGACACCGGAATGCTCATAGGCGAAGAACTTGCCGGTGCGGCCGACGCCCGTCTGGATCTCGTCGAAGATCAGCATCAGCCCGTGCTCGTCACAGAGCTCGCGCAGCTGCTTGAGGACACGCATCGGCACCGAGCGCAGGCCACCTTCGCCCTGGATCGGCTCGATCATGAGCGCGGCGGTCTCCGGGCCGATCGCGGCCTTCAGCGCCGCCTCGTCGTCGAACGGCACCTGATCGAAGCCATCGACCTTCGGGCCGAAGCCGTCGATGTATTTCTGCTGGCCGCCGGCGGCAATGGTCGCGAGCGTGCGGCCATGGAAGGCGCCCTCGAAGGTGACGACCCGGAAGCGCTCCGGATGGCCTTTCGCGGCGTGGTACTTGCGCGCCATCTTGATGGCGCACTCGTTCGCCTCGGCGCCCGAATTGGTGAAGAAGACGCGTTCGGCGAAGGTCGCCTCGCAGAGCCGGCGGGCGAGCTTCTCGCCCTCGGGCATCGTGTAGAGATTGGAGGTGTGCCAGATCCGCTGCGCCTGGGCGGTCAGCGCCTCGACCAGATGCGGATGGGCGTGACCCAGCGAATTGACGGCGATGCCGGCGCCGAAATCGAGATAGCGGGTGCCGTCGGCGGTGATCGCCCAGGCGCCCTCGCCACGCTCGAGCGCGATCGGGGCCCGGGCATAGGTCGGCAGGAGAACGGAAGAAGCGGAAGCGGTGCTCATGGAGCAAAATCCTTGCGGCGAGACGGGAAAATAGCGCGGAATCTCGGGCCGGGAACGGCAGGATGGGACGCAAGGCGGCATGATGCCGGCACGATGCGACCCGCCGGCGACATTATCGTCGCTGGCCGCTCCCGCCGTCTCGTCGCGCGTCAAGCCGCATCAAAGGAAAATCCCGATCGCTCAAAAACATAAGCGCCGCCCTTGGGGGCGGCTGCGTCGCACGACTATGCAAAACCGGCCCGGCCCTGTCAATTCCGGCTGACCTCGCGGCAGGACGGCCGCCGCCGAAATCAGCCCTCATCCTGAGGAGCCGCGTGAGCGGCGTCTCGAAGGATGCTCCAGGAGGCTCCGGAACCAACTGGAGCATCCTTCGAGACGCGATCTGCGATCGCTCCTCAGGATGAGGGCTGGAGCTTCATCTGCAATTGCCCCGACCTCGCGGCAGCGTTGCCGAATAGACTCACTGTCCGGCCGTCTGCGGCGATTGGCTGGGGAAAAGCCGAATTACGATTCGGCGACTCTTGTGGCCGAGTCAGGCCATCTTGTATGGTCCTCTTCGTCAGATACGACATCTCGTGCGGCGTCTCCTGTATCGTCAGTTCCGGGCGTAACGGCTTCCGTTTTGTGACGGACGCTGCCGGTATCGGATTCCGCCATGATCTCTCCCTATGCCTCGCCGGCCCGCTGGCGAAGCATTACGAAGACAGGTGCAACCCCATGACCGAAGCCGGAGCCTGGACCGACGAACGCGTCGAACTGCTCAAGAAGCTCTGGAATGACGGCCTGAGCGCGAGCCAGATCGCCGCCGAGCTCGGCAGCGTCACGCGCAACGCCGTCATCGGGAAGGTTCACCGTCTCGGCCTGTCCGGCCGGGCCAAGAGCCCCGGTTCGGCCACGCCGCGCCCGCGCAAGCCGGCGGCCCGCCCGCCGAGCCATCCCGCCGGCCATCAGAACGGTGGCGCCGGGCTGACTCGCGGCAACACCGCGCTGGCACCGCAGTTCGCACCCGAAATCGCGACCGAAGCACAGGTCGAGCGCGCTCCGGCGCCGGCCGAGGACGTGGTCGTGCCGTTCTCCGAGCGGGTCACGATCATGGATCTGCGCGAATATATGTGCCGGTGGCCGATGGGCGACCCGACTACGCCGGAGTTCCGCTTCTGCGGCGGCCGCAGCGCGACCGGCATGCCCTATTGCGCCTATCACGCCCGGATCGCCTACCAGCCGGCGGCCGACCGGCGCCGCGAGCGCAAGCCCGTCCGCGCCTGAGGCGGCGTAACCATCCAAAATCGGAAAAGCCGGCCCTCGTGGCCGGCTTTTTTATGGGCAGGACCACGGGAGAGCGCCATGGCGACCTTTGCGACCTATGCCGCCGCGGCGCTGGCGGAGATCGCCGGCTGCTTCGCCTTCTGGGCCTGGCTCAAGCTCGGGAAGTCGGCCTGGTGGCTGCTGCCGGGCCTGGTATCGCTTGCGGCTTTCGCCTGGTTGCTGGCCCTGCTCGACAGTCCAGCCGCCGGGCGCACCTTCGCCGCCTATGGCGGCGTCTATATCGTGGCGTCGCTGGCCTGGATGGCGCTGGTCGAGAAGGTGCTACCAGATCGCTACGACCTGGCAGGCGCCGCGCTCTGCCTTGCCGGCGCAGCGGTGATCATCGCCGCGCCGCGCTGACAGAAGCGCTCAGCTGCGGGCAAACGTCTCGTCGAAGGCGTAGCCGGCGCCGCGCACCGTGCGCAGCGGGTCCTTGGCATTGGCCGGCGTGATCGCCTTGCGCAGGCGCCCGACATGAACGTCGACGGTGCGTTCGTCGATATAGACGTCGCGGCCCCAGACGGCGTCGAGCAGTTGCGCCCGGGAATAGACCCGGCCCGGGGCCTGCATCAGGAATTCGAGCAGGCGGAACTCGGTCGGGCCGAGATGCAATTCGGCGCCGGCGCGGCGGACGCGCCGGGTGGTGCGGTCGAGCTCGAGATCGCCGGCAGCGAGCAGACCGGCGACATGGCCGGGCTTGGCGCGGCGCAGCAGCGCCTGGATGCGGGCGATCAATTCGGGCAGCGAGAACGGCTTGACGACATAGTCGTCGGCACCGGTGGCAAGGCCGCGGACGCGCTCTGTCTCCTCGCCGCGGGCTGTCAGCATGATGATCGGCACGCGCTCGGTGTCGCGCCGCGTGCGCAGGCGCCGGCAGAGCTCGATGCCGGAGAGGCCGGGCAGCATCCAGTCGAGCAGGACGAGGTCGGGCGTATGGTCGCGCAGGTGCAGTTCGGCGTCGTCGCCGCGCGCCACGCTGTCGACCTCGAAGCCCTCGGCCTCGAGATTGTAGCGCAGCAGCAAGGTGAGCGGCTCCTCGTCCTCGACGATCAGGATGCGTGCGGGCATGTCAGCGTCCGTTCAAGCGCCCGCCGGTTCAGCCATTGGCCGCCGGCAGGTCGACGAGGATGTTGGTGGTGTCGAGCTTCGGCCGGGTCTCGTCGATCGACTGGCCGGTGACGAGATAGTGGATGGTCTCGGCGATGTTGGTGGTGTGGTCGCCGATGCGCTCGACGTTCTTGGCGCAGAACAGCAGATGCGTGCAGAAGGTGATGTTGCGCGGGTCCTCCATCATATAGGTCAGGAGCTCGCGGAACAGCGAGGTGTAGAGCGCGTCGATCTCGTCGTCGCGGCGCCAGACATCCATCGCCTTCTGCTCGTTGCTGGCGGCATAGGCGTCGAGCACGTCCTTGAGCTGGGCCTGGACCAGGCGGCTCATATGCTCGAGGCCGACGACGGCGCGATGCGGCGGCGAGAACTGGCCGGAGATCGCGACGGCGCGCTTGGCGATGTTCTTGGCGAGGTCGCCGACGCGCTCGATGTCGGCGGCGATGCGGATTGCCGAGATCAGCTCGCGCAGGTCGTTCGCCAGCGGCTGGCGGCGAGCGATGGTCAGCACCGCCTTTTCCTCGACCTCGCGCTGGAGATTGTCGAGGCGCTGGTCGGCGCTGATGATTTTCTGGGCGAGCGCGGTGTCGCGGCGCACCAGAGCCACGGTGGAGTCGCCGAGCATGCGCTCGGACATGCCGCCCATCTCGGCGAGGCTGCGGCGCAGGCCCTCGAGATCGGCATCGTAGGAGCGGACGATATGTTGATCCGACATCGGGCGTATCCTTCGAGTCTGGCCGGCGCTTTCAGAACGTCAGCCGAAGCGGCCGGTGACGTAGTCCTGCGTCTGCTTCTTGTGCGGGTTCATGAAGATCGTGTTGGTCGCGTCGAACTCGATCACCTCGCCCAGATACATGAAGGCGGTGTACTGCGAGATGCGCGCCGCCTGCTGCATGTTGTGGGTGACGATGACGATGGTGAAGTCGGTCTTGAGCTGCTCGAGCAGGTCCTCGATCTTGCCGGTCGAGATCGGGTCGAGCGCCGAGGTCGGCTCGTCGAACAGGATGACCTCGGGCTTCTGGGCGATGGTGCGGGCGATGCACAGGCGCTGCTGCTGGCCGCCCGAAAGGCCCATGCCGGAGCTCTTCAGCTTGTCCTTGACCTCGTCCCAAAGCGCGGCGCGGCGCAAGGCGCCCTCGACACGGTCATCGAGCTCCGACTTCGGCGGCTTCTCGTAGAGACGGATGCCAAAGGCGACATTGTCGTAGATCGACATCGGGAACGGCGTCGGCTTCTGGAAGACCATGCCGATGCGCGAGCGCAATTCGTTCACGTCGATGTCGTTCGAGATGATGTTGCGGCCGTCGAGCAGGATCTCGCCGGTCGCCTTCTGCTCGGGATAGAGCGAGTAGATCCGGTTGAAGATGCGGAGCAGGGTCGACTTGCCGCAGCCCGACGGGCCGATCAGCGCCGTGACGTGCCGGTCGCGGAAGTCGAGGTTGATGTTCTTCAGCGCCTTGTGCTCGCCGTAGTAGAAATCGAGGTTCTTGACGGCGATGCGGACGGGCGCTTCGGCATCCAGCGTCTGCGGGCTCAGTTCGAGGGTCGAAAGCATCTGCATGGTCCTTCCGATCGGACGCTATTCACTTGCCGCCGCGCACGATGCGCCGGGCGATGAGGGAAAGCACGAGGATTGAGACGGTGATGATCAGCGATCCCGCCCAGGCGAGCTGCTGCCAGTTCTCGTAAGGGGCCGACGCGAACTGGTAGATCGTCACCGGCAGGTTGGAGACGCCGCCGAGCAGCGTCGGCGAGAACCAGAAGCTGTTGTTGAGCGCGGTGAAGATCAGCGGCGCGGTCTCGCCGGCGATACGGGCGAGGGCCAGGAGGATGCCGGTGACCATGCCGGACTTGGCGGCACGCCAAGTGATCGAGGTGATCACGACCGAGGGCGGCGCGCCAAGCGCCGAGCCGGCCTCGCGCAACGGGCCGGGCACCAGGCGCAGCATGTCCTCGGTGGTGCGCACGATCACCGGGATCGCGATGATGCCGAGCGCGACGCCGCCGGCCCAGCCGGAATAGCCCCCGAGCGGCTCGACCAGGATGACGTAGACGAACAGGCCGATCAGGATCGACGGCGCCGAGAGCAGGATGTCGTTGATGAAGCGGATCAGGTCGGCGAGCTTCGAGCCTTTGCCGTATTCGGCCAGATAGGTGCCGGCGAGCACGCCGATCGGCGTCGCCACTGCGATGCCGAGGAAGGTCAGCACCAGCGAGCCGACGATGGCGTTGGCGAGGCCGCCGCCCTCTGAACCCGGGCCTGGCATGGTCTCGGTGAAGGTCGCGGCGGAGAGCCCGCCAAGGCCCTTCACGACCAGCATGCCGAGGATCCAGAACAGCACCGAGATCGCAAGCAATGTGAAGCCTGTCGCGATGATCTTCATCGCGCGGTCGGCGACCCGGCGCGACTGGCGTACCCGGCCCCAGGTTGCAGGGGGCAGCGCGCGAGCGGTTGAGGGCGTGGCGAGGCTCATGGTCTTTCCGTTCGCTCAGAAGGATTTGACCCGCGCGACCAGGATGCGCGCGATCACCAGGACGACGAAGGTAACGAAGAACAGGATGCAGCCGAGCGCGATCAGCGCATTGAGCTGCAGGCCAATCGCCTCGTTGAACTCGTTGGCGATACGCGAGGCGATGGTCGAGCCGGGATCCATGATCGAGGCCGAGAGCCGGTTGGCGTTGCCGACGACAAAGGTCACCGCCATGGTCTCGCCGAGCGCGCGGCCGAGGCCAAGCATGATCGCGCCGATGATCGAGACGCCGGCCTGCGGGACGAGAACATGCCGCACCACCTCCCAGGTGGTGGCCCCGATGCCATAGGCGCTCTCGCGCAGCACCGAAGGGATCTGGTCGAGCATGTCGCGCACGATCGAGGCGATGAAGGGGATGATCATGAACGCCAGAATGATGCCCGCCGACAGGATACCGAGGCCCGAGGGCGACGCGGCGTAGAGGATCGTGCCGACGATCGGCATGCCCTCGACGATGCGTGAGACCGGCTGCTGCACATAGGCCGCGAACAGCGGCACGAAGACAAACAAGCCCCACATGCCATAGATGATCGATGGCACGGCGGCGAGCAGCTCGATCGCGGTCGAGACCGGCCGCTTGAACCAGGGCGGAGCGAGCTGCGTCAGGAAGACTGCGATGCCAAGCGACAAGGGGACGCCGATCAGCAATGCGAGAAATGCTGTCGAGAGCGTACCGACAATGGCTGGCCAGGCGCCGTACTGATCGTTCTGCGTGTCCCAGACGCTGGAGGTGATGAAGCCCAGGCCCATCTCGCGAAAGGCCGGCCAGCCGCCGATGATCATCGAAAGCATGATGCCGGCGAGCAGCACAAGCACGAACAAGGCCGACAGTAGGCTGGCGTTGCGGAAGACGATATCGAAGGTGCCCTTCGGAGTCTTGCGCTGAGCGCCAGCGGCCGGAAGGCTCATAGGGTCTGTCACGGCTGTCATCCGTGGAACTCCGGTCTAAGCCAGCAATCGCAGGCAACAAGATTAAGAACGATCGTTTCTCTGGATCGAACCTTCATCCCGAGCAGCGGACAATGAGCACCGCTGCTCGGGATGAAGGTCGAGTGAGAGGCGAAGCGGGGGATGCTCCCCGCTCCGCCATGTCGTTGTAATCGCTCAGAAGACCGGCTTGCTGGAGGCGTCGGTGATACCCTTCCAGCTGGCGCGGATCTGGTCCTTCACGTTCGCGGGCATCGGCACGTATTCGAGATCGACCGCGAGCTTGTCGCCGTTCTTGTAGGCCCAGTCGAAGAAGGCCAGCGCAGCCTTGGACTGCTCGGGCTTCTCGGCTTTCTTGTGCATCAGGATGAAGGTCGCCGAGGTGATCGGCCACGCCTTCTCGCCGGGCTGGTTGTTGATGATGATGCCGAAACCGGGCGCTTCATTCCAGTTGGCGTTGGCCGCCGCGGCCTGGAAGGACTCGGTCTCCGGCACCGGGAACTTGCCGTCACGGTTCTGGACGAGGCCGTAGGCGAGCTTGTTCTGCTTGGCGTAGGCGTATTCGACATAGCCGATCGAGTTGGCGATCTGCTTGACCGAGGCCGAGACGCCCTCATTGCCCTTGCCGCCGATGCCGACCGGGAACTGCACCGAGGTGTTGGCGCCAATCTTCGACTTCCACTCGGGCGAGACGCGCGAGAGATAATCGGTCCAGACGAAGGTCGTGCCCGAACCGTCGGAACGATAGACCACCGTGATG
Organism: Allobosea sp. FBZP-16; assembly: GCF_002831785.1. Lineage (NCBI taxonomy): Bacteria > Pseudomonadati > Pseudomonadota > Alphaproteobacteria > Hyphomicrobiales > Alloboseaceae > Allobosea > Allobosea sp. FBZP-16. Next base: position 14,704 of record NZ_LNCQ01000022.1, on the reverse strand, counting down.
TTGGCGTCGGGCAGCTTCACATCCGGGTTCAGGGCGGTGAGCTTGGGGTCGTTCCACTTCTTGATGTTGCCCTGGTAGATGTCCGACAGGATCGGACCCGAGAACTTGATCTGGCGAGCCTCGACGCCGGCGATGTTGATCGCCGGGACGAGCGCACCCATCACGGCCGGGAACTGCAGCAGGCCGTCCTTGTCCAGGTCCTCGCCCTTCAGCGGCATGTCGGAGGCGCCGAAATCGACGGTCTTCGACTTGATCTGGCGGATGCCGCCGCCCGAGCCGATCGACTGGTAATTCAGACCGATGCCGGTATCCTTCTTATAAGCTTCGGCCCATTTGGCGTAGATCGGGAAGGGGAAGGTCGCGCCGGCGCCGGTGATGTCGGCAGCCTGGGCAGCGCCCGTCAGGCCGATGGCGGCGGCTGTGAGAATGAGAAGTTTGCGCATCAGATGTCCTCTCTGGATCGCAAGTGCAGCGGCCCTGCTAGAACACCGGCTATATGACAGCCACATGACACACAGTCATGAACGCGCGCTTGCCGCCGTCACAAATCGTTAACGGGTCGGCTCCAGCAGGCGCGGCAGGATCGCCCGGAAGGTCGCGCCCTGGCCGACCACGCTCTCGATCGTCAGGCGGCCGCGATGGCGCAGGACGATGTGCTTGACGATGGCGAGGCCGAGGCCGGTGCCCCCGGCCTCGCGGCTCGCGGCGGTGTCGACCCGGTAGAAGCGCTCGGTCAGGCGCGGCAGGTGCTCCGGGGCGATGCCGGGACCGTCATCGCGCACGCTGAGGCTGGCCTCCTCGCCGGATATCGCGACGGTGATGCCGACCTCGCCGCCGCGCTGGCCGTATTTGATCGCGTTCTCAACCAGGTTCTCCATCAGCCGCAGCAATTCGTCGCGGTCGCCGGCGACGGTGACGGGCTGCGGCGGCACGTCGAGCTTCAGCGTCACATCGCGCTCGCGCGCCATAAGGACAAGGGAGTCGAGAATTTCGCGGGCGATGCTGGCGAGATCGACCGGCGTCTCCGGCGCGAGATGGGCGCGCAGTTCGATACGCGACAGCGAGAGCAGGTCGTCGACGAGACGCGCCATGCGCAGGCCCTGCTCGCGCATGATCGCCAGGAAGCGGTCGCGGGCGGCGGCATCGTTGCGGGCCGGGCCCTGCAAGGTCTCGACGAAGCCGAGCACGGACGCGAGCGGCGTGCGCAGCTCGTGGCTGGCATTCGCGACGAAATCGACGCGCATGCGCTCGGTCATGCGCTGCTCGCTGAGATCCTCGAAGGTGAGGAGCACGGCGCGGCGCCAGCCGCTGCCGGCGAGCGCGGCGATATGGATGCGGAAGGTGCGCTCGACCGGCACGCGCTCGATCAGCTCGATGGCGCGGCGGCCGCCATGGCGTGAGACCTGCTCGATCGCGTCGATCAGATCGGGATCGCGCATCACGAGGGCGAGCGGCTTGCCCTTGGCGAGCGCCGTGACCAGCGCTGGAGCCGTCGGGCTCAGCGCCTGGATCACACCCTGCGGGTCGAGCAATACGGCGGGAACGCCGATGGCCTCGATCAGCGCCGCCGTGACAGGCGCCTTCGGGTCGACCAAAGCGTGCATGCGGTTCCTGCCTTCCGATGCGTGGCCTGCGGCGAGGCGTCATAGGCCGGAGCGGTGGTGCAGCGCAATTCCCCCGCGCGAGACCGGGCGCTATTCGCTTGCGATCGGCCGCGACAGCAGGTCCGGGGCACCCGGAGACTGAATGCCGCCCAGCAGCTGGATCAGCTCGGCCTGGCGGCGCACGCCCGTCTTGGCGAAGACGGATTTGAGCTGGCCCCGCACGGTTTCAGGCCGGATGCCATGGTTGTTCGCGATACCGGAAACCGTGCCGCCCGACAGGAGAAGCCGGGTCACCTTCGCCTCCGCCGGGCTGAGATCGAACAGCGCTTCGAGGATGGCCGCGGACGGCGCCGCACCACGGCCGACCTCGGTGAGGTAGAACAGCTGGGCCGCGCCGGAGAAGACGTCGAGCCCGGCGCGCCTGAGCGGAACCAGATGCGCGACGAAGGCGGGCCGGTCGCCGGTGGCGCGGATCGGGAACGACAGCCCGGCGTCCCCCGCCACGTCGAGATGCAGCTGCAGGCGCTCATTCGCGGCCGGATCGGAGAGACGCACGCGGTCGAAGGCGCCGATCTCGAACGCCCCGCACGCGATGATCAGCTCATTGGCCGCAAGCACGCTATGGCGGCCAGTGATGATCGTAGCCGGCAGGCCGATCAACTCCAGCGCCGCGACGCTGGCACGCGCCCGCTCGAGGCCGAGACGCGCCGCGATGATCGAGGCCCGCGCCAGATGCGGCCGGAACTGGTCGAGCGCGGCGGCCGTCTCGCGCGGAACCGGGCCGTCGGCGTAGAGGCGCTCGATCGAGAAGACGATGCTGTCGCCACTGGTCGCACGGATCGAGGTGCCGACGCACCAGCCCAAGCCACGCGGCCTGAGGAAATCGCGATAGAACGGGTCCTGCTCAAGCTCCTGCGGCGCGATCGCATCGAGATCCGTCAGGAAACGCGGTTCGTAGAGCGGGACCAGGCGCTTGCCCCGCAGATTGTCCGCGACGAAGGGCGAAGCGACCCATTCGGCCGCGACGCCTTGGATGGCCTGCGAGGAGGTCCACTGGAACCGGCTCGGCGATGCCGCGAACAGGATGGTGCCGACGGCGCCAGCCCTGGCCGCCAGCCGGTCGAGCACATCAACCCATCGCTCCGGCACGACGGCGGCCTCGTAGATCTCGTCGATGAGGTGCGCCGCGTCCACTGCTCTCCCCGGGCCGGCTGCTTCCTTGCGACAGGCCCGGCAGAATCGAGGTGGCGTCGCCGTGCCGATCCGTCAAGGATGCTTGCCCGATCAGACGCGGCGGCGTCAGATCTCGTGCCGCCGGATGCGCCGGATCATCTCGTTCAGCGCCAGCAGCACCAGCGCCAGGATGAAGGGGAGGATGTAGTAGATGATGCGGAAGAGCAGCAGCGCGCCCAGCACCTGCTCGAAAGGCAGGCGGCTGAGCGCGACCAGCATGGTCGCCTCGAAGACGCCGAGCCCACCCGGCGCATGGCTGGCGATGCCGACCAGGCATGCGAAGATGTAGGCGGCCAGGAAGCTTTCATAGGGCAGGTTGTGCCCGCCCGGCAGCAGCACATAGAGCACGGCGGCGGCGGCGCAGACCTCGGCTGCGCCCAGCAGCATCTGCGCGAGGGTAATGCCCAGCCCAGGCAGCGGCAGGTTCCAGCCGCTGACCCGCAAGGTGCGCTCGCCGGTCGCGACCCAGAAGAGGTAGCCTGCCGTGCCGAGCGCTACGGCGGCGCCGACAACCTGGATCACCAGCGGCGAGGTCCGCGCCAGCACGGCGACCGATTCCGTCGCATAGAACAGGCTGGCGCAGAGGATCATGCCGAGTCCGAGCCAGAAGGTCAGGCCGGCGATCACGGTGAGGCTCGCAACCTCAGAGGCGCGCACGCCCTTGGCCGAATAGACCCAGTAGCGCACGGTCCCGCCGGTCACGATCGGGAAGCCCAGGGTAAAGGCGACGGAATAGCTGGTGAAGGAGGCGAGCGCCGTGGTTCGATAGGGGATCGACAGGCCGAGCCGGCGCAACGCGACCGCGTCGTAGCCGGTCAGCAGCAGATAGCTCAGCGCGGTGAAGCCGAGCGCCAGCAGGAGCTGGCGCTGGCTGGCGTTGGCGAAGGCGCGGGCAAGCTCGCCGGGCTCGATCTCGCGGACGATGTAATAGAGCACCACCAGCGATGCCGCGAAGATCACCGACGAGGCGAGCGGGCCGAGCCACCACCAGCGGCTGCGCTTGCGCAACGGCATTCCGGGCTCGTGCGGGCCGAACGACATCAGTGCTCTTGTCGGGTTGCGCACGCACGCAGAACGCGGCGAGCAAGGCGGGTTGCTGGCGGCTGGCCTGGCGGCCGGACCCGAGAGATAGCGCCTTCGCCGCGATGCACAAGACAGGACAGCGCGACGAATGCGCGCCATGAGGCCTACGCAGGACGCGCCAGCCTCATGGCGGTAGCGATGGCCGCGGCGGTCAACCCTCCGCTTCCATCGCCTCCTCGAAGAAGGCTTCGGGATCATCAACCTCGACCAGCCGCCGCTTGTCGATCCGCCAGAAGCGGTTGCCGACGGCGCGGACGAAGCTGCGGTCATGCGAGACCAGCAGGCAGCTGGTCGCGCCCGCGGTGAGCTCGACCTCCAGCGCCTCCTGCCCCTCGATGTCGAGATGGTTGGTGGGCTCGTCCAGCAGGTACAAATTCGGCCTGGCGAGGCGCAGCACCAGCATGGCGAGCCGCGCCCGCTGCCCACCGGAGAGCGCGCCGATCGGCCCGGTCTGGCGATCGATGGCGATACCGGCGCCGGCGAGCAGGCCACGGGCCGGCTGGTCGCCGACATCGAAGCGCCGGCTGATCAGCCCGTGCGGGGTATCACCATCAGGCAATTCGGCGAGGCTCTGGCTGGCGTAACCGAGTGCCAACGAGGGGGTCGCCCTGATACCTGCCTGCTCCTCACCACGAATGGCAGCGTGGAGCATGGCGACGAACAGCGACTTGCCGGCGCCGTTGAGGCCGAGCAGTACGACACGATCGCCCGGACTGATCCAGCGTCTGCCAGCCCTGAACAGCAGCCGACCGTCCGGGGCCGCGACCGCGACGTCGTCGAGCTCGACCAGCGCCCGCACATGCGTCGCGCTGCTGGCAAGCCTGATCGCCCCGGCAGAGCACTCGCGATGGGCCGGGCGGACCGTCGCTTCGAGCTCGTCGGCGCGACGCTTGAGCTGCCTGGTCTTGCTGAGCAGGAGATCGCTGCCGGAGTTGATGCCGATATTGTTCAGCTTCGCCGCCTGCCGCCGCATCTGCTGGACGGACTTGAGGTCGCGCTCGTGCCGGCGCGCCTGCGCCGCATCGGTCTGGTCAAGCGCTGCACGCGCGCGCGAATAAGGCAGCGCGAACAGTTGCGAGCCCTCCTGGCGCAGGAACAGCGTCCGATTGGTCGTCGCGTCGAGGAAGGCGCGGTCATGGCTCGACAGGATCACCGCGACGTCGCGCGGCAGGGCGGCGAGCCAGCTCTCCAGCACGCCGATGCGCGCGAGATCGAGATGGTTGGTGGGTTCGTCGAGCAGCAGCAGATCCGGCTCGACGATGCCGGCGCGTGCGATAAGGACGAGCCTTTGCCAGCCGCCGCTCAATTGCCCGAGCGGGCGCCGGCGCAACTCCGCCGGGACGGACAGCGTATCGAGTGCGACCTCGACGCGCCAATGCTCGCTCTCGCGCTGGTCGGCCGGCAGCATGTCGAGCAGCAACCGGTCGACAGACTGCTCCAGCAATTGCGGCGGGGCGTCCTGCTCGACATGGCCGATGCGCAGGCCGCGCGAGCGGGTGATCTCGCCGGCGGATGGTTCGAGCGAACCAGTGAGGCAGCGGAGCAGGGTCGACTTGCCGCGGCCATTGGCGGCGACGAGGCCGAGGCGGTCGCCCGCCACGATGGAGAACGAGAGGTCGGAAAACAGGGGCGCGCCCAGCGTGACGCCGAGATTGCGAAGGGTAATCAAGGTCATGGTCGGTCTCGGAACTGCCCGAGCCGCGCGCCGTCATTCGGCCGGGGTCCTTGCCCCGAGCATCACGAATGCGGAACGCCTGGCTCGATGAGGGATGGACGCAGCTGGCCGAGCTTTGGGCTCGAAGACGCTACGCCCTCACGAAGGGCAGACCTAGAAGAGACCTGAAACGATCGCCTGTGCGGTCAGCCCTGCAAGCCGGCTTGCAGGGCCTGAACGGGGCCGCGCTGACGATGGTGACGAAAGAACGTGATCACGCAGCCCTCCCCGGTTTCGAGTGGATCGACGGGACGGAATTAACGCCGTTCACGCCCCGGCGCAACCGGCTCAGGCGGTCTTGCGGAAGACGCGGAGCGTCTTGAACTCGCCGATCTCCTCGACCTGGCGCGACTTCGCCCACTCCGCGATGATCGGCTTAGCCGCCTCATAGGCAAAGGAGCCGGTGTAGAACAGGATATGGCCGCCGGCATCGGTCTGGTCGGTGAAGAGCTGCATCACCTGAAGATCGGTCAGCGCGCCATAGGAGTCGTTCTTCTCGCTGCGGAACTCGCAGGAGTGGAACAGCGTGACGATGTCGAAGCGCGGCAGCAGCCGGCTATTGCTGGTGTAGATGTCGCCGAAATAGGCGGAATAGGTCTTGGTGATCGTCGGATTGTCGATCGCGAGCTTGACGAAGGCCTCGTATTCCTTGGGCGAGGCGGTGATCCCGAGCACGGTGTTGTCGAACTCCGGCTCGGCGCAGCGGATGCCGACATAATGGTGGCCGCCGGTGCCGAAATGGTAGATGCGCTTGCCGGTCAGGCCCTGCTCTTCCAGCCATTCGACGAAATGCACGTCGCAGGGGCACTGCTCGACCCGCAGGCCCCAATAGACGTCCCAGATGTTCAACATGCGTTTGACTCCGTTTCGGAAAGAGGCCGGTCAACCGGCGCTGGATAGGTAAGTTGCTTGCAAACTCAGCCGCTGCCGGCTTCGACCCGTGTGGCCGGGCGCGGCATGTCGAACGAGGCGATGCGGGCGACGCCGCCGGCGCGCCGCATGGTGAGGTGATGATCGGCAGCCTCGGCGAAACCGGGACTTTGGCCGATCAGCAGCATCACCGCATCCGGCCGCGCCGCCCTGAGCCGCGAGAGCAGTTCGAGCGCCGCCTCGGTCTCGAGCCCGCTCGTCGCCTCGTCGAGCACGAGGATATCCGGCTTCGCCAATTCGGCGCGTGCCAAAGCGAGGCGCTGGCGATCGCCGGTGGTCAGCGCCTTGTCCCAGTCGTGCGCGAGATCGATCTGCGACACCAGGCTTGAGAGGCCGTAATGCCGCAATGCGGCGGCGGCCTCTGCGTCGCTGTGGCCGCCGATCGGGTCGAGCGCGGCGCGCAGGCTGCCTTCCGAGAGATGCAGATGCTGCGGCAGCACGGCGATGCGCGCCCCGTCCGGCAGGGCCACCGCGCCGCGCCCCCACGGCCAGAGGCCCGCCACCGCCTGGATCAGCGCGGCCTTGCCATGGCCGAGCTCGCCGGCGACGTGCAATGTCGCGCCGGCGGGCAGAGCCGTCGAGACATCCGCGAGGAAGGTGCGGCCGTCGCGATCGGTCAGCGTCAGCTCGTCCAGCCGCAGGCCCGCGTCTTCGCTGGCGAGGACGGCGATGTCGCTCTCGGCCACACCGGCTTCGATCGCGCCGAGCGCGACGGCAAGCTCGTTGACCCGCCGCGCCGAAGCCAGCCATTCGGCGATACGCATGAAGTTGTCGAGCACCCAGTTGAAGGCGTTCTGCACGGCGACGAAGGCGGCGGCGACCTGGACGACATCGCCGAGCGACATCTCGCCGGACAGGTATTTCGGCGCCGCCAGCAGCAGCGGCACCACCGGCACCAGCGCGCCGCTGCCATTGGTGATCCAGGTCAGGCGGCCACGCTGGCGGATCATCGCGAGCCAGCGCGCCACCAGCGTGTCATAGGTCGCGGCGACCGCGCGGCGCTCACCGGTCTCGGCGCGAGAGAGCGCGATCGTCTCGCCATGGTCGCGGATGCGCATCAGCGAGAAGCGCAGGCGCGCCTCGCCCTCATTGCGGGCGGCGATCAGGCGGGGCAGCGGCCGGCCGACCCAGGTGATGAGGCCGGAGACCAGCACGGCGTAGATGATCGCCGCCAGGACCATATAGGCAGGGATCTCGAAGGGGACGCCGTGCGCCTCGACGCTGAGCGAGCCGCCGATCGACCAGAGGATGCCGATGAAGGTGATCGCGGTGATGACGGCCGAGAGCAGGCCGATGGCGAAATCGACCACCGGCTCCGTGGCCCAGCGGACATCGTCGGCGATGCGGTATTCGGGATTGGCCGGCTCGTAGCCGGAGAGGCCGAGCCGGTAGAACCTTCGCTCGCCGATCCAGCCATCGGCGAGCTTGGCGGTGACCCAGGCGCGCCAATGGACCTGGAAGGTCTCGCGCGAGATCAGGATGATGACGCCGAGGCCTGCCGCGATCAGCACCAGCACCGGGAAGACGGCCATGGCAATCAGCGCGCTCTCGCCATCCTTCTTCTCGAGCGCATCGAAGAACCAGCCGTTCCAGCGGTTGACGGTGACGTTGGCAAAGACGGAGAGGATGATCGCGCTCGCCAGCGTCAGCGACCAGAGCCAGGCCCGGCCGGCGGTGCCGCCGCGCCAGAAGCCGCTGGTGAGACGGGCGAAGCTCTTGGTGACCTGCCAGTCGGATGGCGGGCCGGCCGGCACGGTGTTCGGATCGACGGCCTTCAGCACAGTCGAGTGATCCCCCCGGATCGCAAAATCGGAGGCGGCGCCCGCCGGGTCTTCCCGGTTCGGATGCCGCCAACATGCCGGTTAGCCGGCCGGGGATGAACTGCGGCTGAATGGAGTTAGGCTCCATTCAGCCTGATCGAGGCGTCAGGCGGCCGGGTTGGCGGGCTCGCCGAGTATCCTGGCAAGCGCCTCCAGCAATTCACGCGAGCCTTCCTCGCGATGGATCGGGCCGTCCTTGCCGTCGAGATAGGCACCCTGCTCGGTGAAGACGAACCTGGTGCCGGTTCCCTCGGGCACGAACTCCATGGTCAGCAGCGAGCCCGACAGCGGCGCGCCATCGATCGCCATGGCATAGGCGAGGATGATGCGCTCGTTCGGCTGGATCACCTGGTAGACGGTGTCATTGGTGATCGGCGGGCCGCCCTGGAAGCGAAAGCGGCTCCGCTCATGGCCGCCGACGCGGAAATCGACATCGAACTGCTCGACCTCCCAGCCCTCGCCCTCGGCAAACCAGCGGCGCTTCTGCGCGGGATCGGCGAAGGCTGCGAAGACGCGGGCGGGCGAGGCGGCATAGCTGCGCTCGATGGTGAAGCTGGCATGGACGACGGGATTGGCGGTCATGGTCTTGTCCTTTCGATAGTGGCGGTGTGGGTTCGCGAAGCCGTGCTAGCGGGAGAGCCCGGCATCGCCTGGATTGCGTGGGAAGTACTCGAAATAGGGCTCGGCCTCGGCCAGAGCGCGGGCATAGGACGGCCGCGTGCGCAGACGCTCGAAATAGGCCCAGAGCCGCGGATGGTTGTCGCGGAAGGACAGCGCCCGCTCGGCATAGAACAGCGCCGGTGCGGCCGAGCAGTCCGCCAGGCTGAACGCGTCGCCGAGCGCCCATTGCCGCTCGCCGATCTCCGCTTCGAGCACGTCATAGGCGCAAGCGAGGGTCGCCTTGGCCTCGGCGACACCGACCGGGTCATTGCTTCCCTCCGGGCGCAGCCGGTCGAGCACCACCTTTTGCATGGGGATGGCGACATAGAGATCGAAAATCCGGTCGAGCCGCCGGACTTCGAGCGCCGCGACCGGGTTCTCCGGCAGCAGCGCCATCGGGCCGGGATAGTGCAGGGCGAGATACTCGATGATCAGGCTGGTCTCCGGCACCAGCCTGCCATTGCTCTCGTCGCGCAGCAGCGGGAACTTGCCGATCGGCCAGAGCTTCAGGAAATCGGCGCGCTCGGTGGCATCGCCGAAATTGACGAGATGCGGCGTGAACCGTGTCTCGTTCTCGTAGAGCGCAACCAGCACCTTCTGGCAGAAGCCCGAAAGCGGATGGAAATAGAGCGTCAGGGACATGAGTGTGCATTCCTGCTTCTGGAAAGGAGCGGGCTGAAACGGGATTGGTCGACGATGGCTGTGGTTCAGGCTGGTGCCTGCTCCTGCGCGAGATAGTCCGCCAGCCGGTCGAAGCCGATGCGCGAGCCCTGCTCGCGCCAGTCAGGCCGGTCGTGCCCGTCGAGGAAGGCGGCCTGCTCGGTGAAGCGAAGCCTGGTGCCGGCGCCGTCGCGATGGAACTCGATCGTCGCCAGCGAGATCGACAGTCGGATATCGTCGCGCAGCAATTCGTAGCTATAGATAATGCGCTGCTCCGGCACGATCTCGTGGAAGGTCGCGTTCATCGCGTAGACGCCGCCTTCGGCCGGGGCGCCACGCATGGTCTCGCGGCCGCCTTCACGGAAATCCAGCACATGCTCGCCGAGTCCGCCCTCGTCATGGCAGGCCGACCAGCGCCTTTTGGCGGCGGGATCGGCAAAGGCGGCGAAGACGCGGGCAGGGCTCGCATCGTAATGGCGCTCGATGGTGAAATCGGCGTGGACGACGGTCCGTTCGCTCATGGCTCGTCTCCTTGATTCGCGTCCTGGTCCTGCTCGGCAAGGAAGGCGCCGAGCCGGTCGAAGCGTCGCTCCCAGAGGGCGCGGCGCTCGCTGATCCAGCGCTCCGCCGCGCGCAGGGCCTGCGTGTCGAGCTGGCAGGTGCGGACCCGCCCGATCTTCTGCGTCCGCACCAGCCCAGCTCCCTCGAGAACCGAAAGATGCTGCACCACCGCCGACAGCGTCATCTCCAGCGGAGCCGCGAGCTCGCTGACGCTCGCCGGCCCCTCGCAGAGCCGCTGCACCATCTGCCGGCGGTTCGGGTCCGCCAGCGCCTGGAACATGAGATCGAGTTGGTCAGGTTGGTGAAGCATATGCTTAAGTATCGTGCTGCTAGCAGCCTGTCCAGAGAAACTTTAGAGATCACTAAAGTTTCCTTCCGCTGGAACCCCACCCACTCCCGGCGCATTGCTCCGTAAGGTTCGAGCGGCTATGAATCCCGGCACGCTCCCTCACGCCGCGTGCGCCTTTTTTTGACCTGCGCCAGTCGCCGGAGCTTTGATCATGCGCATCGAGAACGATCCGAAACTCGACTTCCGCGACGTGCTGATCAGGCCGAAGCGCTCGACGCTCGGCAGCCGCGCCGAGGTCGACGTCAACCGGAGCTTCCGCTTCGCGCATACCGGCCGCGAATGGAGCGGCTTCCCGCTGATCGCCGCGAACATGGACGTGGTCGGCACCATGGCGATGGCACGCGCGCTCTTGAAGCACGGCGCCATGGTCGCCCTGCACAAGCACTATGACGCCGACGAGCTGATCGCCTTCTTCAAGGAGGAGGGATCGGCCAATGCCTTCTATTCGCTGGGCACCACCGATTCCGACCATGACAAGCTCAAGGCGGTGCATGCCAAGGCGCCGATCGACAAGATCTGCCTCGACGTCGCCAATGGCTACACCGAAAAATTCGTCGACACCGTCAAGGCGACCCGCGACGCCTTCCCGAACGCGGCGATCATGGCCGGCAACGTCGTCACAGGCGACATGACCGAGGCGCTGATCCTGGCCGGCGCGGATATCGTCAAGGTCGGCATCGGCCCGGGCTCGGTCTGCACCACCCGCAAGATGACCGGCGTCGGCTATCCGCAGCTCTCCGCGATCATCGAATGCGCCGACGCGGCCCATGGCCTGAAAGGGCTGGTCTGCGGCGATGGCGGGCTGACCGTGCCGGGCGACGTCGCCAAGGCTTATGGCGGCGGCTCCGACTTCGTGATGATGGGCGGCATGCTCGCCGGCCATGACGAATGCGAGGGCGAGATCCGCTACGAGACCCACGACGGCGAGAAAGTGCCGGTCGCGATGGTATTCTACGGTATGTCCTCGGACACGGCGATGAAGAAATATTCCGGCGGCGTCGCCAAATACCGGGCCTCCGAGGGCAAGACCGTCGAGGTGCCCTATCGTGGCCCGGTCGAGGGCACGATGCAGGAGATCATGGGCGGGGTGCGCTCGGCGATGACCTACATCGGCGCCGTCCGGCTCAAGGAGATGCCGAAGCGTACCACCTTCATCATGGTCGGCAGCCAGCTCAACACCGTGTTCGGCAATTGAGACTGCCGGCAGCATAGTCCCGAGCAAAAAAGAACGCTGTCGTCCCGGGCGACCGGAGGGAGACCAGGGACCCATTCCGGAACCTCCTTCGGAAAGGCTCCGGAATGGATCCCAGATCTCCGGTTCGCTGCGTCCGGGATGACCCGCGAGAAAAGGCCGGATGGTTCATACTAGAGACATCGACGTCGCCGTCGTCGGCGCCGGCCCGGCCGGGCTGATCGCGGCCGAGCGGCTGGCGCAGGCCGGCCACAAGGTCGCGCTCTACGAGCGGATGGCCTCGCCGGCGCGCAAATTCCTGCTCGCCGGGCGCGGCGGGCTCAACCTGACGCATTCCGAGCCGCTCGACGCTCTTCTTGAGCGCTATGGCACCGCGCGCGCCTGGCTGGAGCCGGTGATCCGCGCCTTCCCGCCGCAGGCGCTGCGCGACTGGGCCGATGGGCTCGGGGCGGAGAGCTTCACCGGGTCGAGCGGGCGCGTCTTCCCCAGGGCGATGAAGGCCTCGCCGCTGCTGCGGGCCTGGCTGGCCCGGCTCGACGGGCTCGGCGTCGCGCTGCATTCGGGGCGGCACTGGTCGGGATGGGATGAGAGCGGCGCGCTGCGCTTTGCGGTTCGCGATGGCGGCGAGGAGATCGTGAAACCCCGCGCGACCCTGCTGGCGCTCGGCGGCGCGAGCTGGCCGCGGCTCGGCGCGGACGGCTCCTGGGTCGAATTGCTTGCTGGCAAGGGCGCTGTGATCGCGCCACTGCGCCCCGCCAATGCCGGTTTCTCGGTCGACTGGTCGCCCTTGATGCGCGAGCGCTTCGCCGGTCAGCCGCTGAAGCGGATCGCGCTGAGCTTCGCCGGACAGCGCGTGATGGGCGAGGCGATGATCGACGCAGGAGGTATCGAGGGCGGAGCGATCTATGCGCTGTCGGGCCCGCTGCGGGAGACCATCGCCCGCGATGGCGAAGCGGCCCTGACGATCGACCTGCGACCGGACCTGACCGAGCTGGAGCTGGCCAACCGGCTGGCGAAGCGCCGTGCGGGCGAGACGCTGAGCAACCATCTCCGCAAGGCGGCGGGGCTTTCGCCGGTTGCGGCGGCCGTGCTGCGGGAGGCTACGAGCGGACCGCTGACGGCCGAGCCCGACGCGCTCGCGGGGCTTATCAAGGCTGCGCCCTTGCGCCTCACCGGCATGGCCTCGCTCGCCCGCGCCATCTCGACCGCCGGCGGCATCCGGGCCGAAGAGATCGACCAATATTTCATGCTGAAGCGCCTGCCTGGGATTTTCGTCGCCGGGGAGATGCTCGACTGGGAGGCGCCGACCGGCGGCTATCTGCTGCAGGCCTGCTTCGCCACGGGCGTCGCAGCGGCCGAAGGGATCGGGCGCAGGCTCAATTCAGCCGCTTGAGCCTGTAGAGCGCCTCCAGCGCCTCGCGCGGCGTCATCTCGTCGGGGTCGAGCCCGGCGAGCGCCTCGCGCAGTTCGTCGGGGCCGGCGACCGGGACAGCTGCCGGCGCGGGTTTGCGCATCTGCACCGCGAAGAGCGGGAGATCGTCGACCAAAGCCGCGACCGGCTTTTCGCGCTCGCTCTTCTCCAGCTCGGAGAGGATGGCGCGGGCGCGCTCGACCACGGCCGGCGGCAGGCCGGCGAGCTTGGCGACCTGAATGCCGTATGAGCGATCGGCGGCGCCCGGCACGACCTCGTGCAGGAAGACGACTTCGCCATTCCATTCGGTGACACGCACGGTGGCGTTGGCGACCCGGTCGAGCCGCTCGGCCAGCGCGGTCAGCTCGTGGTAATGCGTCGCGAACAACGCCCGGCAGCGATTGGCCTCGTGCAGATGCTCGATCGCGGCCCAGGCGATCGAGAGACCGTCGAAGGTCGCGGTGCCTCGGCCGATCTCGTCGAGGATCACCAGCGCCCGCGGCCCGGCCTGGTTGAGGATTGCCGCGGTCTCGACCATCTCGACCATGAAGGTCGAGCGGCCCCGCGCCAGATCGTCAGCGGCGCCGACGCGCGAGAACAGCCGGTCGACAATACCGATATGGGCACTTTGCGCCGGCACGAAAGAGCCCATCTGGGCGAGCACTGCGATGAGCGCGTTCTGGCGCAGGAAGGTCGACTTGCCCGCCATGTTCGGGCCGGTGATCAGGCAGATGCGGCCATCGCGGTCTTTGCCTGACGCGGACAGCTCGCTGTCATTGGCGACGAAGGGCTGGCCCTGCCGCTTCAGCGCCGCCTCGACCACGGGATGGCGGCCGGCCTTGATGGTGAAGGCGGCTCCGTCATCGACCTGGGGCCTGGTCCAGCCGCCATCGATGGCAAGCTCGGCCAGTGCCGCGGCAACGTCGATCACCGCCAGCGCCTGCGCCGCCGCCTTGATCGGCTCGGCCTGCGCAAGGACGGCTTCGGTCAGGGCGGCGAAGATCGAAAGTTCGAGCTTCAGTGCCCGGTCGGCGGCCGAGGCGATCTTGGCTTCGAGCTCGCCGAGCTCGACCGAGGAGAAGCGCATCGCGTCCGACATGGTCTGGCGATGCACGAAGACGGCGCGCCAGGGCTCCCGGAGGAAGGTCTCGCCGACCGCCTGCGGCACCTCGACGAAATAGCCGAGCATGGAATTGTGCTTGATGCGCAGGGTCCGGCAATCGGTCTCGGCGGCATAGCGCGCCTGCAATTGCGCGATCACCTTGCGGGAATCGACCTGGAGGAGCCGGAGCTCGTCGAGCGCCGGATCGAAGCCCTCACGTACGAAACGGCCGTCTCGCTTCAGCAGCGGCAGCTCGTCCGCCAGCGTCGCGGAGAGGCGGGTCGCCAGATCGGGATCGGTGCGGCCGAGCGCCAGCGCCGCCTCGCGCAGTTCGTCGGGCAGGTCGCCCTGGCGCAGCAGCGCCGCGGCGACTCCGCGCGCCGCC